>JABHVN010000036.1 GCA_018658265.1 Candidatus Woesearchaeota archaeon | reverse complement strand
TCTCCTTTTTTCAAAGCTGCATAAAATTTATCAAAATCTCTATGTGAATAAATTAATCCTCTTTTGAATGCATAAAAGTCGGGAACATCTTTCAAAGAACTAATTTTCTTAGCACCAAATCTTTCCACTAACTTTTGATTATCTGCTAATAACCTCTTTTTCATAAGTTAATGATTCTAAATAAGATATATAAAACTAACCCTCTATACGATCCAAGTATTTTTCATAAGCAGCGAGAGTTCTTTCTTTTGTTACACTAGGACCTTCCCCTTCCTTTTGAGGTAAATGAACTATCTTGCTTCCTCTTCTAGTATACCACTTTTCAATTCTTCTGCTAGCATAAACATCTGCAATTCTATTTTGGAAATTAGATTCTTCAAACAATGCATTGTCATCTTTACTTCTATTTCCTAAACGTTCCATTGCAATTTTAGGATCAACATCTGGCAATAGAATCAAACCTGGAACATAGTCCATTTCTCTTTGGTTTCCAGGTAAACCTCTAACCATTCCTAAGATATATTCGCTATCATAACCTTCAAACATTTCTCCTTGAACAGGTTGATAAACTTGTGTTGCAAAAACTCCTCTATCCATCACAACAGTAATCCCTGATTCAATTGCAGGACCAACTAATCTATCAAATAATATTGCCCTATCTAATGAATAAGCTTGAGCTACAGACATAACATCGTGATTACTTCCTTTTTTAATTAATTCTTCTCTAATTATTTTTCCAATTCCACAATAAGTTGGTTCAGCAACTAACAAAGCACCGCCTTCTGGAAAATTACTTTTGACATCATCCCATGAAGGAATATGTCCTTCTTTTTTAGAAAATTCAGTAACATCAAAAACATCAGATTGACCCCTACTAAAAAAATCTCCAATTGCTTTTGAAACAACCCCTTTACCAGAACCATCAATGCCATCACATAAAATTAAATTTGGTCTCAATGTTCCCAAAACATTCAAATCTCCAAAAAAACCATCAACTTGAGTTTCTAAATCTTCAGAATTCTCATACTCTACATTTGTTAATAATGGATGTTTAAATTTATCGACCATCTGTGAAACTTTTTTACCTTTTTTGTGAATTGCTAATACTGGAATCCTTCTTGCATCCAATGCAAAACCAATTTCCTTTCCAACTCCAATACTGCCATTAGTAATATCTGCAACCATAACATCGGAATCTGCTAACCATCCCAAATCTCTATGTGCAATGTTTACACCATTAGCCATATTTTTTGCTTCAATTGCATGAATATCTGGATTTCCAATAAGTTCAGTCATAACTCTGCCATGTTGTTGTAATTGTTTACTGATTATTCCAGCATTTTCATGATCTTTAGAATCTGCACCAGAAATTGAAGATGCAAAATAAATATTTGGTTTAGGCATCACAAAAAGAAATTCGAGAACTATATATAAATTATCTACTAAAAAAATAGATTTTTCAAATTAAGGTTTAGATACTATCTAATGGAGTCTAGGTATAGATATAAACTATTCTCCGAATTTAATGAGTATGGAAGCATATTTGAGAATTGTTGAAGATATTTTAAAAAATGGTGTTAATAAAGGGAATAGAACAGGTGTTGATACTAAAGCTATCGCAGGTACAATGTTTGAACATGAGATGAGTGAAGGTTTCCCTCTTTTAACAACAAAATTTGTATCTTTCAAACGAGTTGCTTCAGAACTAGAATTTTTTATTAAAGGTCTTACGGACAAAAAATGGTTACAAGATAGAGACAACCACATTTGGGACGCATGGTGTACTCCTGAAAAAGTACCTTATAGTAATGATGAAGAAACTAAACAAAAAATGAAAGAAGAGAGAGATCTCGGCCCAGTTTATGGTTTTCAATGGAGACATTTTGGTGCAGATTATAGGGGATATGATAAAGATTACACTGGAAAAGGAATAGATCAATTAGAAAACTTAGTCAACACTTTAAGTGAAAAACCTGAAGATAGGAGAATGCTTGTTTCTGCATGGAATCCTGCTGACATAGATAAAATGGCGCTTCCCGCATGCCACTATGGTTTCCAAGTAACAGTTATTGATGGTAAATTAAATTTGCAATGGAATCAAAGATCTGTAGACACTGCATTAGGTTTACCTTACAATGTAGCATCATATGGATTACTTTTACATTTACTTGCTAAAGAATCTGGATTGGAAGAGGGCAAACTTACAGGGGCATTAATGGATACACATATTTATGAAAATCATTTAGAGGGATTAACTACTCAGCTTAGTAGAAAACCTTTCGATCCGCCTTCAATAGAAACAGATAATTTTACTTCAATTTTTGATTGGACTTATGAAGATTCAAAAGTAGTTGGATATGAAAAACATCCTTCAATTAAATTTGAAGTTGCAGTATGACACATCTAAAAAAAGTATTAGTTTCAGCATACAGTTCATTAGATAATACTATAGAACAAAATGGAGAAATATTAAGGTTCTTCAGAGATGATGCAAGAGGGTATAGAGACAGCAGAGTAGATCACCCGGTGATTATGGGAGGAACTACATTTAGGGGCTTACTAGAGCGTCACAATTCAATAATCCCTGCAAGAACAAATATCATAATTTCTTCAACATTGAATCCTTGGTCAAAAGATATAGATGTTTCCGAAGAGAATACAACTCCACATTATTTTGCAAGTGAACATAACATGGTTCCTTTTAGGGTACCAGTTTTCCCAACAATTGACGAAGCTTTAGAATATGCAAGATTTATCGATGATAGGGTTTTTATTGCAGGCGGAAGATCTACAATTAATGCAGCTCTGCCGTTAGTAAATCGTTTAGAAATCACGGAACTTCACAAAGAAGTTGAAGGTAAAAATAAATTTCCAGAAATAGATTTAGAAATATGGGAAGAAGTATTCAGACAGAAAAAATATGATCATTCATTTGTAACTTATGTTAGAAAAGTTACTTCTTTGGATAAGCAAGACTAGTTGTAAACTGAATTTTCTCATCGGCTTCATAGGCCTTCCTCAAAGGTTCTAAAATTTTATTTAATTCAGCGGCTACACCACTCTTCAAATCAGCAGGGTGTA
>JABHVN010000035.1 GCA_018658265.1 Candidatus Woesearchaeota archaeon | reverse complement strand
TTCTAGTCGCCGCGTTGTATTACATTCCCACACTGAATGTTGTGGAAGAAAAAGCCGATTTTAGGTTTATAAAGTTTACTGTGATATAGTTTTGCCCGACATTAACTTCAATATTCACACAAGGCAAAACCTAGTCGTATTGACCACACTGCCGGGCATAAAAATCTGTTAATTTTGGTATAAAAGATTATTCATATCTCAATGCATCAACAGGTTTCATTTTTGAAGCTCTGTATGCGGGCATTATTCCAGAAACAATTCCTATGAATAACGAGAAAAATAAACATCCAGCATAAAGTCCAATAGGAAGTGCCGGTTGTAAAAATCCAAATCCTGCAGATTCAACAAGTGTACCTGCAAAAATAGAAATTATCGTTCCAAGTATAACTGCGAAAATTCCCCCAATTAAAGATAATAATCCTGACTCTAATGCGAACATTAAAAGTATATTTGAATTTCTTGCACCAATTGCTTTCATAACTCCAATGTCTTTTGTCCTTTCTAAAACTGAAGCATACATGGTATTTGCAATATTAACTCCTGCAACAATTAATGAAATGAATGCAATCAAAATTAAAACTACATTAATCGTAACTAGTATCGTTGAAAAAGAGGCGATAGCCTGTTCAAAAGTTTGAATATGGAAATCTTCATTACCCCTACTTTGTCCACGGTCTTCTCGTAGACCTTCTGTTAATTTTTCCGCTAATTTGGAAGGGTCAAATCCTTCTGAAGACCTAACTAAAATCATCTGATAACTTTTTGGATTGAAAATATCTTCAAATCCTTCTTTTGTCATGTACACATTATAATCGTCTGCAGGGTTTCCTACAGCCTCATAGAAGCCCTTTACCTTTACTTCAACCCCATTAATTAATACTTTATCTCTAACTTCTAATGGATTTGGAAATGTGTCATCGTCTAATAAATAATTATAACCTAAAACTGCATCATCTTTTTCACTACCATCTAAATCACTACCAGTAAATAATTCTAAGTTGTAAATTTCTTCTATTATTTTTTTATTTTCTTTTATATTTGAACCGGCTATGAAAACATATTTTCTTTTTTCTTCAATTTCGATTGGTGCAGCTTGGAAATATAAACCTACGGCTTCATCAACACCGAAAGAATCTTCTAAAAAATTAACATCCTTATCCCGGAACATTACATTATTTTCAATTGAAGTACCTATTCCGAACCCCTTTGATTGAACTATTAATTTATCATTTCCCATTTCCTGAGATAAATCATCAACATAACCAACTAAACCTTGACCAAAACTAATTAGAACAAATATTGAATTAACACCAATTAAAACTGATAAAATTGTTAATAAAGATCTTGCTCTTCTTTTTATGACATTTATAATTGAGGTTTTTATTAATTGTTTATTTATCATTTTGTATGCCTCAACGCATCAATTGGTTTTAATTTTGATGCCCTTATTGCAGGTATTATTCCAGATATAATTCCTATTAGGAATGAAAATAATAATGTTAGGAATATTAATGTGAATGAAATTGTTAATTTTATCGTTCCTTCTCCCATCATGTTGTTTGCTACAGATGCAAGGCCCATTGCAGAACCAATACCTATGATCATTCCCAAGAAACCCCCAGTTAGACCTAGAAGTCCGGATTCAAATAAGAACAAATAAAGTATTTGTGAGTTTTTTGCACCTATGGATTTCATAATTCCGATTTCTTTTGTCCTTTCTAAAATTGAAGTATACATTGTGTTTGAAATTCCAATTCCTCCAACTAGAATAGAAATTGCAGCAATTAAATATACGAAAATTTGAACTCCGAATAATGCACTTTCTGAAGATTTAATTGCCTCTTCTGGAGATTCTACTGAAAAGTCTTCATCTCCTTCTTTGACATCACGTTCATCACGAAGATAATCTTCAATCCTTTCTTTTACTAATCCGATGTCTGCACCCTTTTCAATTTTAACTACAATTCCATCATATCTATCTGGAATGTCGAACATATCTCGCATAACTTCTTCATTAATGGTCATTGTGCGATCTATAATGAAACTTCCTTTTTTCTCTAAAATTCCTTTTACCTTGAACTTTTTGTCGTTTATTATTATTTGATCTCTTAATTTAACAGGCATTCCAAAAATATCTGATTTTGTAAAACTACTTCCGATTATAATTTTTGAATTGTCGCTTGGATTGATTAATGAACCTTTATCTAATTTGGATTCTACAAGTTTTAAGAAATCGTCTTCATCTAAGTATGAAGGTTTGCTTCCCAAGTATGTAAAATCACTATGCCCATTAAATCTTAATTGAACTTCCTCTATTATTCTCCCCATAACAGTATCTGTACCTTTGATTTTTCCAATATCATCTACATAATGTTTTTGTAAAGGTCTTGTAACTCCTGTACCTGGCGGACCTGCACTAATACCTTCTGCCCTTACTGCCAAAATATCAGGATTTAGAAAATCAAATTGGGAAGTAACTGCAGTTTTTAGTCCATCCCCTAAAGTCATTAAAGAAATAACTGCTGCAATACCAATTAGAATACCAATTAGTGTTAACCAGCTTCTTAATTTCTTCTGTTTGATAGAAGAATATACAACTCTTAAATAATTTCCTTTCATCGCTTCTTGTATCTTCTATAAGCATATAGAAGTGCAAGACCGATTATTATTCCCCAGAAAACACTCATTCCAGTGTTAGATTTAATCAAACCAATACTTTTTGCTTCTTTTGAATTAAGTAATTGGAGTGTTAAAGTTTCTTCTGAAACATAGGCGAAATCATTAACTTCATATGCAACTTTGATCGGAATATTTACTTCTCTAACATCTTCAGGAACATAAATTTGGAATTCTTCACTTTCTGTATCGTCCGAATCGATATCTCCTATGTAAACATAATTGCTTGTTGAGAGTAATTTATAGTCATCTGAAGGTAGGACCCATACTTCGAAAAACTCTAAATCGTACCCACCTGCATTTGCAAATTCAATTGAGACTGTCCCTTTTGATTCTGGAACAATTAGATTACTACTTCTAACATAATTTCTTAATCTAATTTCCTCGTTTTCAACTTCTATGAAATAATCATCTTCGTAAATCCAAACTGTCTCTCCAACACTAACTTTAATTCCAATTTGGTTATCTCCATCAACTGCTGCTTCATCAACTTTTAATCTAAAATCTATGATTGGTGCAGTTACACCTGTTTGTCTTCCGTGTAAAATTCCTAAATTTTTTGCTTTATCTCCAGAATAAAGTGTAAATGGATATTGAGGAAGAATTTCTAAAATTACTGGTTCTGTTGTTGTTTCCCATAAGTTTTCAACTTTGAATCTAACTTTAACTACGTCACCTGCAGTAACTGGATCTGGGTCTTGATTGATTAAACCAATTTGTAAACTTTGTGCTGAAACTAAAGGCACTAAGAATAATA
>JABHVN010000034.1 GCA_018658265.1 Candidatus Woesearchaeota archaeon | reverse complement strand
TACAGAACATGCTGTAGAAATTAAATCATTTACAGAACAAGGTAACTTAGTTCCAGATTCTTTAACAATTAAATTATTGAAAAAAAGATTGGAAGAAGACGATTGCAAAGTTGGATGTATCTTAGATGGATTCCCAAGAACCGTTGAACAAGCAAAAGGGATGGATTCTCCAGATCATGTTTTATTTTTTGATTGCCATGAAGATACTTTGGTAGATCGTTTAGGAAATAGATTAATGTGTCAAGGTTGTAAACATATTTACAATCTAAAGGGGCAACAACCCAAAGTGGAAAACAAATGCGACCATTGTTCTGACGATTTAATACAAAGGGAAGACGATAAGGAAGAAGTTATCAGAGATAGGTTAAAAGTTTACAAAAAACAAACTGAACCAGTTTTAGATTTATTTGGAAACAAAGTTACCAAGTTCGATACAGGTAAGGAAGTAGAAGAATCTGTTAAAGAGATCTTAGAATTCTTAAGAATGAGTCAGTAATAATCCTTAAATATCTAGTTGCATTATAATTTTTATGAAAAAAGGTATTGACGCAGAATGGAATTTGAGTAAATACAAGTGGATTTACTGGCTAGCAATTTTAGGCTTCATCGTTTCATTAAACCTAGTGTTATGGGGAATCACATTAATTTTATATTTAGTTTTTGATAGGAACAAGCCAAAAACAAAAGATTATCGTATCAAAAAAATATATGAGAAATACATTTTGATAGTAGGTTTACTCAATTTTGTATGGTTTATTTTAATGCTTTTTGGATTATAACCTCTTTCTTTTAGTTACACTTTTATGCGATAGTTATACAAACATTTATATATAAATTCTTAACATATTTAGAGAGTTAAAAGGCTTTTAAAACTAAAAAAAGGCTTATTTAACCTTTTTAGATTAAAAAGAGGTTTTAAAGAGTGTTTCCAACGGAAAAAGAACTAATCACATTCATCAAGAAAAAAGGTTTAGTTAATTTTAGCATGATTGCTAAACACTTCAAGATACAAAACACTACAGTTTCAGATTTAGTCGCTTCTTTAGAACAAAAGAAAGTTCTTAGTATTAAAAAATTGGGGGGATCAAAATTAGTTCTCTTAAAATGAATAAAAAAGCACAAGCCACTGCATTCATTATTGCAGGAATAGTAATAGTCTCTATGATATTTACAGGAGTATACTTCAGAGAACAGATCTTCAACTCATTAACAAAAGATACGTTAGCAGAACAACCAACAATAAGTCAAATTGAAAAAGTAAAGTCTTTCACTAAAGACTGTTTACAGGAATCATTAGATGATGGAACTTATGAAATAGGATTAAAAGGTGGACATCTAACAATTCCAGCAGGAGATTTTCCACCTACTGCATATAATCCTATGACTAACAGTCTAAACATTTTTGGAAGCGAAGGACTGTCTATTCCTTATTGGTCATTTTTAACTCCTAATAATTTAGAAAAAACACAAATCCCTTCTAAACAAGAAATGGAGACAGAGTTATCTAACTTCGTAGAATCCGAAGTAGTTTCTTGTCTGAATGACTACACTTTGTTCAAGAGCGAAGGATATAATATAGAATTCACCGCTCCAAAAGTAGCAATTGAAATTGGAAATGAAGCAGTGATTGCAGATGTTGAAATGACTCTAAACATCAACTATAAAGAATCTTCACAAACTTTCTCAAAATTCAAAACAATCTCCAATGTGCCTCTAGGTAAGCTTTATGCTAGATCATTAGAACTATTCGAATACGAAGCTAGAACAGGTTTTGTAGAAAATTTCACAATTGAAACAATGGTAGTTTATGATGAAATTCCATTCTCGGGAGTAGACTTTGAATGCACTCCTAGAACTTGGTTAAAATCTCAAGTAGTTCAAGATCTAAAATCTATACTAGCACTAAATATTCCTACATTAAAGATTGAAGGAACAGACTTTGTGATTAAAGATAGGAAAGATGAACAACTAATTCATGAAGTTTTCAAGAAAAATGAAAAAGACCTTACAGTTAGTTTAATGTCTTCTCCATCCTGGCCATTAATGGTGGATGTGATTGGTACTGATTCAGAAATACTTCGAGGTAAACCATTTACCTCAGAAAACGAAGCTGCTAGATTTTTACTACCTCTGTTCTGTCTAAATGACTATCATTTCGTTTACGATTTAAAATTCCCAGTATTAGCAACATTAACAGAAGATGATTATGTGTTCCAATTTCCATTTGTTGCAGTAGTAGATAATAATCAAGCTAAGAAAAACAAATTCCTAGTTCCACAATTCGAAGAAGAACAACAAATATGTGAAAGAAAAGATACTACTTTGAAAGTTACTGCATTAGGAGTTGCAGCAGATGGTTCAACAGTTGCATTGGATGGTGCAGACATTTCATTACAATGTGTATTTACTGAATGTGAAGCGGGAATAACAAGAAGAGAAGGTAATACTTATTCATTAACCACACAATTTCCACAATGTCTTGGCGGAAAGATGACTGCATCTAAGAATGGTTACCACCCTTCTAGCTTTGAAGTAGATACTAATCAAGAAGGACTGGTAAATATACCTCTAGAAGCGTATTACGAGTTACCTGTAGAAATCATAGTTGATGATGAAGGAACATTAAGAACTCCTTATGGAACTGAAAGCATACTCTTCCAATTTGAAAATGAAGATCAAGAGTTTTTCACAACATACTATTATCCTTCAACTGAAAAGTTAAAACTAATTGCAGGAAATTACCATATCACTGCAACCTTAATGGTAGAAACTGATGGCGGATTTAATTTCCCAGAAAGAGAGATAGAGATATGTTCAGAAGTTCCAAAAAGAGGTATTGGTGGAATAGTTGGTTTAACAGAAACAAAGTGTACTCAACAAACAATTGATCCAATGGAATTAGAAGCAGTTGTCGCAGGTGGAGGATCAACAACTTGGAATGCAGATAGAAGGGTATTAGCAACCTCCAACAAAATAACATTGTATACTTATAGGGGAAAAACACCAAATACCTTTGAAGAGTTAAATAATGTTTATACAAGTCAAGGACAATTTAGTAAAAATATGAGGAATCCAACTTTTGAATAAAATGAGAAATAAAAAACTAGCTTCAATGTTTATGATGTTCCTAGTGTTAACTCTTCCTGTAGCGTCTGCACAATTTGCAAAAACAAACTTAGGAGATCAATCAAGAAACATTGGAGATGAAATAGAAAGAAGAGTTACAACCTCGCCTACAGTTTCAGATATTATTGGAGAAGACATAATCATCAATGTTAAAGAATATCAACCGGCGATTCTAAGAACAGGCATACTAGAAGATCAAGGGGCAGTAGTATATGCCATACTTTCAGGAACACCTAGCAATCCATCAATAACTATTCCTAAAATTCATGATGTAGACATTCTATCTTACAATGTAGTAACTGTGCCAGAAGGTTTACCTGTTAGAATAGGGAAGCCTAGATACTTTAGAGATAGAACTCAAACACTAACTTATGATAACATGGGTTATTTACAAATCCCTATTGCAAGAATTGCAAAAGAGTCAAACGTTCCAGATGAATTAATTATTGAAGTTGAAGCAAGAGTATTATTTGACGTATCTTCTGGACTCGGAAAAAGTCCAACAAAGATGGTTATTAGAGAAAAGTCTTCAGAAACAAAGGTTGACAATCAAAGATATCTTA
>JABHVN010000033.1 GCA_018658265.1 Candidatus Woesearchaeota archaeon | reverse complement strand
CTTATAATGAAACTTCCTTTAGATGTTATAAAACTGAAATTGTGATTAACCCATCCTCCAGAAACAGTTTTGATATTTTTTATGTCTCCTAAATTGTAGAATTCAGATATTTGATTTATTTCTTTTTTTGTTAGTTTCATTGTTTTAATTATTTTTTGGCGTAATGCTTAATTCCTTTGAATGTATCTTATTTTTGACCCTTAGGTAAAATAGTTTCTTATTCTTCAAAAAAGGTAAATAATACTTTAATTTATTTTTTTTGATTGCTTTTTCAAAATTTTCAAAACTTCCAAATGGGGAGGGAGAATACTTTTTCTTGCCCAATTCTTGAAATTCCGCCTTTTCTAAGTATTTAGAGGATGCTTTTATTTTTATAATTTTATTAGTATACTGGTTTTTCTTTTTAGACCATTTATTCAATTTTTTTATTAATACCCATTCATCTTCCTTTAGTTGTGGTTTTTTTACTAAAAGTTCATCTGTAAATATCAAAATTGTATTTACTAATGCCCCTCCCTTTAATTTCAGATAATAATCAATTGTTTTTTTATAATCGGGTGTAAAATCTATGTAATTGGATTTTAGATCCTTTTTGGTGCAATTAATGACGATTTCTTGATCAACTGGCTTTCCCCACCATCTCATCATTATGAATCCTCTTTTTTTGAGGTTAAGAACTATTTTGAATAGTTTAAAGATATCTTTCTTTTTATCTTTGAAAGGATTTTTGTTATTATCTAACCCTATTTTTTTTATTGAAGGAATATACTCATCAGAAACTACCCTATATAGGAACTTTTTATCTATATATTTTTCCCAGGTGTTATAGTGCGCTTTATTCATAAAATAGAATAATTAAAATAATATATAAGTGTTTCAGAATTAAATTAATTTGTTAATGGTTAATTTTATATTGTTGATTGAATCTATTTTTTTATGAATATTTTATTTGTTTGCACTCAAGGGCAAAATAGAAGTAAATATTTGGCCGAGTATTTGAAAGAAAAAGGATATTCTACTGATTATGGTGGAGTTAAAGCTGATGGAGCCAACCCTCTAACTCAAGAGAAAGTTGATTGGGCAGATGTTATTGTGGCTGTTCGTGAACATATTAAAGATAAATTTTTGAATCGTTTTGAACTTAATGGCAAAGAGTTAATTCAATTAGAAGTTCAAGATAATTCTAAAGGATATTCTAAGGAAGCTCAAGAACTCTCAGATACTTCTTGGTATGAATTTCAGAAAAAATATGTATATCCTAATCTAAGGAAACAGATTGAAGAACATATTTCTAAGTTTAAGAAACGTTCAATTTAATAAGTAAGTTTAGTTTGTTTAAGTTATGTCAATTTCATTAAAACAATTGGAAAAAGCAATTAAGAAGTCTTATTGTAGGGAATCCTGTCATTATAAATTTCTCTGGGATGATAAATCTCTGCCAGATTCTGCTGGGCATTGCAGAGTTGTTTCATTGATTGTTAATGATTACTTTGGAGGAGATATTCTTTATTCCAATGTTAAGGGAAATCCTAAATGGGATCATTATTGGAATAGGTTAGATAATGGAAAAGAAGTGGATTTTACAATGGATCAATTTCCAAAAAATGTGAAATTTGTTAAATTTAAGATAATTTCTAGAAAAGATGTTCTTTCTAGTAAAAGGACTCAAAAAGGTTATAGGATTCTCAAGAAACGACTTTTTAAGATACTTTAGAAAGACTTATATACTGTAACCTATAGGTTATAGTCACTAAGAAGGAACAACAATGACCAATTTAGAATCAAATAATAGCGATGGTAGAAACCTTTCTCAAAGACAGTGTGCTGCAATTAAGAGGAGCATCGATTTTGGCAGAATTTTAGTAGAAGAGCATCCAGAAATAGCAGATTTGTACAAAAGAGGGAATACTCAAGAAAAAATCGCCGAAATGTTGGATTTGAAATCTAAATATGGGCATTCTAATTCAGTTACACGTGTAGGTGTTTTAAAAGCACTTTCTGGTTATGAAGGTGGCTTCGGATTAAGTGAATATGAGGGACTTATTCCTGATTCTGAAGAAAGATCTCAATTGGCTTTAGAACATATGGTTGAATTTGGTTTCAAAACTTTAAGAGAAAAAACTGGCGTATTTGGAAGAACTTCTGAAAAAAGAACAGAAGATGCAATTAAAAGTGTAGTTAGTAGGGGTCAAACACCTTGGAAAAAACAAGGAGATCATTTAGGTAATGAAATATATTGCGCTATTGATGAATTAGATTATGCACATCATCTTGCACAACAACCAGAATTTCAAGAAAAGGGTAAAATGAAAAGAAACAAGGTTAAACAAATTGCTAATGAACTTAATAAGTCGTATCATCAAGGTGAATTAGTTAGAACGCCAGACACAATTACTACTATGCTGCTTGAACATAAAAAAGCTAATGGGTTTATTCCACAAACCCAGAACTTGTGGAAAAAACAAGGAGATCATTTAGGTAATGAAATATATTGCGCTATTGCTGAAACGGATTATGCCTACCATCTTGCACAGCAACCAGAGTTTAAATCTGGCAAAACACGAGCTAAAACTAAACAAATTGCTAATGAACTTAATAAGTCGTATCATCAAGGTGAATTAGTTAGAACAAGTGGTAAAGTAATTGATTTATTGAGTAGAATCAGAGAATCCCTTGGGATTGAACGAAAAAAAAGAGTTAATTTGAAAAAACAAGGAGATCATTTAGGTAATGGAATATATTGCGCTATTGATGAATTAGATTATGCCCACCATCTTGCACAGCAACCAGAATTTACGTATGCTGGTGGAAGAAACAATGGCCGAAAAAGAAGTCAAGATATTGCTAATGAACTTAATAAATTATATCATCAAGGTGAATTAGTTAGATCTGCCGATAGTATAACTTCAATGCTATCTCCATCAAAAAGGTTATAGAATTTAAGAGAAAATAGGTACAACAATGAATGAAGAAATATTAATGGAAAGTGAAGAAATCTTGAACGAACTAGATAGAATTGGAAAGTTTGGAAATAAATATCGTGTTTCTCTTCCTCAAGAAGAAGTTAGAATTTTAGATAAAATACATGAACTAGGAGAATCTATTCCAGATATTGAAACTCCTAAAAATCAAGATGAGTTAGTT
>JABHVN010000032.1 GCA_018658265.1 Candidatus Woesearchaeota archaeon | reverse complement strand
CCAGACATATCATAAGTTTGTAATTGTTTTGTTGAAGTCCAACCAGCTCTATGTTGAATGTCTACATCTGAATCTCCCTTAAGTCTACTGAATGTTACGCCATTTCTTTTTAGAGAATAAGGAGTTATCTTTTTTTCAATGTTTAATTTCTTACAAGCAAATCTTAATTTTTTATTCATATTGTCAGGAGTCATTGGTCTATCTTTGACCCCATTTGAAAAAAACAAATATGAATCTTTATCTCCTTTGAATGGGTGTTGAGAATACCACTTAATAAAATATGGAAATGAGTCTATGCATTGTAAAAATTTGACACCTTCCTTACCATGTGAACTAATCCAAATCTTTGCGTAGTCTTCATTAATTTCTACGTCAGATATTTTAGTGAAGCACAATTCCTGTGGTCTTGTTAATGACTCTACAGATAATGTGATATATGCTTGTAGTTTAGGATCATTACTGAAGTATTCTACTATTCTTTCATACTCTGGGAAAGTTAACTTGTCGTTCCTTCTTACTTCCCTACTTTTGTCAATCCTTGGAGACAAATGCCTTACCTGGTAAGGTGTAATCATTTCATCAATTCTACCACGTTCATCTCTCTCAGGAAATAACTGTTTCCACATAAATTTAGTATCTCTGATAAAATCCGATTTAGTCTTTGGACTCTTATTCATTGTGTGACTAAAAGCCACAATTTCATTAATGTCTTCTCTTTCACAATCTTTCAAATCTTTTGTTGTTGCAAAAGTTATCATCCTTAAGGTTCCAAGAAGTCTTAATCTTCTAATATAACTTGTATCTCTGCTATCAAAGATTTTGCCAAACTGTCTAAAATATTGCAGATTAACTTTGTTCTTACAGTAGTACTTAGCAATCTTGGATGTTAACCCTGTTAGGTCATCAATATTCGACATGAATATTTTGTACCGTTTTTTACTTCCGTATATGTCTTCTTCTGGCATTTTGTGCTCCCAGGACAAATATATCTTGTCCATTTAAACGATTTAGTGCACTATGCATAAGAAATATAATAATCTGCGGCGGCCGGGGTTCGAACCCGAGTCCCAGCGTTGGCAACGCTGGATACTAACCACTATACTACCACCGCAATGATACTATCTTGTAGAGATTTGATTTAAAAATCTTTGTAAATTTTCTTAGAATACTTCTGTTATCTTACTTCCAACACGTACTTCTAAATTCTTTTTAAAAGAACTATCTGAAAAATTTAATCTACCTAATTCGTCAGAAACTACAACTCCAGGAAGGCAAATAGCCCCCAATGGAAAATAATCTTCAAGAAATACATTTGTAAGGCCAGAAACAATTCCCAAAGCAATCTCTCTTTTTAATTTATCTTTGGACCACCCATTTTCTGTACAATATGAACTACTTAAGTCTGGATTTATTGAGCCAATGTAAATTGCAGATTTGTCATTACCCTTAGAATCTACTACATCCAAACCGCAATCTTTATGGTCTGGCCTTAGTTTTCTGCACCATCTGCCATCATCTAATTCTAAGTGATAGGATTCTTCGGAAGTTATAAATTTTAGATCGTAAGGAGTCATAACTCCAGTTGTAAAAAATCTTTTAAAAGAGTTTCCTTTTGTTATCACTAATTAGTAAGAATAATTATCTACATTCTACTTGCCATCTCATACTACATCCGCCACCACTGTCATCAGTGTCGTCAGTGTAAGTTTGGGTCCATCCGGGATTTTTGCTCCATTCACTACAAGAGTTCCTATCACCCATACATTGCCCATTAACATTACTATTGGCGCCCTTGAAACAAACTCTGCACTCCTTAATACCTAGTAAGTCTTGGTCAAATGCATCTTGAACCTTGTAATTAGCACCTTCGATAGAAATTTTACTTGCAATTAAATCTTGATCTATTGCTTCTTGTATAGTGTAGGCAGCACCTTCAATTGTAACTTCTAATTCTTCAGAACTATGTCCAAATGTAGAAGGAGGTCCACCTGAATTGTAAGCTAGAACCACTATACCTGTTGTTAATAATGTTAAAATTAAAATTAATGTGAATACTGCCTTATTTGTAATATTAATTTGTATCATTTTACCCCTTTTATTGTAAAATTTACTTGTTTTTATGTTTAAATACTTTATGATATAGAAAAGTTATTTATATCTAGGATTTTTTTAGTTAATATGGCAGAACAATTTCAATTAAGAGATATTTTTAATAAAAAAGGTGTTGAAAATCTAGGTAAAAGAATTAAATCTAATTATTCTAAGTTGGATAAAGAAGGCTTTGTTAATAGAATAAATTCTAAATTAGAATCTTTAAGTTTTGGAGATAGAAGTAGATTAATTCAAGATGCATTAATTGAATTCTTACCAAATAATTTTGAAGAGTTGGTTAAAATATTACTTGCTTCATTAAATGATAAACTTGAAAAAGATGATTGGGGAGACTATGATTGTTTTATTGTTGTACCTCAGACATATGTAATTGAAAGATTAGGAATGGATAACTTTGAGGTATCTATGAATGCATTGTATGAAATGACAATGAGGTGTACTTCTGAAGGACCAATTAGAAGATTTATTGAAAATTATCCAGAAAAGAGTTTGAAATTATTAAAAAAATGGACTAAAGATGAAAATGCACATGTTAGAAGATTGGTTAGTGAAGGAACTAGACCAAGGTTACCTCTTGAGTCACCAATTAGAATGTTTGTGAAAGATCCTTCCCCAATAATTCCATTGTTGGAAGAATTGAAAGATGATGATGAACTTTATGTTAGAAGATCTGTTGCAAATAATTTGAATGATATCTCTAAGGACAATCCCGAGGTTGTTGTTAAGACACTGAAAAGATGGATTAAAGGTGCTTCTAAGGATAGAATGTGGTTGATTAGGCACTCTTTAAGAACATTATTCAAAAGAGGTAATAAAGATGCTTTAGAGTTAATGGGTTATTTGAAACCGGATGTATCGGATGTTAAATTGGAGTTATCTCAAGAGTCAGTTAATATGGGAGAAAGTTTTAATTTTAAAGTTTCGTTTAAATCAAATATTGAACAAAAATTAATGATAGATTATGCAGTACATTATATGAAGGCTAATGGTAAGACTAAAGATAAAGTTTTCAAATTGAGAATTGTAGATGCTAAGAAAAATGAAATGTTAGATTATAATAAAAAACATTCATTTAAAGAAATGACTACTAGAAAACACCACAAAGGTAAACATCTTTTAGAAATAATAATTAATGGTGAATTGTTTGATAAAAAAGAGTTTGAATTAGTTTGTTGAAGAATATGTGACATCAATTTGAGGATTTCTTAATGCTGAACTAATTTTTGTACATTTGAAATCAAAACTTGATTGGAAATCTTCTGGAAATTTAAATTCTGAATCTACCGAGTGACCTTTCTCAGTTGTATGTTTTAATCCTGCATAATCAGTAATACCATCTAATGGTTTCCCTCCATACCCGTCAATCAATATGAATTTATGAGGTTTATTTGAAGTTGTTACTCTCAAAGACCTTCCATTAGAATTTCTTTGTGCTAAGACATCATAGTTTTTTCCATCTAAACTAAAATTTGCGCCATATGAAAAAGTAGAAGGATTTCTACTACTCCTATTTGCATTAAGTGTAATAAAATTATATGTATCTCTTATAGCTGTAGGAATTGATGAATCTGTAATTTGTGCAAAATCAATTGTTTCTTGTGGTTTAACTGTAGAACAGCTACCCATTAAACCAGCTAAAATTAAAGGTAAACTTGTTTGTTTTAATGTTTCTCTTATTGTCATCAAGTAATCACTTCGTGATTTATTTAAACTGTTTATTGTTTTTAAACATTTTCGTTATTGAATAAACTTGTTTATAACATTTAAAAGGAAGTGTGAGGAAGATTTATAATGAGCTATTTTTGTTTTGATGTTTAGAGATTTTAAAAAAAATGACAAGAATAACTGATAAGACATATGCCCTAAATGATTTACAAGGAAGAGTGCATATGGTTGCAAGAGAACCCCTTTCCTCGAAGACAGAATTATCTAATTCATTAAACGATCTAGCGAAATATTTTGCCGAAAAAAGAGATTTTCGGTTAAAAGATGGAAATAGGCACAAACGTAACTTTTGGGAACCTACAGAAGTAAACCATGGTGACTTCTTGATAGACATTGTTAATTCTATGATGATTGCAGAAATCGGTGAAGATGAATTTTCTAGTTGTGGTCGTGGACTAATAGATCTTATGGGAAAAATCTATGTTAATTGTGATGACTCCAGTTATTTTGGAGGATTTGTTTTACCTAAATTGGCTGAAAAAGGATTTGTTAAGACTGGAGATGACCTTGTTAAAAGTGCAGAAGTTGCTAATAATCTTAGAAATGGAAGATCGGATCTTAACAAGAAAAAATCTGGAATAGTTTTTTTTCCAATACTTTCTAGCGGCCTTAGTTATGCAGGTATAAATTCATTAAGCAAGTTATATGGATTTAGCCCTGGTTCTAAAAACTATGAAAAGCATTTAGAAAGGATGAAGCAAGCTTCCGCTGGCCTATAATGGTTGGAAAGGGTTCCTTCTAAAATATATTTATTAGATTTGTAAAATTCAATTTCTTTTTCTGATTCAGCAAGCGTTAATTCTATTTTAGATGTTTCTGAAGAATTCTTAACAATTTTTTCTGCTTCTTCTAAAAGATCTTGTGCTACCTCTTTTGTTTGGAATGCGAAATGTCTAAACTTCCACAACTTATGGGAACCGTTTTCATTTTGTCCAAAGTTTACTAAAAATAATGCACCTACAATAGAATTTGTTTCATCATAAACAATTAATGCATTTTCTTCAGATTGCTCTTTTAAATAATCAATAATTTCTTTTTCTGATTTTTGAAATATATTATGTGTATTGAAGAAAGATTTGTATAATCTTACAAGTTTTTCAAAATCTTCGTTTTGTATTCCTCTTATAGCCATAGTATATTAGTAGTTAAGCAAGCATATAAATTTTGTTATGAAAAATGATTTAAACTAGAAAAATTCTAAATTAAGTGTAATGATTCGTAAAGGAAGTAATGATTTAGACAAATTAGTACTTGGTTACCAACTAAATAAAGATTCTGGAGTTCTTGATGAAATTTGTGATAGATCATATCCAATTATTGGACAAATTACAAAACAAGTATATCGTCACAGCAAAAATTTTGATAGAAAGGAATTTTTTCAAGATGGATGTGAATGCTTAATTTCAAGTGCAGTTAAGAACTATGATGAAACTAAAGGTCTTAGTTTTGAAAGATATTTAGGGTTTAGAGTTAAGGGTGCTATTGAAGATGGATTAAGAAGAATAGACCATTTAGGTAGAACCCAAAGAAGAAGAATAACAAAACTTCGTGAAGCTCAAGGTTTTTATGAAACTGTCCATGGAAAGAAAAGATTTACTATCGGAGAACTTATTGAACTAACAGGAAAAACTAGAAAATCAATACTAACAACTTTAATGTTAGATGAAGGAAGACTTGTTTCTTTATCTAGGCCCCCGCTCGGATCAAATAGCAGTTTGGATACTGTTTTGGGTTTTTCTGATGACCCTTCTGCAATTGCAATCCAACATGAATTTTCTGAAATGACTTACAAATTTATGGAAGAAAGGTTAACACCCAATACTTTTGAAGCAATACATCTCCGCTATATAGAAAATATGACTTTGAGAGAAATTTCTAAACTTCAAGGCATAACTGAATCAAGAATATCTAAAAATGTGTCTAATGGCCTTAATGAGTTGAAAATTTTCTTCTCTGGAAAAATTGGAACTGAGCCTATGGATGGGCAGCATTCTGCAGCCTAATTAAAGGAAAGCTTTATATTTTAAATTAACAATAGTTATTCATATTCTGGTGAAATTGATGAAAAAAATAATATTACTATCCATACTTACATTATTTATTATTGGTTGTGAGAAAATGGAAATTGAAGAAAATTATGATACTGAAGACTATCAAATAGCCACATTTGCAGGCGGATGCTTTTGGTGCACTGAATCTGATTTCGAAAAACAAGAAGGGGTTTTAGAAGTTATATCTGGATTTAGTGGTGGTTCAGAAATAGATCCTTCTTACAAAGAAGTTTCTTCTGGGATAACTGGACATACTGAAGCAGTGCAAGTTAAATTTAATCCAGAAATTATATCTTACAGTGATTTATTGGAAGTCTTTTGGACACATGTAGATCCAACCGATACAAATGGGCAATTTGTAGATAGGGGTCAACAATATAGGCCGGCAATATTCTATCATGATGAAGAACAAAAAAAACTAGCAGAAGATTCAAAGATAAAATTAAATGAATCCAATATTTTTAACAAACCTATTGTTGTTGAAATAACTAAATTTGAAAGCTTTTATGCTGCTGAAGATTACCATCAGAACTATTACAAAAAAAGTTCAATAAGATATAATTTTTACAGGGGAAATTCTGGAAGAGATCAATTTTTAGAAAACACTTGGAACAATCATACATTTACACTTACAGATAAAAAATATACTAAACTTAGTGAAGCTGAAATAAAGGAAATGTTAACGCCATCGCAATATAGGGTTGTGAAAGGTAATAAAACTGAAAAATCTTTTGATAATGAGTACTGGGATAATGAAGAAGAAGGTATATACGTAGATGTTGTTTCTGGAGAACCATTGTTTAGTTCAACAGATAAATATGTTAGTGGAACTGGATGGCCAAGCTTTACAAAACCATTGGAAGAAAACAATGTTGTTACGTTGAAAGACTATAAATTGTTTATTCCTAGAACTGAAGTTAGAAGTAATGTTGGAGACTCGCATTTAGGCCATGTTTTTGATGATGGTCCAGAACCTAATGGATTAAGATGGTGTATGAATTCTGCAGCTTTGAAGTTTATTCCTAAAAATGAATTAACAGAAAAAGGTTATGAAGAATATTCTTATTTATTTGATTAGAATGGACGCCTTCTAACTGGTCCGCTACTAGAACTTTTTCTTGGACTTTTTGAAGTACTAGATCTACCTCTAGGACTACTTGATCTTGCTCTTGGACCGCTAGGTCTTCCGCCTTGTCCTCTGGATCCACCTCTAGGTCCGCCTCTTGATCCACCTCTGGGTCTTCCACGAGGTCCGCCTCTTGATCCGCCTCTTGAAGATGATCTGTTTTCTTGACTTCTAGGTACTTTGTGTACAAATTCAACTAAGTCAAAATCAGGTGTTTCTAATCTTTCGATTTTAATTTTAGGATTATTCAATACTTCTTGGAATGCACGATGATCTTTTTCAGATAATAATGTAATTGCAGTTCCTTCTTCTCCTGCACGTGCAGTACGTCCAACTCTATGGGTGTAGTCTTCAGAACTTTGAGGAACATCATAGTTGTAAACATGAGTTAATAATTTAATATCTAAACCTCTAGCAGCAATATCACTTGCAACTAAAATTTTAGTTTCTTTATCATGGAATGCAGTGATAACTTTCTTCCTTTTATTTTGAGTTAAACCGCCGTGAAGTGCATCTGCAGGCATACCGTTTTTGTTTAAGTTGAATGTAACTACATCAACCATTCTTCTTGTTGCACAGAATACTATTACGTGAGGTTCTGTTTCATTTTTTAATAAATGTAATAATAAATGGAATCTTTTGCTTGTTTGAACATCGTAGTAATATTGTTTTAGTAATTTAGTATCTACATGTTCTTTGATGTTAACTCTCTTAGGTGTCTTCATGTTTCTTTTAATTAAACGTTCCATCATTCTTGGAATTGTTGCTGAGAACATTAGAGTTTGTCTATCTTTAGGAGTCTTTTTTAGAATAAATTCAACGTCTTTGATGAATCCCATGTCTAGCATACGATCTGCTTCATCTAAAACTGCTGTTTTGATTGTGCTTAAATCTATAACTTTTCTATTCATTAAGTCACATAGACGACCAGGAGTTGCAACAATAATATGTGCATGAGGTACTTTTCTTATTTGATTGTTAATAGAAACTCCACCATAAACTTCTAGAGTGTTAATTTTAGTGTATTTTGTTATTTTCTTGAATTCTTCTGATACTTGTTCACATAATTCTCTTGTAGGTACGAGAACTACTGCTTGTAATGATCCCCTTAGATCGATTGTTTCAACAATTGGAAGTGCGAAGCCTAGAGTTTTACCTGAACCAGTGCTAGATTGACAAATTATATCGTGCCCTTTAACGATTAAAGGTACTGTTTCTTGCTGTACAGGCGTAGGACTGTGAAAATCTAATTCTTTTAGTGCTTTCTTGAATGAAGGGTTACTAAGTAACTTTTCAAATGTATGATCTTGTTTCATCTGGTTGTTCTCGATTTACCCTTTATAAAGTCATAGGAGTGGCTTTTTTGAGATTAATTGATGTAAAAGTTGAATCTAGATAGCTTCTTCTAAAGGGACATCATATCTTCTAAATATTTGAAGTTCTCTTGAATAAGCATCTTTTTCTGGAACTGGCATTTTGTAACCGAATTCTGCATCTCCTTTTCCGATGTCTAATCCTTCTGCCATTAATAATCGAATGTATGCCATTAAAGGTCCAGTATTCATTATGCCTGTTTCTTTTCTTAAGCTAGATCCCAATGAAAAAGTTTTGGACCAGTAAGTATTCACCTCTAGACCGCCCAAAAGTTTTGCATGGAATTCTGCGTCTAATTCTCCAAATTCAAAATTGATTACGTCCGATAATTCGCTTCTTTCCATAAATAATTCCTATAAAATTGAAGTTTTAAGACTTTCTCAAAATACCCTAAAAAATTGTTGTAAACCAAAAATGCCTATAGATTAAAATTTGGAAGAACTTTGATCCCTATAAAATAAACTAAACAAACTCTAGATTTAGTTAAAATCAACAACTGGAGCTGTTTCTGCGCCTGCATCAGATTCAAAGAATTCTTTTTCTGTGTAACCAAGGGAGTTTGCAACCCATTTACTAGGTATTCTCTTGATTTTGATATTGAATGCCTTAACTGCATCATTGTATCTTCCTCTTTCAGTAGATACTCTATTTTCTGTACCTTCTAATTGTGATTGCATTGCTAGGAAGTTTTCAGTTGCTTTAAGATCAGGATAAGCTTCAACTACAATGTTTAATCCACTAATTACTGAATCCATTTGTCCACCCATTGCATTCATTGCTGCAGGATTTAATCCACTTCCTACAGAAGTTTGGATTTCAGTTGCTTTTGTTCTTAGTTCTGCAATTTGAGCTTGTGTATCTGCTTCAAAGTCTCTTGCACCTTCAACTGTGGCAATTAAGTTAGGAATTAAATCGGCTCTTCTTTGGAATTGATTTTCAACTTGGGCCCATTGGGTATCTACACTTTCGTCTAATCTAATTAAACTGTTGTAAATTCCAACCCACCAGAAAATAATAACTAGAATAAAAATACCTATTCCAATAATCCATTTGGTTGAATTCTTCATTCCCTTTTTTGCCATGTTTAATATCTCTTTAAGTTATTTTTAAATGTTGTTATACATTCATTTCATCTAAAATATGACTTAGTTTTGAAAGTAAGTCTACTAGCTTCTTAATAGCTTCTTCCTTATCTAAATGTCCGTTTCTTTTTATTTCACTTAATGCTGAAATGTTTAATTTGTATTCTTTTTCTGTTAAATTGAAAATGTCTTCTAAGTTATTAGGTACTTTTTTTCCTTTTAAGAATAAAAGACCATTTAACATTGGAAGCAATGTTGGAATTGAAGATTCAATGATTAATTTTAATTCCTTATTAGATTTAACAACCAAATAACTTTGCCTTAAGTTAATTAATTTTGATCTGAATTCAAATTCTAGTTGTCTTCTTATGTGTTTCTTGTCAAATTTTAAATTGTTTAAAATATCTTCACCAAATAATATTTTATGATTTAATTTCATATTTAGAAAATCTAAAGGGAACACGTCCATTCCATCCATGAGTTCTTCCTTAGTTAACAATAATGGGAATTTTTTTGTTTTTTTAAAACAATCTTGTAAATTTTTCTTTGCACTGTTTAAAGTGTGTGAATCTATTTGATCTAAGATAATTACTATTTGAGAATCTTCCTTTCCAAACTCTGCAATACATACTAAATTTCCACCAAATATCTTTTGAATTTCTGTTATCATATCCATTTTAATTACTCCTTAACTTTAAAAGTTTCCTCCGAAACCGCCGCCACCAAATCCTCCTCCGCCGAAGCCTCCGAAGCCACTTGATCCTAATCCGCCTGAACCACCGTTCCATCTAGGACCTGGTAAGAATAGTGGAATGAACATAAATCTATTTTTTTGTCCTTTTTTGTTGAATGCACTCGAAATTATACTTATTAGAAAAAACCAATAAATCCAAGATGAGAAAAATCCTCTAGTAGATTGTAAGTAACTGGATTGATATTTAGAAAGAACTTCTTCTTCGCCATTTAAAATTCCTTGAACTGCTACTAACATTTCAAAAATTCCCTTTCCGAATTCATCTTCTTTGAAATTAGGTTCTAATATTCTTGTTCCCAAAGTTACTTTAGAAGCATCGGGGATTAAACCTTCTAGTCCATAACCTACATCTACACGATATTCTCTTTCGTCCATTGCAACTAGAACCAATAATCCATTGTCAACATCCTTTTTACCAATTTCATACTTTTCAAATAGTGTAGCTGAATACTCTTCCTTTGACATTCCTTCTAATGATTGAACTGTTACAATTGCAATTTCAACTGTTGTTGTTTGTTCTATCTGTTTTGCCAAGGCAGTTATTTGTTGTTCATATTCTGGATCTATAATATTTGCTTGATCTGTAATAAAGTCATTTAATACTGGAAAATTGATAGCTAAAGTAGATGGAATGATTAGCAAAAATACTAAGATTATACTTAATTTCATTGCTTAAGCTATCTAATGTAGATTATTAAAACTTCCTATGATATGTTGTTTAATCTTTGCCTGAAAACTATTTTAAGAAGTTTTCTTTGAGAAATATGCACCTTGCACATAAGCTCCAAGGAACATGCCACCTATTCCAATTAAAATAGGCATATTTCCTATACCTATGCTAGCTAGTGCAGAACCAGGACATAGGCCTGAAATGCCCCAACCAATTCCAAAAATTACTGCCCCTATAATTGCATCTTTACGAATAATTGAAGGATAAGGACTAAACGATTTTGAAACTAATGGTTTTTTTATTGATTTTTTAACAAGTTGGTAGGTGATTAGAGTTATACCTGTGGCCATACCTAGAACGAGTAATAATCCTAAATCCCTTAATTGTAAAAAACTTAAAACTATTTCTGGTTGAGTCATGCCACTGAAGGCAAGTCCAAAGCCAAACAAAAGGCCACCCAAAAATATGGATACTAATTGCAAAGGTTTCATGGTATTACTCCTAGGCTACCAACAATGAATGCCGTAAAAATTGCAATTATTAAAAAAGTTATTACTGCTAAAAAAGAGGATAATGAAAATGAAGCAAGACCACATATTCCATGTCCTGAAGTGCAACCCCTTGAAAATCTTGTACCAAAACCAACTAAAAAACCGCCAAGAGCAAGACGCCACCATTGAACATTAGTTGTAAAGAACTGGCCATTATTGAAAGTAATGGTGAATAAAAAAGCTCCAACAATTAGGCCCAGTGTAAAAACAATTCTCCATACGCGAGTAGTAGTGTAAAGTTTTCTTTGAAAGTACTCTTTATTAGAAAAGTATGAAATTGTTGAACTAAAAAAACTACTTGCGCCTGCCCGTATGCCTGTAAGCAAAAATATCATACTTACACCTAAACCAATCAGAATGCCACCTACAATGTAATTTGTGATCCCTAATGGAAATAGCAAGTTCACCATTTTAATGTGCTAAAGAGGTTCAAACCTTAATTCGTATCTTTCTTTGTCTTTAATGATATAGCTTCCTAGTTCTGGGCTTTCCTCACCATCAACGTAAAGTTTTACGTTAGATTCTTCCCCATTACATAATTCTCCATTAGTTTTATCTAATAACTCTTCAGATGTAAATTTCTTACCAATTACTTTCATGTATTTAGTTAATGTAATATCTTCTTCATTCCAAACTGTTCCTTCAACATGGATTCTACCATCATCGTGAGTGTGTAATAATGGTCCGCCTAAATGTTGATTAGCTGATGGACGAGGCATAGTTATTTCTTCTCCACAAATAAATACGTTTAGGTCTGCATGCCAATGAATTTGAGATTTGCTAAAAGGTGTTCTTTCTTCCACTGTTGAAGAGGTTATGAATAAATATAATATAGTCCCTAAAATTGCTAAAACTATTGTCCAAGTAAGAATTTTTTTAGTTAAACTTTTTTTAGTTAAACTTTTTTTAGATAATGCTTTTTTTAGATAATGCTTTTTCCCTTTGGATACTTTCTTCGTTTTTTTGTCTTTGTCTTTCTTCTCTTCTTTTCTGTTTTAGTATACTTCTTTCCTTTTTTGTTAATTGGTGAGTTTCTTCAGCCATCTTATAGTATTTTGATATCCTTTCTATTTAAATATTAACTTTAAATGTGTTTGGAAGTTTTTATAAACTCTTATTCTTGAAAGATATTATGAAGAAAATAATGATTTTATTGTTGATATTAATCTTTATTGGAGGATGTAAAATGGATAATACTAAAGTAAGAATGGAAACAAATATGGGTGTAATGGAATTTGAGTTGTATGATGAACTTGTTCCTGAAACTGCAGGTAATTTTAAGAAATTAGTTGAAGAAGGATTCTATGATGGTCAAAGATTTCACAGAATAATTGAGAACTTTATGGTTCAAGGTGGAGATCCACTAAGTAAAGATGTATCTAATACTGCAAGATGGGGAACAGGCGGACCAGGATACGATATTAAAGATGAATTTGTTGATGAACTAAAACATACTAAAAAAGGATTATTAAGTATGGCTAACTCTGGACCAAATACTGGCGGAAGTCAATTCTTTATTACATTAGTTCCGACTCCACACTTAGATGGAAAGCATGCAATCTTTGGAGAAATAGTTTCTGGTGAAGATGTTTTATCTGAGATAGGTAGTGTTGAAACAGATGGTGCAGATAGACCTGTGAAGGAAATTATTGTTGAGAAAGTAAGTATCATCTGAATTTAAGGAAATTTTTATAAACCCCTTACCTTGATTGATAATATGAATCAAAAAAGGGGATTATTTATTGTAGGATTAGTAGTTGTATTAATTATATTTTTTGGAAACTCTGAAAATTCTATTGAACCTATAAATTCCGAATTTTATTCTACAAGTGTTGTTGGTCTTGAAAAATCTAATCCTTCTGAAGAAATTTTACTTAGTGAAGGAGAAGTATATTCATTAGATGCTAGATTTGTTAAACATATTATTGATGGGAAAGAGGTTAGAATGATGGGCTACAATGGGCAAATGCCTGGGCCGATAATCAAAGTTAAACAAGGTGAAATAGCCTATATTGAATTTACAAATAATTTAGATATGGAAACTACCGTTCATTGGCACGGAATAAGATTAAAGAATGAATTTGATGGAGTGCCAGGAGTTACACAGAATCCAGTATTACCTGGAGAATCTTTTATGTATGAAATTAATTTCAAAGATGAAGGAGTTTATTGGTATCATCCACATATTAGAGAAGACTATCAACAAGAACTGGGACTTTATGGAAATATAATTGTTGAGCCAATTGAAAGTGATTATTACAATCCTGTTAATTTTGAAGAGTATCTTATTTTAGATGACATTTCAATTGAAGGAGATAAAATATCTTCTTTTGATAAAGATTTGATAACTAATTCTTTAATGGGTCGTTTTGGAGAAACAATGCTAACTAATGGTGAATCTGATTTTGTTTTGAATGTTAACACTGGAGATGTTGGAAGATTCTTCATAAGCAATGTAGCAAACACAAGAACAATGAATATTTCTTTTAGTAATCTAGATATTAAAATGATTGGTAGCGATATTGGAAGTTATGTTTCTGAAGAGTTTGTTAATTCTTTTATTATTGCTCCTGCTGAAAGATACACTGTAGAAGTTTTATTTGATAAAGAAGGCGTGTATGAAATTGTTAATAATAATCCTTTAGAGAGAAGAGTTATGGGTAAAATAATTGTTTCTGGTGAAAATGAAAAAGATTACTCTGCATCATTTAATACACTCGGAACTAATAATTATGTTAAAGAAGATATTGGAAACTTTGAAATTTATTTTGATAAACCTGTAGACCATACTATAGACCTTACTGTTTTGATGAATGGTATGGTGGATATGGAAAATATGATGAATGATATGCAAGGAATGGTGAGCTCTGAAGAAGGTCATGATATGGGCGGAATGGATATGATGGGAGATGAAGAGCACCAAGAAGAGATAGAATGGGAAGATACTATGGCTATGATGAATGATATGTCCAATAATCAATCATTAACTTGGATTATGAAGGATAGAGAAAGTGGGAAAGAAAACATGGACATCAATTATTCTTGGAATGTTGGAGATGTTGTAAAAATAAGATTATTTAATGATCCTGAATCAGAGCATCCAATGCAGCACCCTATACATTTTCACGGTCAAAGATTTTTGGTATTAGATGAGAATGGAGTTAGAAGTGATAATCTTGTTTGGAAAGACACAGTCTTAGTTCCTGTTGGATCTTCAGTTGATGTTTTATTAGAAATAAGTAATCCTGGAGACTGGATGGCTCACTGCCATATTGCAGAACATCTTCAAACAAATATGATGACTATGTTTAATGTTGAATAATCCTTTTTTATTACAACTATTGTTTTAAATGCTAAATTTGCTTAATATTTATGAAAAAATTATTTACTAGCGAAAGTGTAACAGAAGGACATCCTGATAAGGTATGTGATCAAATATCCGATGCAATCTTAGATGAATGTTTAAGTCAAGATCCAGAATCTAGAGTTGCTATAGAATGCCTAACTAAAACTGGTGTTGTTGTAGTTGCTGGTGAATTAACAACTAAAGCTATCCTAAATATTCCTAAAATTGCAAGAAAAACTTTGAATGAAATTGGATATACCAAAAGTTCTCATGGAATTCATGCAGACACTTGTGCAATTATGACACATGTTGAAGAACAGAGTCCAGATATTTCTCAAGGGGTTACTGAAGGTGAAGGAGAGTTTACTGAACAAGGGGCTGGAGATCAAGGAATGATGTTTGGTTTTGCTTGTAATGAAACTAAAGAATTAATGCCCTTACCCATAAGTTTAGCTCACAAATTAACTGAAAAATTATCTAATGTTAGAAAGAGTAAAGAAATAGATTATTTATGTCCTGATGGAAAATCTCAAGTTACTGTGGAATACGAACATGGTAAGCCTACTAGAGTTCACACTGTAGTTGTTTCTTCACAGCACGATGAAGGGATTGAACAATCTAAGTTGAAAGAAGATATATTAGAAAAAGTAATCAAACCTGTTTGTGGAGATTATTTAGACGAGAATACTAGATATTTTATTAATCCTACTGGAAAATTCGTTTTGGGTGGACCTTATGCTGATGCAGGTTTAACTGGTAGAAAAATTATTGTTGATACATATGGTGGAATGGGTCGTCATGGTGGCGGTGCATTTTCAGGTAAAGATCCTAGTAAGGTTGATAGAAGTGCTGCATATGCTGCAAGATTCATTGCTAAGAATTTAGTTTCTAATGGTTTTTGTGGAAAATGTGAAGTAGGTTTGAGTTATGCCATTGGGGTTGCTGAACCGATTAGTATTTTTGTTGATACATTTGGAACTTCTGAAAAAAGTGAAGAGGAATTAGTTGAAGTTGTTAAGAAAAACTTTCCATTGAAACCGGCAGAAATTTTAAAATACTTTGATATGAAAAAACCAATTTATAGGCCTACTGCGGCTTACGGACATTTTGGTGATTTTGATTATCCTTGGGAAAGGTTAATTGAGATTAAATAGACTTATCTTGAGTTATTTAAAAAAATTTAAGTGGGCCCGGGAGGATTCGAACCTCCGATAACCGCCTTGTAAGGGCGGTGCCATAACCAGACTAGACCACGAGCCCGTGTTCTTGAAATGTCTTAGAGAGTATATTTAAAGATTGTTGTTTTAAATAAAGTATGGTGTCT
>JABHVN010000031.1 GCA_018658265.1 Candidatus Woesearchaeota archaeon | reverse complement strand
TCTAAAAATAAAGTAATTTCTTTAGAAGAAATGTATAAACATAAGGGATGAGTTAGTTGACAAAACAACTTCAAACTCGTCGCAAGGAAACTATTAAATACCTCCTTAACATACAAACAACTAGGTACTATCGCATTAGATAAAATAATTTTCACACGGCCGCCGCAGATTATGTTCTTTCTTAAAACTAATACATAACAGATCTATAAATAACAAATCCCATAAATAACAAATAAAGTGACAATAATAATGCTCCTTTTAATTTACCTACCTTCAACTTGTGATTCATAGAAAAAATAGCAACCAATGAAATTAATAACATTGAAGGGACCATAAACATCAAGGTTTCCCTCACCATAACTAATGGCGTTATTATTGAAGAGACCCCAACAACTAAAAATGTATTAGCAATATTACTTCCAATAATTGTACCCAATATCATTTCTCCATAACCCTTCTTTGCCGCACTCAAAGTAACTCCTAACTCAGGTAAAGAAGTTCCCAATGCAACTAATGTTAATCCTATAACTCCTTCAGAGACTTTAAAGAAATTAGATAACCAAATAGCTTCAGTAATTAAATATTTAGCACCTACAAAAATTAAGATAGTTCCAATAGTAAAAAGAAAAACATCTCTTACAAATAACCATCCATATTCCACAACAATTTTTTTCTCAGATTTAGTTATTTTTCCATCCTCAAAGACCTTCTTAAATCTTCTTTGTCTAATATCTCTTAAATAACCAAATCTCAAAAAATAAGTAAAAAAGTGATTCAAATGATATCCCTCTAGAGCATCTCTAGTTTTTATTAAAAATCCAATATATGCAAAGTACAATAACAAGAATACAATTCCTTCAATAATTCCAATAGAACCTCTTAATGCAAGTAGATAAAACAAAACTAAACCAAATATCATAATGTATGAATCTCTTCTAACTATCTTCTCATTAGTTTTTAATCCATAAAGTAAAGCAGCAACTCCCAATATCAAACCAATGTTTGCAATATTACTTCCAATAACATTTCCAATAACCATGTTACCAGAGCCTTTCAATGCAGCTGCTACAGATGAAGCTAATTCAGGAATAGAAGTTCCCAATGCAACTAATGTAAGTCCAATAACTAATTCAGTAACGCCAAATCTTTTTGCCATTCTAGAAGCAGATTCAACAAAAACATCAGAGCCTTTCAATAAAGCAATCAGTCCACCAATTAAAATTAAGATATGAATCCAAAACATACAAAAGAACTTTTCTTTGAGAGTTATAATCCTTTCTAAATGATTCAATAGTTAAATCTAAATATCAATTCTACTTATCCAATTTGGAGGTAATAACATGAATTTATTCAAAAAAGTAGAAAAGCTAGCTAAAAAGATGAAGTGGTACGATATTTCTTTACTAAAGGGAACAGTTTTCTTCTTCACACTATTTTTAGTAACAGCATGGGCAGAATTCAGGAATTTGGTTTTAGGAGTTCATTGGACTTGGTACTTAATGTTATCAATAATCTTTATGATTCCACTTTTGAAAAAAATGTTTTCAAAATAACAAATTCCTTTTTTTATTTTTATATACTAACTAGCTCATCCGAGATTTGAGCTATTAAAGCAATAATCTCTTTTGCCTTATCCTCTTCAATAGACATAACTACTGCATCCATATTCAAACTTTTTAACTTATTCAAGATATACTGTGTAAATTTTTCAGAGGTTTTCATATCGTTGTAAATTAACAAAGTATTCAATGTATCTAAAAATAAACTTCCAAATCCACCTGTATTTGCAGCAGTAGTAATGGCGATAGACATCTGTGTCAAGGCACATGGATCTGCAATCGATATAAAATTGCCTTCCTTGTAATTCTTACCTTTAGCATCTATGAATAAGAAATTTTTATCACTTATTTTATCTTTTTTAAGATCTTTAACAACATTTTCACAGCTTTTGTTTAGAGAAACATAAATTGTTTTGTTTTTAGATATTTGCCTCAATATTTCTTTGTTAACTTCATGGTAGTTTCCAGCCTTAGTAACACAAACACATATCCCCTTAGATTTCAAAAGTTTAGTAATCTTCCCTTTCAATCCAACAGTAGTCATTTTTTACCACCATACTTCTCATAGAATACTATGTCCTTCAATGCCCTTCTTTCTTTCTTTTTAGTATAAGATCCTTTTTTCTTGTGACCTATTCCTAACAATAAAATTGCTTCAGAATTTTTAGAAACTTTTAAGATTTTATTAGCCACATTTATTTCGGGAGAAACAATGCATCCGTTCAAGCCAAGGCTATTAGTTTCTAGATACATATTCATGACAGGTAAACTAATGTCTAAATGTCTATGGTAATCTAATAAATTTTTAAATCCGCTTTTTGCAAGTCCAGCAAACTTTTTCTCTAGCGGTTCTAAAACAACTGCAATCATTAAAGGGGGATCTTTGTAAAATGCTCCATATACACAGGACTTCATTAATTGATCAATGGTCTTTTCATTTTTTACAACAATAAACTTCCAAGGTTGACTATTTTGGGAGCTTGGTGAAAATCTTCCCGCTTCTAGAATTTTCTTTAAATCTCCAGATTTAACTGCCTTAGTTTCAAAATCAAAAGTAGTATTACTATTTTTCAATAAATCTAAAAAATCCACTTTTTTTACCATCACCTTAAACTATTTGCGATAATATAACTTAATAAACGTTTCTTTTTAAACTAAATATATCTATATAATCATTAGAAAACCATTATTGAGTTAAATATAACATTTTTAAAGAGGATTAACCAAATATACTCATCAATCGAGGGGGGAAAGAACTATGAGTAATGGAAAAAACTATTCAATAACATTCATGAGAGTTATGTTGGGTCTTTTATTTCTGATTCCAGGAATATCTAAACTACAAACTCCAGAAATGATCATCGGTATGTTGGGTGGACTTGGTTTTCCAAGTGCAGCTTTTTTCGGATGGATTTTAATCTTATCTGAGATAGTATTCGGAATTGCACTTATTGTGGGATACAGAGTTAAACTAGCAGTTATACCATTAATCATCATTTTAGCAGTTGCTATTTTGACAGTACATATCAAAGATACTGCAAATCCAATGATGATGATAGACATTTTATTCAGACTAGGCGCTATAGCAAGTCTTAATTTATTAAGACACACCGGTAACGGTAGCTTTGCAGCTTGTAAAGAATAATAAAAATCAAATGGCGGTTCAACCGCCCATTTTTTTCTTCAATAAATTTAAGTATTAGTTATTACTCTATAATGGACACTAATAATACTCTGAAGTGATTCAAATGCCAGAAAAAAAACATAAGGAGCAACCTCCCTCCAAACTAATTGTAAGGTTTAGAAAATTTCCACAAGGGGACGGCTTGGAGGATAGATTAGATTTTGACAAATTAGAAATTGTAACTCATAATGGGGAGGCTCCAATTAATGCTCCCAAAGGAATGGTAGGTTTAGAATTGATTGAAATGTTAGAAGGAAATCACAGATGCATTCTTTATGGTTCTGCAATTTATATGAGAAAAGAAGGTCCAAAAATGATTAGACATCTTAAGAACAAAGAAGGGAAGAGATACCTAGAAAAAATATATGCTTACGACATGTCAAGAACTTCGCGTTACAGAAGAAATCAAAAAGAAGATTAATTTAAACAACTTTTAACAAAATTAAAGAACAATCCATCCGGCCTTTCTAATTTAGAAGTTAATTCTGGATGGGCCTGTGTTGCCATAAAGAATTTATGATTGGGCAATTCTAATATTTGCATTATTCTTTCATCTGCAGAATAACCCGAAAAAACAAGTCCAGCATCTTTTAATTTTTCTATATATTCAGGATTAACTTCCCACCTATGCCTAAATCTTAATCTTGCAATATTCCCATAAATACTTTCTGCTTGACTTCCAGATTTAACATTGATGTCATATCCTCCAAGTCTCATTGTTGCACCCTTATCCACAACGTTTTTCTGCTCAGGCAATAAATCAATAACTGGATGTATTGTACTCGGTTCAATTTCAGAACTATTTGCACCTTGTAAACCTGCAACATTTCTTGCGTAATCAACAACTGCTAGTTGCATACCGTAACATAATCCTAAGAAAGGAACATTCTTTTCTCTACAATGTCCAATAACACTTATTTTTCCTTCAGATCCCCTAGAACCAAACCCTCCAGGAACAATAACTCCGTCCACACCCATTAGTTTGTGAGCTACATTATCCTTCTCAACGTCAGTAGTTTCAATCCACAAAGGTTCTATTTTAGCACCTAAATTTGCCCCAGCATGATCCAAAGCTTCAATCACTGAAGCATATGAATCTCCTAAACTTGTATACTTTCCACAAATTGCAATCTTTAATTTTTTATCTCCTTCGTCCAATCTATTTTCCCAACAAGAGTTGTAAGGTATTTCTCCAAAACCAAAATGTT
>JABHVN010000030.1 GCA_018658265.1 Candidatus Woesearchaeota archaeon | reverse complement strand
AGAAGTTACACCTCAAATGTCCAGCGGAGATTTGTATGAAACAAATAATGAATTTGTATTGAAGCTTAAGGGACTTTCAACCAACAGTGGTTCTGAAGGAGATTCGGTAACCTACACTATTGTTGAAGGACAAGATTATGGGCATGAAAATGATGAATCTAGAGATAGATGTATAGCTGAAAATCAGAAATGTGAAGCGGGAAATCATCCGGAAACATGCACTAAAGCACTGGCTAACTGTATTAGTGCAGGGCAAGATAGTTTTACAGATGAAGATTGGAGATATGAAGTTGATAGAGAGTATGGCCCTGAAAAACCTGAAAAACTCTTTAATATGCAACCAGATTGTACATTTGGATGCCTAGTTAACTCTGAAATAAACAAGTGTTTACCCATCGGAACAAGACTTGAATATGAAGGAGTTTCAAGTTACTGTGATTTAGGTAAGAATATTAAATTACAAAAGGAAGATGGAACTGAGGCAAACAATAACTACGAATGTAAGAGTAATTCTGCAAGATACGGTGTTTGTGAAAACATAGAGGAACAACAAAGCGCAATGAAAAAAATGTTCGGATGGTTATCCAAACTATTTGGTGGTTAAACCCACCTTATTTTTTCTTTGGAAGTGAAAGATATTTCTTACACTTCTTTGCACCACATCTACAAGGATGATCTTTGTAGTCATCGGTTGTTAGGCAGTAATCGTAAGTGATTTCTTCGCCTTTATTTATATCTCTCATAGCTTCAATCCAAATTCTTCCATCGTCGTTTAGGGACTCAGCATTTGGCTCACAAGAATGATTGATATATCTAGCATCATTTCCTTTGATGTTACCATCTAAAGTTAATTTGCTAGTTAATTCAAATAAATAAACTACTCCTTCAGAAACTTCTCTTTCTGAAATTTCATCTGCTTCTTTGTTTGTAATCTTTCTACCTACATACTCTATCAGATAGGTACCTTTAGGAATATCTTTTTTGGCAAATACGCCTTTATTATGAATTTGGGATTTTCTTACTTTAACCCACTTATTTTTGTTAATTTTAAACATGTTACTGCACCTCTAGTTTATTGTTTTTATTTTAAAAAAAGTATTTTTAAATGTTTGTAAAAATCAAAACTCTGGAATCAATTCTAACGCATGTAATCCAGATCCATTAGAATAAGAACTATTTAGATGGAACTTTGGAAGAGTATAGCCATTAATTCTTCTTGCTGCAGAGTTTGCAACTTTTCTAGTTAAGTGGTGTATACCCCAATCCTTAGTTAAAACTATTTGAGGTTCTTTTTTTTCTATTGCCTTGGTTAATGCGTATGCCACTAAATGGTTATCTGTTGGACTTGTACCCGTCCTATGTTGATTAGCCAAATATACACAATGACTAAACAAGTTTTGCTCTAAACTTAAATCTTCGACTAGATCATCCGAATCTTTTGAATTAACTACTGACTCTAATAATTTAAGGTTATGTAACCTCTTACCCAAGATACCTGCGTAAAAATCATTTCCTCTTCTCTTATTTTCTTCCCACTTTCTTCTGAACCCTTCTGTTCCTGCAGAAATTTCTGCTCGTATTTGTTGCGGAACATAGACAGTTTTCATTCCAAGGACTTCACGTAATTTTTTAGATTGATCTTTTCTTGTTTTTCTTACTTCTTTTCCCATTTCTTTGTAAGATTCGTCTAAACCCGTAAGACCTCTATCTAATGCAATTAAAAAAGAATAATCACAAAGAATTAATTCTCCGTGTCGGGGGTGAATGCCAGCCATAAGATTAGGTTTTATCATAAAGGATGTATCTAACCAATAATTTTCTCCAGGAAGGCCCTTGAAGTTATCACTAAATTCTCCCATTGCCTCACCATATCTATAACGTAATGTAAGTTCTTCAAAACCAGTCAAATAATTACTTACTTCATTTCCAAATTTTGAATCATCTATTAAAAATCTATAATCTTCTAAATTCAAATCACTTACAACTCTTAATTTTCTAGCGGAATTGGAAGCAGGAGTTATTCCTCTTTCTTTTTTCCCTCTGTAACTACTGGAAACCCTACTTATTTTTCTAAAATTCTCTTGTTCATTATCTTCCCAGTCGTCTATATTAACACGAGGCATTTGTAGGACATTTTTTACTTTTCCGACTTTTAAGTTTTGCTGGTTTAAAAAGGCAGAAATAAAGTGTCTGGAGAAAATTTAAATAAGGAAATTTTAATTTATTCTTATGGGAATTTATTCAAACTCCAAATTAGGAACATTTGACCAATGTAAGTATAAGTTTAGATTGCAGTATATTGAAAGGATTCGCACAGGAGTTAGAAGTATTGAGGCTTTTATGGGTACAATGGTCCATGATACCTTGGAAAAGTTGTATAAGGATTTACAATCAAGTAAGATGAATTCTAAAGATGATTTGATGCAGTTCTATTTACAACATTGGAAGAATAACTGGACAGAAGATATTGTTGTAGCCAAAGAGTACGCTAATGCTGAAATGTATCAGAATATGGGTGTTGAATTTATATTAAGTTATTATGATAAATACCATCCTTTTGATCAGTTGAAAATAATTGGTGTTGAAACTAATGAAAAGCTTGAATTAAATAATAACAATAAGTATTATGTTAAAATTGATAGGCTTGCTGCAGATGAAAAAGGAAATTACTATGTTATTGACTATAAAACTGGCGGCACAATAAAAAGTCAGGAAGAATTAGATCAAGATAGGCAATTAGCGATGTATTCTATATGGGTAAGGAATAACTATCCCGATGCTAAAAATGTTAAATTAGTTTGGAATTTCTTAGCATTTAATGAAGAATTAAGTTCTGAAAGGACCCCAGGGGATTTAAGTAAATTAAAATTAGAAGTTGAAGATAAAATAATTGAGATTGAAACATGTACTGAGTTTCCAACTAATAAAACTAAATTATGTGATTATTGTGAATACAAGTTTATGTGTCACGAGTGGGTTGGCAAGAAAAAAGTTGTTGGTAAAGGTATTAAGAAACAAACTTTATTGAACGACTTTTTTCCTAAGTAGACTCTTGAGATAGATTATACATTATCTTTCCTATTTCAGATTCCATAAAATCTGAGACTGAAGCTGAACCTCTCGTTGGACAAGGTATTGGCCTTAAACCTGCCATTTCACATTGTTTTATTGCTTGGCCTTCTCCAGTATGGGAAATATTCCGCTTTATAATGAACACTGCATCGTTAGAATTTAATTGTTCTCTTATCCCATTGATTTTGAACCTTTTATTTTCTTTTGCATCTCCATAAAAAATAACGCCAGGTATTCTTTTTAATATTGCATCTTTAGCCTTTGTCCTGAAATCTCCACCACATAGAAAAATCTTCCCAGGGAAATCAGATATATTAACTTCACTTGTAGTGTCGCTTTGTATTTCTTGAAGTGTCTCAACTTTTGGTGTGACTTCTTCTAAAGGTAAATAACTTTGAAGTGCATTAAAGGGATTTGAATGTTCTTGAGATACAAAATCAGAGAATCTTTCATAAAATCCTTCTACAGTTGCAAGTCCTAATTTATATCTTTGAAATAATGAATCTCTTTGCATCATTATGCCAAAGGTTTCATTTTCTGAATGATCATTTACATGGTTACAAAGGTCTCCCAAATTTCTTGGTTGTGTTCTAAACATATTTCTTAATAGGCGAGGATTACCTTCATGATTAGATAAAAGTTCATGAGCATTTTCTACAGAATGTATATTTTCTTCCTTAGCCCCTCTTTTAGCCATACTCTTAATTAATAATTCGAACCAAGAGACCCCTTCAGTAAGTTTGGGTTTTTGTGATTTGTTTTTTTCTTTAGATTTTAATAAATTTTTTAATTCTTCTGTAGTTTTACAAGCAATTACACTTCCCATTTCTTGTTCATCTAGAGATCTCATTCTTTCTCTAATGAATTTTAAATCCAATCTAGATGGTCTTAGTTGTCCAACTTTTAGTACTGCTTCTGCCCGTTCATGTAAACCTTCAGCCATTACAGTTGCATATCTTTCAATGATTAACATTCCTTGATTATAATCTCTTGCAAGAGTCATTAACTCAACTGCATTATTATCTAAAAATAAAAGAGAAGGATTTAACATTAATTCTTTAGCTGCAGGAGCCCCTTGTTTATTTGAAGCTATTTCATTTAGTGCACTAAGAATATTAAACTTTGATCCTACAACATTCAAATAATTTGTAACAGAATCTTCAGGTTCAAAAGTTTCACTAGTTAAATTTGCAAGTGCAGTATCACTTCCATCAGGCCTCCATGCAAATTGATCTCCAGATCTTAAAAACTCAACATAATCTTCAGGTTTTAATCCTGAACTTTGAATTTTTCCATATAAACTAAGTGAATCTACATCTTGTTCACTTAGGGTTCTATTGACAATGTCTAAAAGATCTGCTCTTTGATCTAACTCTGTAGAATTTAATAATCTTAAAAAAGTTTTTAGTGTTTTGACTCTTTGGTGTCCCTCAGATTTACTTTTTAGATTTTTTAATTTTGGGGCTATTTCACTTACATGTTCGGATCCAGTTCCAGAATAAGGGATTGCATCTAAAACATCTAAATCCAATACATTGTCTAAAAGGCGGTAACTTTCTGCTAAAGTCAAAACTCCTTCTGTTTCTTCATTACCATATAATCTAGATTGAAGTTCTGAAGGATCATTGAACATACTTACTATAATTTCTTTATGTTCCCTAGCATTGTATCTTTGAAAATAACTTAAATTATTTGTTACAACATCAAAACCTAATCTTTGTGCAGGAACAGTATTTCCTTCCGGAGAAGATTCAATAAAATCTCTTAAAAAATGAGATAATTCTTGGATATGTTTATATCCCTCTGTTCGGTGAAATAAATCATATACAGATGGAACAGATGATGTTAAACTTCTCAATAATCTAAAATTATTCATGGATTCAATTTCGCCATTACTAGGCCTTTCTCCTTCCCATGCACCTGCAAATTCAAGAGATTCAACATAATCTTTAAACCTAGGTAGATTAGCTTTAACATTTGTAACTTCTTTTGAAGAGCCATATTCGAATGAAAAAACCCCTTCACATTCTGGACTTGTTGGAATTTTATCTAGTAATTTTCCTAAATTTTCAATCGATCCTTCTAGGCTATCCAACCTACTTTCGAACTTTTTTTTGGACGGAATCAAAACTTCTTGAAGCTTAGCAGGTACGTGCATTGGATCAATAGGACCATAAAAGTTTGTCAAGTAAAGTAGGGCATCAGATTCATTTAAACTGTATAAGTGTTGGAATGCATTAAACACCACTTTGCCCAGTTTATACTTTTCCCTTCTAGTTTGTTTGCCATTTCTTACCATGTTTCACTGATGAATGATAACATAATATAAATCTTACTATCTAAGATAAGTAAACTTAAAGAAAACTACTTACAATAACTCTTACTAAACTAAAATAAGTTTCTTAGTAAGAAATAAAGAACTACAACAATTGCTAATGT
>JABHVN010000029.1 GCA_018658265.1 Candidatus Woesearchaeota archaeon | reverse complement strand
TAGTATTTTTACTTAAAACAAGGTTATTTTTCCCAGTATTGATCCTTTCATTATTATTTTCTAGTTTACATTTTTGGATAGATTTCTTTTCAGAATTAAAAAGACAAAAGATAATTGAACTTATGTTCCTAAATTTTACAAGAAGCTTAGTGGAGTCTGTAAAATCCGGAGTTTCCATACCTAGGTCCATTCAAAATGTCTCTAAAAAGAACTATGAAGCTCTAAATCCATATGTTAAGAAATTATCTCATCAGATAGAATGGGGCATACCAACATCAAAAGCATTACAAACATTTGCTGAAGATACTGGAAATAAAGTAATCAAAAGATCAATTTCTCTAATGGTTGAAGCAGAAAGATCTGGCGGAGACATAACAGATATTCTTTCTTCTGTTGTTGGCTCAGTTGTAAGTGTGAAGAAAATGAAAGAAGAAAGAAAAGCAATGGTTCATTCACAAGTTATGCAAGGTTACATTATTTATTATGTGTTTATAGGGATTATGTTAGCATTAGACTTATGGTTATTTCCTCAATTAGGTCAAGCATCTGCAGCATCTGCAGGTAGTGTTGGAGGAATATCTTTAGGTGGTGCAGGATCATTTGATTTAGGTCCAGTATTCTTCACATTAATTATGGTGCAAGGTTTCTTTGCAGGAATAATGATTGGTAAGTTCTCAGAAGGAACATTAAAAACAGGATTATTACATTCATTAATCATGATAGTTTCTGCAGCATTAATTATAACAACTTTGAAAGGTGGGATTTAATGAATAAAAAGGGCTTAGCTTATGTTGATTGGATAATCTCATTAAGTTTATTTTTAGTAACAGTCCTAATGATATTTGCATTTCTAAGGCCAGGAATAGTTCCTTCTTTCGAATCAAAAGACTTGATCAATATTGTAGAAAACAATTTCTTAGAAGAAAACTCTTGGGAAATGATTAGTATTCCCATAGCCATTCAAAACATAGAAAACAACTCTTATTCCATAGATATAAGTCATTCTGGGTTAAGTGAGTGGAGATTTATAGGGTATCGCTCCAATCAAGATTTAGGCAGTTTAGATATTTCCATAACTAACACTTCTTCACTAATTATTATAAGTTGTATTTCTGGTTCAAATTGCAATACAAACATTAGTGCAGGATCAACTTCCACCTCTGGAATTTATCTAGTTTCAATAGAGAAAGATTGGGTAAGTTCAAACAAAATATTTGAAATGGAGGATACATGTTCATCTACAGACATGTGCACATACTCATTAGGTTCTAAAGAATTATTCAATGGTTTAAGCATGATAAGGATTAACCATTTGATTAATGAAGATATAACTTACTCTGAAAAAAAGGAAGACTGGAGTTTTCCAGATTCAAGAGACTTTTCAATTCACTTAGATTATCTAAATGGGACTTTAGTAAAGATAACTTCTCCAGAATTTGAACCTTCCGATCAATCAAGTGTATTTGTTAAAGAAATTTCAATGCCAATTTTAAATGAAGATGGAAAAAGGAGTCCTACAAAGGTTAACATTAGAGTATGGTAAATAAAAAAGGATTCATTAGGACAATGGAAGCAGTTTTAGCAATAATTTTATTATTAACTTTAGTTAACACTATAACTCCTAAACAAGATTTTGACATTTCAAAACCAAATTCAATAAAACAAGCTCACTCTGCAGTACTTTCAGAGGTATCCATTAATCAAACATTTAGAGACTGTCTTCTAGATGTAACTCGTGCTAATGGTGCTTTAAACAATGCATCTAGTCAATATCCCGAACGAATATTACAAACTCCTTGCGTAATTAGTATAAACAAGTTCATAGAACCTTATACTCCTCATGGTTATGTATATCTCGCAGAAATATGCGATCAATCCAAATCTTGTCTACAAGGAACATTACCTGTAGAGAAAACAATATTCACAGAAAGTATTATGTTGGCTTCGGACAATCCAAAGATCTTTAGAGTTTATTTCTGGGACGAATAATCTTCAGCAACAGATCTTATAGCATCAAATAATGATTCTGTTATATTGAGATCATTTACTAACCCATCATTAATCTCTACAACAACCGCAAATTCATTAAATTTCATAACCTCTGAATCATGAGTTACTCTTATGATATCTTTTTTCAAAGTATAGGGATTGTTATATGTTACAACATGACCCTTTTTTTCTAAACTTTCTCCAAGTTTTTTAGCAACTTTCTCTCCTTTATTATAAATTATTGCAAAATCCATTTCTCTTCTTTCTTTTTCAAAACAGTTTTCCATAGTATGGATAGAAAAATAAAAACAAACTCCATGTTTCTTTTCACAGTCTGACAACAGATTATGTAACTTATTCCTATAAGGTAAATAATACTTTTCTATCCGATCTTTCTTTTCCTCTTCAGTTATACCTTTATTTCCATTAAACGAATGGGGGCCACAACTAGTCCTAATTAAACTTTCTTGATCCAAGTCCCTATTAACATCTATAACAAGTCTAGAAACTTTGGCCTTTATGCCATTACAGCCTAATTTAGCAACAAGAAAATCATAAGCCCCTTCAGCACCTTTATCAAATAAATAATTACAACTATTTAATTCATCTACAGAAACGCCTAAATTATTCAATTCTTCTGGAACAAATCCTGACGCATGTTCACAAGAAACTACTACAGGTAAATCATTACTTCCTTCGTACACTTCAAAATTTTCCATTTTACTTTCTCTCAATCACTGCTACAAAAAAACCATTAGTATCGTAATATTGTGGCCAGATTTTAATATAATCTTTCAAGCTACTTTTTACCTTATATCCTTCAACTCTTATATTTTTAAGTAATTTAAAGTCATCATGGTCTTTAATAAAATCATCAACTAATAACTCATCTTCTTCAGGCTCCATACTACATGTTGAATAAACAATTCTTCCATGCTTTCTCAAATGTTTAATGGCTGCCTCTAACATCCATCTTTGTTTTTTAGCATACTTAGTAGTTATTTTTGGATTCCATTCCCTCAATAATTTTTTAGTTCTTGCGATCTTGCCTTTAATCAATCCACTGCCAGTACAAGGTGCATCAATTAAAATTGCATCAAACTTTTCATTATTAGTATAATCTTCTCCATTTTGGGAATCAAATGCAACATTTTCAACTCCACACCTTTCTAAGTTTAATTTTAATATTCTTTTTCTAAAATTATTAGGTTCATTGGCAAGCAAGTATCCCTTATTATTCATTAAACAAGCCAAATGGTGTGTTTTACCTCCTGGGGCAGCACACATATCTAAAACCTTAGCCTTCCCAGAAATATTCATCAACAAAGAAGGAATCATACTTGGAGCACCTTGAGAAAAGAACATTCCTTTTTTATGTTGTTTAGTATTTCCAATATCTCTTCTACCTGTCGAATGTTCTATAAAAAATCCAGTTCTACACCATGGAATTTGTCTAAGTAACCATCCGTCCCGTTCTAAACTTTTTTTAACTTCTTTTATAGTATAATCTAATGTATTGATTCTAATACTCTTTCTAGCAAAATTCCTAACTACTGATTCTTTATACTCTTCAAAATCAGTAAGTTTACTATATTTATCGATAAATTTTTCTTTAAATTTCATATTATATATTTTAACAATGGAACGTGTTCAATTCCAATTTTACCTATATACAGTTTTTTAATATCTCCGCCTCTTTCTGCATACTTCTTAACATTCAAGAATCCTTTCAGGTATATATGATCTTTTGTAAACGCTCCAGGCTTTGAAGTATCGGATAAACCTCTTTTAGCCCTTAATGTTAAAGTCCATGCATCGTTTTTTGGAAAATATTCTAATAGTGAGTTGTAAACTGCACAGAAACTATTTTTCAAGCTTAGATCATTTGCAAGAACTCTTCCAGCATAAGTTTTCAATATCTTTGGAGACAAAAGTCCACATTTATATTCATTATAGGCAGCAAAGCCCTCTTCAGTTTCTAAGTAATTAGGAAATCCGAATGAAAACATAGCGTACTTTTGCTTTTTACCATTTTCATATCTTGCTACATGTGTACCTATCTCATGGATTATTAGTCTTTTAACATCTCTTTCACTAAAATCTTTTTCTTTGTTTAAGAATAATGTTCTCTTCTTTGAATTAACGGCTGCACCTGCAACCATATTTTTTTCCTTAACTTCCCAATCATATTTGTTAAGCATAAATGTATCTGTAAATTTTTTATGTACTGAAAGTTTTGAATACTTTTTCCAAACTTCTTCTTCATCTATTTTTAATATTTTCTTTGCAGTCCTTACTAACTCTTGACTGGGCCTTCCATAAACCTTTAAAGAATAATTAGTAAAATTCTTTTTACCAGTATTCTTTATCATGCCCAATGTATTTTGTAATTCCTTAATTTTTCTTCTTAGAAGTTGACCATAAACAGTGTTATCTGTTTTTAGTTCATTCAACATTTTTTCTGCACTTTCTAATGTCTTTTTGGGAGGAGTGTATTTAAATTTAGGATTATATGTATTGTCTTTGAAGACTTTCTTTTTCTCTTCATGAGTATTCAATGGATTAAAATAAGAATTGCCTATTTTTCCTATAACTCTACTTACATCCCTATCTACTTTTTTAAGAAGCATACAAATATTTTCAGTTAACTACTTAAATATTTTATTGCTTTATTTCAATATCTTCCTCTATGAATATTGGACCAATATAACCGCAATTTTTACAATGATGGACTCCAGTTAAGCCACCAGCATAAAAATCAACATCTGTAGATCCACATTTAGGGCATTTTTGCACAGACACCATACTTTATTTAAAACAACAATCTTTAAATATACTCTCTAAGACATTTCAAGAACACGGGCTCGTGGTCTAGTCTGGTTATGGCACCGCCCTTACAAGGCGGTTATCGGAGGTTCGAATCCTCCCGGGCCCACT
>JABHVN010000028.1 GCA_018658265.1 Candidatus Woesearchaeota archaeon | reverse complement strand
TTTAGATTTATTTAAGCAATTTTTCAATCATTGCAGCAAAAGCAGGCCTTGTGATGAATACACCTATGGTTACTCCTGCAATAGTGGTTAATGCGAATCCTTTGATTAATCCTGCACCTGCAAACATCAAAGGGAACATTGCAACTACCGTTGTTACATATGCACTAAATATAATGAAGAAAGCTCTCTTAATTTTTTCTTTCCAATTTAAACTAAATTCTCTTTTCTTTAAAACTTCGTCAGTGATAATAATCTGATCATCAATACCTGTACCTACTGCAGCTATAATTCCTGCAATTGCTGCTAAGTCTAAATTCCATCTTGCTAATGCTGCGAATCCAAGAATAATAATCACTTCCGATACACTAGTAATAATCATAGGAAGTACGACCTTTAGTTTTCTATATCTTAGGAAAATTACTAAACCTACAACTAGTATTGCAAGTGCTCCTGCGGAGAATGCGTTTTTGATAAATTCTTTACCCATTGCTGGACTAATTGTGTCCATCTTTACAATTTCTAATTTCAAGGGTAATGAACCTGTGATTAGGATAGTTTGTAAGTTGTTCATGTTCGAAACTGCATCTAAATATGCTAGGTCTTCTGTTGTTCCATAACCTGGACCCGAAATTGAAATTTGGGTTGCCTCTTGGCCTTGTAAATCTGAAGAAATTAATAATGTGTCTACAAGTTTACCGTCTAAGTATAAGTCTAAAGGCTTTTCTAAATAGTCACCGTTTGCAGATTGATTTACTTCTAATTTACCAGTTATATCTGCATGCCTTTTAGCTGCTTCTGAAGATAATGAAATTGAAAATCTAAAGTTACATGCTGCTTGTTCAGGGCCAATTGTTGAACATGATTCAATAATTGCACATGATCCGTCATCTCTACATACATAAGGGACATCTCTTTTACCGCCTTCGAATACAACGTCTTCTCCAATTTTAGCTTCGAATACACCTTGTTTAGATATTAAGTCTCTTACTTCTTCCCTAGTAGCTCCAGCTATTTCAATTAAAATGAAGTTTTGACCATCTAAGTCTTTTGCAGGCCTAATCTTAATATCTGCAAGACCATACACATTTAGACGTTTGTTCATAACGTCAATGATGTTAGTAATGTCTGATGAAGAAATTTCTTCTTCTGATTGAGGTTCAAGAAGAACTCTTGTTCCTCCCTGAAGTTCAAGACCCTTTTCAATGTTTGAAGTTTTTGCTGCTTGAACAGAAATTCCTGTATTTCCAGAACTTAAAAATGCATATTCTTCTTTGTCTGTTTTGATTACTACTTTGTTTTTTGGAATTAATGTCGCCTTCAATTTATTAAAATTTTCAGGAGATTCTACTTGTTCCCCGTTAATTGAGATTAATTTTGAGTTAGGTTGAATGTCTACAAAATCTTCTGTTGCAATGATGGTTAAGTTACTGTCCACTGAGAATCCTATCGAAGAAGTTACTTCATAAGAAATGATTCCATTTGATGTTTCGAGTATAATTTCTTTTGGTTGAGGTTCAAGTTTTTCAATTTCAGTTTTATAATCTGTTAAGTCTTTAATTTTTACTCCATTGATTTCTACTATTTTTTCACCAGTTACCATTCCAACTTCTAATGCAGGAGATATAGAATCAATTTGTTTTATTTCAACTCCGCTTGCTAAAGGTGAAGGATCTATCATTAATAGTGAGATAAATAGGAAGAAAATTAAAATTAATACTCTGGGTCCGAATAATTTAGCCATTATTTTCCACCTTCCTTTTTAGCGTATAATGATAACATTGGAGCGTTCAACATGTAAGTAAGAATCACATCTATTAGTAATCCTATTATTATGATTGCAAACATTTGTTTTAGGACCAAGGAAGTAGAAACTAAGTATGCAGCACCTAATGCTGAAATGGTCGTAATTGTCATGGTAAGTCCAGTTTTCATTGAACTAAGAACTCCCTCCCAAATGGTTCCTTCTCTATTTTTTAGAACCCTTGTTGTTAATAGTACGTCTGTGTCAATTGAATAACCTACCAATAAAAGTAATGCCGCTATTCCTGCCGAAGATAATTTCATACCCATTAAATTTAGTATTGATAATGTGATTGTTAAATCTCCAAGAGCTACGATTACTACTGCTAATGAAGGGACTATTTTTCTAAATGTAATGAGAATTGTTAAGGACATAAATATGAATGCGAAAATTAATGCTTTCATCATTTGTGAATAGAATGAATCTCCCAATGAAGAACCTACAACTTCAATTGATAAGTTTTCTTCCGTTAATATTATCCCTGTAGCTTCCGTAATTCTTAGTTTAATTGATTCTTCGTTGATTTCAGGAGTTTCAATTACTACTCCAATTTCTTTATTGGTTCCAAACTCTGAAAGTTTTCTAATTGAAATTTCTGAGAAATCTTGTTTTAATGAATTTTCTAGTTTAACTTGATCAATAGTTTGTTCGGTGTAAAGTGTTAAAGTCATTCCTCCGCTAAGAGAAACATCTTTGTCAATCAAATCGCCAGTTTGTGTATATGTAGTAATTAAGAATATGAAAGATACCACTATCATAAGAATTGGTAAAATCATCATTTTCTTCTGATTTTTCTCAAATAATGTCTTTAGTTTCAGACTCATGATTTGATGTGACATATTTTGTATTAAAAACCTTTTTATTGGAGTTTTTATCAATATATTTAAATAGTTTAAAAAGGAGTTTAAAGATAAGTAGATTTAAGGTCTATTTAGGGAAAAGAGGGGTAAATTGGCTAAATTAAGTAATATATTAATTTTTATTGGAGTTTTAGCATTGTGCTTTGGAATAGTATTTGCTGCTGAAACAAGTGAACCTGATTATATTGAAATTTATTTTGGAGAAAATATTACCAATTTGACACCTTCTTATATTATTGGTGAAGAAATAGTTTTAGATCTTAAGGTTAATTTTAGTGGACCCATTCTAAAGACAACTAATTTGAAAGGATCTGTTGCAGATTATGAAGTTTATAGAAATTTAATGGATGTATTGGATTATCAAGGCGTTTATTATAATACTGATGAAGGTGCTAAAGATTTAGTGGGTTCAACATTACAAGCAGACTTTGCGTTTAATGACGCCGGGTCCCAAGTTGTTTATTTGAGAGTTGATAGTAACACAGATACATTTGAAAGTTTGAATTTGGATGTTTCTGGTTCTGGAAGTCCACCACCCAAAATGCCTTATTTAGATTTTGGAGCAGATGGTAATATTGAATGGCAATTCTTTGGGGATTTAAATGGTTATTCTACCGACTTTATTTTATCAGATACTTTAACTGAAAATGATGATGGAGAAATAATAATTCCTGATGACGATTCAAACTATTGGTGTGAAAAGATTAATCTGCCATATACTAGGGATGTTCAGGTTTATGCTAAACTAGAAGAATTGGATGTTGGAGAAAATATTACTGCAACCATTGTCCAATTGTCAAATCCTAGTTGCTTGAATGATTGTGATGGTTATGGGGGACAATATGTTTGCGACTTAGAACCCGAAGGAGCAGGTGCAAACTATTATGGTTGCGATGTTAATATGGGTTATGCGATCGAAGGAGAATTTTTAGTTTGTATCTATAATAATGTTGAAGGGAGTGGAAGTACACAACATGCTAAATTAAAAATTGAAGGAAATAATATTAATTCTGCATATACTTGTAGTTTTACTGGAGATAAATATTCTTGTGACTCTGACGGTTCTGATGACTTTTTGATAAAAGTTAAGAGTGGAGTTTATACTGAAGTTTTGAATGGCCAAGCTAATTTCATGGCAGGATTGGTTAACAGTTATGAAGCATTTATTGATGTATTAAATAATGAAATTGAAAATTGTGATGATCTAACTGATGGAAAATGTGCAATTCCCTTAGAAGTTGGAAGTTTATCTGAAGGAATTTTATCTTTAGAGAATCTTAATATGGAATATCAAACTGGAAGTGGTTTGAAATCAACAGATCAGTTTTATATGGGCATGAGTTCAGATCCTGGAAGAATAATTGAAATTGGTTCAATTGATTTAGAAAATATTAGTAATAGTGAAGTTTTAGAAATGAGTACTTCAGGTTTATTGCTGTTTACTCCTTTTGTTAATGATTCAGGTACTTATGAACTTAAGTTAAGTTTGGATCCTGGACCATTTACAACTTTAGATGTGGAAATTGGCGGAAATGGTTCTAGCGGTTTAGGGGATGGCGCAGAAAGTTTGATTAAAGAGTATATTAGTTTCTTAAATTTACAACAAACAAGTTATTCCGATGTTTTAGATTCTTTTGGACTTACTGAAGATGTAGTTTCTGCATTAAGTGATTTGAATGGTTATTTGAATACATTAAATTCATTAAATAATTCTAATCAAACTGAAGTTGAAAATTTTAATGAAGGTTTGAATGATGATCTTGACGCATTACTTACCAACTTGCCAAAAACTATCGATGTTTTATCTGAATTGGAGGAAGTTGTAATTATTGAACCTAATGATATAACTTTAGATATAACTGATTCTGAAGATGAAAGATTAAATGCTTATTATGTTCAAGAAGATTTCACCATAAATTCCGTTGTTAAATATGTACAAATTGAGTTATTTGATGGAACTTTTACAGAAGGAACTACTGTTACTAAGACCATTAACGGTCAAGGCAGTAATTATTATGTTTATGAGACAATTCCTACATCTATAGTATTGAATCCTAAGGATGACGTTTTAATGGAAGGATTTAGTTTGTTTAAGGAAGGCGTTAATACTTTGTATAGGCAAGAAGTTTCTTCTGTAAGTGGATTTAGTTATTCTTATTTTGTTGAGAGTGATATTTCTTCAGGTTCTAGTGAACTGAAAACAATACTTATCCCTAAAAATGGTATTGCTCCAAGAGGGTATGAATCTGTTCCAGTTTGCGGAGATAACAAATGTGCAGTTTTAGAAGTAGATGGAGAAAAAATTTATTTAGAAGATGCTTTATCTTGTCCAGAAGATTGTGCCAAGAAAGTTAATTGGTCAGGCATACTAATTATTTTCTTTATAGGATTATTAATCATAATTGCAGTTACAGTTTACTTTAGATTCTTTAAGAGCGGCGCTGGATCAAAAGGAGAAACAAGAAAGGCTGCACAGTTTGCAAGTCCAGGTGATGAAGAAAAATTAAGAAAATATATCTCCAGTTCTCTTAGGTCAGGTATTAGTCGCGATAAAATAATAAAAACTCTTCTCGAAAGGGGTTGGAAAAAGGAGCAAGTTGATTATGCATTTAAACCAAAAACTGTTGCTAAGAAGTAGTTTTCTTTTTGTATTAGTTTTGTTAGTTTCTTTTAGTGTTAGTGCAGCTTGTACTGATGGAGATTCAAGACAGTGTGGAGAATATAATAAAGGTGAATGTAGTTATGGCACTCAATATTGTGAAGATGAAAGATGGGGTTTTTGTATAGGTCAAAATTTACCTAATGAAGAAGTTTGTGATGATTCCAAAGATAATGATTGTGACGGGTTAATTGATGAGGGTTGCGAATGTACTTTTGGAGATGTTCGTGTTTGTGGTCCCGTAAATGAAACTGGGATTTGTATTTTTGGTAGTGAAGTTTGTACGGAATATGGGGAATGGTCCGGAGATTGTTTGAATGCAACTTTACCAGATGTAGAAAAATGCGGAACTGGTAGCGGGAATAGTTTAGATGATAATTGTAATGGGGAAGTTGATGAGGGTTGCAATTTAGGTTCAGCAGGAGTTCCAGTAACATGTACTAATAGAGTTAAAGATGCAGGTGAAGAAGGCCTGGATTGTGGTGGACCTTGTGATATTTGTAATTCCTGTGAAGACGGAATTTTAGAAAAAGATGAAACTAATATTAATGTAGATTTGGGTAATGGTTTGATTAGTGATTGTGGTGGACTAAATTGCCCCTCATGTCCGACTTGTAATGATCATGTAAAAAATCAAGGCGAAGAAGAAATAGATTGTGGTGGACCTTGTAGTGTTTCTTGCAATGACCCTCAAAGTGAAGATTTAGATGATGATGGTTTGACTTTGGCAATGGAATTGCAAAAAGGAACAGATCCAAATAGTTTTGATACTGATTTTGATGGTATAAGTGATGCTAAGGACCCTTACCCTTTATGTCCAAATAATTTTTGTGATACTTTGAGAGGAGAAACTTCTGAAAATTGTCCGGCAGATTGTAAGGGAGAAAGCAATTCTGGTTTAATTGTATTTTTGATAATTATTGTAGTTATTGTGGCAATTGCTTTGTTCTTTTATTTTCAGTTTAAGTCTTCTGCTAAAAAATTAAGTGATAAGGGTGGAAAGGCTTGGAAAGGTTTTGGACCTTCAGAAATGAGTTCAGAAGTAAAAACAAAAAAACAAAGTTATTCAAGATCTAGAGTTTATGCTAGGCCTTCCTCTGGGAAAGGAAAGCAAAGTGAAACAGATACTGAAAAGATGTTAAGAAAATCCGTTGAAGCTATAAAGAAAAAGTAGTTCAAGGAAATATATAAATAAGATTTAATACAATTATTATAAAATGGCAAGATTAGCAGTAGATTTACCTTGGATAGCAAAGTATGTTAATACTGGGATTGTTATTATTTTATTATTATTTGGTTACTTGGGCACTATTATTTCTTCTAATTTTCATATTGGAACTGCAATATTTTTATTTTTATTTTTAATGAATTTTTATTATAGGCATATTCAAACAAAGCATGCATTATTAAGAAATTTCGGAATAATTGCCCAAGCTAGATATATGATTGAAAGTGTTGGTCCCGAATTAAGACAATATTTGTATGCTAATGATGTTGAAGAAAAACCATTTAGTCGTGCTGAAAGGGCAGAGGTTTATAGGAAGGCTAAGAATATAGATTCTTCTGAAGCATTTGGTTCATTGTTAAATTTTGATGATGAAGAAATAAAATTAAGACATTCTATGTATCCTATAGATAAAAAAGATATGGAAAAATATTCCTTGACATTTGGTGAAGAAAGGGACATTAAGAACAAATACACTATTACTAAGCCATTTATTGCAAGCGCTATGTCTTTTGGCGCTTTAGGTCAAAATGCTGTTAGAGCGATTTCTAGAGGTGTTAAGGCCGCAGGAATACCTATGAATACTGGGGAAGGAGGATATCCTAAATATCATTTAATGGAAGGGAGTGATTTAATTTTTCAGATTGGGACTGCAAAGTTTGGAGTTAGGAATCCAGATGGTTCTTTAAATGGGGATAAATTGAGAAATCTTTCTAAGTTACCTCAAATTAAAATGATTGAGATTAAATTTTCACAAGGTGCAAAACCTGGGAAAGGTGGTCTTCTACCTAAAGAAAAAATAACTGAAGAAATTGCCGATTTGAGACATGTACCTATGGGACAAGATGTTATTTCTCCTCCACATCACATTGAATGTACTAATCCAAAAAATACTGTTGAATTTATTAAAAGAGTTCAAGATTTTTCTGATTTACCTGTAGGAATAAAAATGTGCGTTGGTTCAGAGTTAGAATTTAGAACATTGATTAAAGAAATGAAGAAACAAAAAATATTTCCTGATTATATTTCAATAGATGGTGCCGAAGGTGGAACCGGTGCAGCCCCAAAAAGCTTTATGGATAATGTTGGAGTTCCATTGTTTAGAGCATTACCTTTAGTTCAAAAAATATTGGTTGAAGAAAGAGTTAGGAATAAATTAAAGTTACTTTGTGCAGGTAAATTAATTAGTCCTGGAAAACAAATAACTGCTATGGCCCTTGGTGCCGACGCAGTTTATACGGCTAGGGGTTTTTTATTGTCTTTGGGATGTATACAGGCTTTGCAATGTAACAAAAATACTTGTCCTGTGGGAATTACAACTCATAATCCTAGATTTCAAAAAGGTTTAATCATTTCAGATAAGGCTGTTAAAGTTACTAATTATGTTAATAATTTAGAACATGATTTCTATGAATTATTGGCTTCAACGGGAAGTAAAAATGTTAAGGAATTAACTCCTGACAAAGTTTACATTCCTAAGAATGCTCCTTGTGTTGAGAAATGAATGCGCCAGCCGGGATTCGAACCCGGATCAAGAGCTTGGAAGGCTCCTATGCTAGCCATTACACTACCAGCGCTTATGTCCAAAAAAAGGCAGAATGTTGTTTTTAAAGATTTCTCAAGTTTCTAGTAGTATAATTCTTTTAAATCTGTAGATGATTGGCATTGTACAGAGATAGATTACTATGGACGACTATCAACGAAATGAACTACATGGACTTAAAGATTTAGTTGTTAGATTGGTAGAGGTTACAGAAGGCGGACTCCAAGGAGCGGTATTAGATTTAGGTCCGGAAAATCTAGCGAAAATGAGGATAAAGTTGATGAATAAAGACTATTCTCAATTCGATAAGCTGTTCATGGCAGTTTGTTCAGATTTCTCTTCTGAAATAATATGTTTAACTGAAGAAGCAGGAAAGTTTCCTGACCACAAGTTCGTATTATTTGAAAATATTTTGCATGGTAAAAAACGAGAAGAACTTCATTACATTTTAGGAAGTAGTGCAGACTCTGTTGAAAAATATTAAGCGGATCCGACAGGATTTGAACCTGCGACCTTTTCCTTAGGAGGGAAACGCTCTATCCAAACTGAGCTACGGATCCATTGAGCATTATGCTCTGACTTCTATTTTTCCTTTCTTTTTATTAAGGACTTTTAGAATATCTCTTCCTTGAAGACTTTTTTTATTTATCTTTATTTCGCCTTTTTTACTTGTGATTGCAGTCGTAATGAACTTTCCATTTGCATAGATATCCAATGTTCTTCCAGGTTCTGAAAAAAAGACTAAATTTTTATTATCTTCTTGTAGAGAATACTTAATATTGTTTTTCTCTATTTTTAATTCTCTAACATCTATACTTATTCCCAAATCTTTCTCACATTTTTCAATGTTTTTACCACCGCTGCCAATCACTTTTGCAATTTTGTCTTCAGGGATGTAAACGACTGCTTTTGAACTACTAACTACTTCTGCAGTTACATTTGGATCATACCTTGAAAAATATTTAATAATTTCATTTTCGGCAAGTTTCATTGCACCGGATTTTTTAGTAGTTTCAGAAACAGGAATAACAACAGTCTGTTCACCATAACTGTAAATTTCGTAATCTAATTTATTAGATTGATAATCTCTAACTTCAATTACGGGCCTTGCTAAATCTGATTCAGTCATTCCGCTTGGAACTTTAACCATCATCTTTAGAGTTAGAACTTTTTCTATATTTCCTGCTTCCATGAAAATAATTGTATCTACAACACTTGGAATCATTCCTGTATCTAATCTTGAAATGAATCTTTGAACTGCATCAATTGCCTGTGCTGCATGTAGAACACCTATCATATTTGCTCCTGCTAGACGTAGGTCCGTGTATAGAGTAAAGTCGGGTGTAGATCTCATTTCATCGAACAAGATATTATCTGGCCTTGAAAGGAATAAAATGTCATGTATTTCTCCTTCTCCTGCAAAGTTCTTTGAGTACTGTGTAACAGAAGAAGGTAGTTGCAGATCTCTTGGAGATTCAACTGTTTTTACAACCCTATTATCATTTACGTACCATTCTGCTATTGCTTGTGCTAATGTAGTTTTACCCGAACCAGTTTCTCCACAGATGATTATTCCCCTTGCTTGATGCTCAATTCTTTCAGCTAAATCTTCAGGAATTTTATAATCTTCTAGATTTAGTTTAGTTAATGGATGTACAACTGTAATTTCCCAGCCATTTGAAATAGGGGGCTTTACAATTACAATTCTTAGATTTTTGTATTGTACTACTGTAGTATATCTTTTTGAAATTTCAACATATGATTTTTTATCTAACTTAGTTTTTTCAATTATTTCCTGGGCATAACCTTGCATTTCATCGGTTGTTAATTTAGTCTTGTTAACTTGTTCAAGATTCCAATTACCCGGGCCTCCACGTTTAGCCATAATGTAATTGTCTTCCTTAAGGTGAAGAGACATTGTTTTATCGTCAAGGTATTTTCCTAAAGATAGTTCTTCTTGGAACTTTACAATTGAAATGTAATCTACTTCAAGTCCAAGGGCTTTTCCAGATTTAGCTTGAACTAAGTCTGCAGTAATTAGAATGGCTTCATTTTCTGTAGCAATTTCCCTAATGTATGCATCTATTTCTCCAGATTTAGCATGTCTAATTTGATGTTCGGAAGGTCTTTCTCCCAAAAATGTTAAAGTTAATTTTTTGTTACATAGGTCTCTTATTTCTTGGATTTCATCTAGACCAATAAGTCCAATTTCTTTTCCTCTGTTTGCTTGGCTTTCAAGTTCAGCAACTACGGCATGAGGGATTATAATCTCCCCTTCGGTGATTTTCTTTTCCTTTATTTTTACTGAAGGTATTTTTTCAATTATTGCTGATGTATCAATAACATATTTTTTCATTGTTTGTTTCATATTTTGGTCTCCGAAACCCTTTTAAAAGTGGTTTAACTAGTATATT
>JABHVN010000027.1 GCA_018658265.1 Candidatus Woesearchaeota archaeon | reverse complement strand
TTTACAGTTCCAGAAGGAAGAGCAATTGCTTCATTAAGTGGGGTAGATGCAAATGCATTTGGAATGAATTCACTAGATACTAAAAATTTAGTTGAAATACAAAGTGTATCTCCAGATCAAGGATTTATTATTGAAGGTGCTGAAGAATTACTAGAGTTTGAAGAAGCAAGCTATGTTAATGATGTTGCAACCACATTTAATATTCCAATTAGAGCAGATCTCTGTTACGATTATCACACTGAAGCATTAACTGCTCCTTGTTTGAAACAAAATGTTGTAAGAGATTCAATTGGCGATGTATGTGATACAACTAATCCTTCATTACAGTTATCCAATTCAGGCGGACCAATACAAGTAAGCGGTATGAGGCAAAAAGCAATTGGTTCAAGTAAAGTTCAATTTTCATTCACAGTAGAAAATGTTGCAGATGGAATTGTTTACCTTCCAGATACATTTACAGATTCTTGTAGGGGCGGAGATGATAACAAAGATATGGTGGAAGTAACTTTGAGAAACCCTCAAAATAACTTTGTTGCAGAATGTACTGCTTTAGGAAAGAGTAATACTGGACAAATAAGATTAGTTAACAAGAAAAAAGAATTAACCTGTACTGTCGATACAACTAGCTTACAAGAGGTAAGTTACCAAGACATTATGTTTGTTGATGTTGACTATATGTACAGGGAAGCAATCACAACTAACTTAAAAGTTGAAAATGCAATTTAATTAATTTTAAATAGTTACTTTTTGGATTTATTTTTATGAAATTAAATGTTTTAAAGAAAGAATATGATTCTTGCAAGAAGTGCGAAGAATTGGTTAATTATAGGTCTCAAGTTGTTTTTGGATCCCAACACATGAAGAAGTGTCCAGTGTTGATCATTGGTGAAGCTCCTGGAAAAGTTGAAGATGAAAATGGAGAGCCTTTCGTTGGAAGAAGTGGACAAATTTTGAATAAATTCTTAGAAGAAATTGGATTAACAAGGGACGATGTTTTTATTACTAACACTGTATTATGTAGGCCTCCTGAAAATAGGAATCCTAAATCTGATGAATTGGTCAATTGTAGAAGTAGGTTGGATAGGACTATTGAAGTATTGAACCCTAAGGTAATTATCACGCTTGGAAACTTTGCTACCAAATATATGTTAGGAACAAAAGAGGGCATCACTAAGGTTCGTGGGAAGGTCTATGAAGTAGATGGAAGAAAGATAGTTCCAATGGCTCATCCTGCTGTAGTGTTGTATAATGGTAGTTCTGAAGCGATTATGACCCAATTCAGATCTGATTTTAAGGTCGTTAAGGATCTTTTATAGGATTGAAGGAAAGATTTATATATAGTTGAAAGTATATTTTACTATCACATGGTGGTAAAATGAATAATACAAAAGCATTCACATTCGTAATCTTAGCAGCAGTGTTAGTTCTAACATTTAGTACAGTTGCAGAAGCAAGTTATTTTACAAATTTTTATGGTCCTAGAGAGACTTCATTCAATTCACAAGATAGTCATTATAGCAATTCAGATTCATATAGTAACTTTGGCAATTTTGATCGTTCACTAGTTGATTCAAGATCAGGAGATTCATTTAATTCAAATACTAATGGATTTAGTAATAGTAATTACGGTTCGTTTAATCAAGATGGATATGTTGCAATGAGTGACGGTTATACTTTTACAAAAGATCCTTGTTCTACAAAAACAGTTAATGCAAATTTTGTTGGAAGATATGGCGATTACAAAATCACAGAGAAAGTTTGTGATGGTATCTCTGGAGACTTTTACAAATCAAATGATTATAGAAATAATATTAACAATCAAGTAGGGTACAACCAATATGACTACGGTAATAACGTTCATCAAGATGAGCAAAAAAATAACTATGATTTAAGAGAAAACTCAAATACAGGATATAATAATCATGGTTATACTTATGGTCAATCCACTACCTTTGGTGTTGGAACAAGAATTATATTTTAACCAATATGTTTCAAATAACTTGGAACCTTTTCAATTTGTTTTACTTTAGATTTAGTAGGTTTTGACTTACTCTTAGATTCTATTTTTTTCTTAGGTTTAGTTTCAGTATCTTGAGGAAGTAGAACTTCAACTTCAAGCTCTTTATCAATATCTTTATTTTTTAGATTTAGACCTAATTTTTTATTAAGATGTTTTACAATTGTTCTAGCTTCATTTAATCCAATGTAACCCGGGTTTTCAAATGTTTCAATTAACATTGTAACTGCAGGTATTTTCTTCTTTCCTGCTAATCCCGGAAGTAATCCTGTAACGCCTACAATAGGACCAATAAATTCATGTAATTTTTTCTTTGTTTTCTTAGCTAATGAATATTTTTTTAGCATCTCTTTATTGTTTGCAGTGAAATACATATCTGGAGCTTCAGGAATGTTCTTTAGAGCTATTCCTCCAAGAGTTATAATCTCTTTCCCCTTATCTTTTTCAAATGCCTCAATTACAGTATTGCAAAATGAATGGCATGAAGTCTCTGTAGAAGGTTGTACGTCTCCAGAAAGTAAAAATATATTTTTTCCTTTAATTTTAGCAGAATAAATTTCTATACTAGGAAGTTCAATTAAATTTTCTTCGTTTACAAAAACATAATGTGGCATTTCATTTGATCTCATTTCATAGATTTTCTTTGCTTTTAATGCATCAATTAAATACTCTACAGCAATCTTTCCAACATTTCCAACACCAGGTAACCCTTCAATTAAAATTGGGTTTTTCGCGTTAGTTTTCGAGGTTTTATCTATGTTCCAACTCATTTTTTGCCATCCTTCTATATTTTCCGTATTTATCTTCGATACTGAACCTTGCAGGTTTTGGAGTAATTGTTTTTTGATTACATTCACTACATTCTTTTTCTAAAGTATAATCTTTACATTTGCTGCATTGCAGAATTTCAACTTTCATTTCTTAGGTTTCTGAACTCCAAAAGTTCCTTTTTCATTTTCTATTGCTTCTTTTATTGTTTCTAGTATTTCTTCAGTTTGAGATTCCAATTCTCTTGGTTCTGATGCAGTTATTGTTAATCCATAATTTGGTGCTGAAATGTAATCTATTCTCAGTTTGTAGTTATTTTTTTTGGCAAGATCTGTTGCCTTTTTCAAAGATTTTTTAATTGATTCTACTCCGTCGCTCGATGGACAGGTTAATTCCAAAGTTCTAATGTTTTTTATTTCTTGAGGTTTTAATCTAGTTTTAATTGTTTCTTCAAGAAGTGCACTAACTTTAGCATCCAACTTTAAACTTGTTAAAAGTTCATTTCCTTCATCTGCAATCTCTTGGAAAACTTGACCAATTGTATCGAAATCTTTTGGAATTTTAGAATTAATGTCCATGTAAATTTTTTCAGGATCTAGTTTTAATTGTTTTGAAACTGATTCAATTATTTTTTTACATTTGTCTTCTAGTTTTATTTCTTTTAATTTATTTAATTTTTGACCAGTTGTAACTCTTCTTAATGATAAATCTAAGTTTCCATATCTCTCGTTCTTTCTAAGAACCTTACAGATTATTTTTTTCCCTTCTTTAACATAATCTCTAATGGTTCTAATTCTTCCAGGAGAAATTTCAGAAATATGAATAATGCCTTCTTTATTTTCGAAGTCTTCAAGCATTACGAAGACAGTAGTTCTTTGAATTTTTTTAACGATGCAAACAACAATTTCCCCTTCATCAGGAAACCCTTCTCTTTTAATTTGCATTAGCTTAATACCTCAAGAATTCTAGCTTTAATTGTACCCTTTCCTCCAGTCGGTTCTGCAAGTGTTTTTCCACAAACAGTGCAATCTACTACCGAGGACGGCTTTCCAAAAATAACTTGATTGTTTTTACATTTGGAGCAAGAAACCTTGATAAATTTGCTTTTTGGTTCTTTAATTGAGTCTTTCATTTTATTCAATATTTCTGAATTTTGTTTATAAATCTTCTCTTTTGACTTAGCGTAATGCTTATATATTTACGCCTTTATAAAGAAAATATGGGAAAGGTGAAAATAAGAAAAAAAGATGTGTCAAGTGTTCATCGAATGATGGATTTAATCTTAATTTTATTGGGACTATTAACAGTTATGATATTAGCTTTTGGCGGACCTCTGAAATATAATGCTATGGTGGGTTTATATGGGCCTATGGCACCATTATTCATAGTAGTATTCGTAATAATAATAATTTTACTTTATTTGAAAATTAATGAGAACTAAGTTTTGTCTTCAATTGTTAGTTTTTTGGCTCTAGTGCCTGAAGATTTTACTTGTGTTTTTTTACATACTGTACAAGTTAATCTGAAATCTGTTTTCTTTGATGTTTTTGCACCAATTCTTTTCCAACCAGAAATAGCTTTTCTTGAGAATTTTCCATGATTTCCAAATCCTGCCTTTGCAGATCCTCTTTTAGTTAGCCTTGCCATGGATCCTTTTTTCAAGGTCCCCCTTTCTCTCTTTTTAGCAACTGCTACTGTATGAGCTGTCTGAGCTTTACATTTTGGACAAAATGTTTTTTTATTCTTTGGAACTTTCAATTTTTATTTCCTCTGCTCTTTTTCTGTTGATTAACAAATTCGCTGTTTTTTTTGGCAAAAACGACATATCTTCTTGTTCGAAGGGTCCGTAGATGTTTAGGTCATCAGCAACAAATTTTGGTACTGAATGCAAAAATCTAATCATCTTGCCGTTTTGAGATTCGTTTTGTTGAGTTTTTATATCTTTTGGTAGCAGCTCTTTTCTTTTAATCAAAATTTTTTTACTTTTTAGCATATTGTGAAGAATTCCGTCTCTGTAGACGTCTAAGAGTTCTAAAAGCTCACGATATAGCCTTTTTTCTTCTTTCAGCATATTTGTTCCAGTTTCCTTGATATTGGCTCTTGAGGAAAGCATGGCTAAATTTACAATTTTATTTTCTCTTTTTTCATATAGTTCCTTGATTATCTTTTTTGCATTCTCTAGTTGCAGCATAGTCCTTTTTGAGTCTGATGAGAAGATAGAGTCTGAAGATTGCTCTGTTTTGAGGACTGCATGCTTTTCTTCAAGATATTGAGAAGTAAGATTGTAAAATTCATCTTCTACTTTTTGTAGTTCTGGATTTATTTTCTCTTTCCTTAGTAGCTCGAAAAGCGTTTCAAATGTTAACATAAAATCTCCAAAGAAAACTGAGAATATGGCTTATTAAATTTTGTGGCTAGGAAAGCTTATAACCTCTTTTTAAAGGGATTTAAGTATGAAAATAAAGGTTGTTGAAGAGGATTTTAAAGTTGATGAAGTTGCAAATTTAAACCTAAAAAATTTCAATGAAATTAGTGGACAACCTTATGGAATATTTTTACTTACTAAAAAAGGAAGGAATACTCCCGAAATAATTTCTGAAATTGCTAGACGTCTAAGAATCAAAACAAGATTTATTGGGTTTGCAGGAAATAAAGATAAAAAAGCTGTAACTAAACAATACATTTCAATCCCATTGGATTCTGAAAATGAAATTAATCAAATAATTGGTTTTGAATCTAAAGATGTTATGTTTAGTTTTGTGGGTTGGTCTGAAAATAGAATTACATTGGGTGATCTAAAGGGGAATAAATTTGAAATTGTAGTTAGGGGTTTGGAAAATGAAAGAGATCTTCAAGTTGAGAATGTTAAGAATTTTTTTGGAGAACAAAGATTTGGAACAATTAATGTTGAGGTTGGTAGGGCGATTGTAAAAAAAGAATTTGAAAAAGCTTGTAATCTTCTTGGATTAGATGTAGAAGGAAGAAACTTTGTAAATTCATTAAGAAGTTTAGATGCTAGACAGCTTAGATTTTACGTTAGTGCATACCAGTCCTGGATGTGGAACCAAGTTGCTAAAAAAGTAAATTCTGTTGAAAATGTAGAGCTATTGGGCTTCTTGACAGATTTTGAGAATAAGGATGTAGGAAAGCTTTACGAGGGTATTCTTTCAAAAGAAGATATTGCTAAGGAGAATTTTATGATTAAACAAATTAAAGAAGCTAGTTTGGAAGGCACGAAAAGAAAATTGTTTATGGATGTAAGTAATTTTTCTTTTGTATGGGGAGAAGATGAAATTTTGGATAATAAAAAGAAATGTACTTTATCTTTTGAGTTAAATAAGGGATGTTACGCAACAGTTTTAGTGGATTTTTTGTTCGGTCCCACTTGGAAAAGTATATAAGTTATTATATTTAGTATTTTTATATGAGTGGTGATGCAAGAGAGAGAAGAATGCTCCATGAGCACGAAATAGTTTTGTTCTCTTTGATGTTTGCTTTTTTTATCGTCGGTTTGTTTGTTTGGGGTTTGGATGCAGATGCATTAGAGTATTCTGTTAATGGTGTAACATTAATTGATGGAAATTCTATAAGCGTCTTAGCAAAGAACGGTGTTTTGGAATCAAGAGACTTAATATTAAAAAATTCTTTAGTTGAAGGTGTTGAGAGTTCTTCAATTGTAATATTAGAAGTTGATAGTTCTTGTGAATTATTGAGTGAAGAAGTTGTTAATGAATTAGGAGAAGTTCTTGATTCTGTTTGTGACACTATCCATTCAGAGTTAGTTGATGGGTCCGTTGTTTATACAGATGAATCTGGAATAATCCGGTTGAGTTTTACTTCTGAATATACTTCCAGGGCAGAAATAGTATTCAATATTATTACTACTGGAAGCATTAATACATTTATTATTAAATTTGAATCTACTGAAGAAGGCGAAATTACAATTGTTTCTGAAGAAGAAATTGTAACTGATAATTTACTTGTAGATTTAATTCAAAATTTATTGGGAGTTGTAGAAGATGAACTTTTGATAGACCTTCCAGATCCAATCGTTTATGTTGACGAAACTACTGAAGTAGGTTTAACATCAAGACCTCAATTAGTTTTTGGCTCACTAGATATCTCTGAAGCAGAACAGAAAACTAAAACTTTGGAGTTTGAAAATATTGGTTCAGATCCAATTTCGTTTGAAGGCGTTGAAGGAAAACTTCCTGGAATTATATTAACTGGCAACTTAAAAACTGCATTGGCAGTCGGAGACAGAGTTACATTAGATATTACTTGTGCACCTTCTGAAGTAATTTCCCATGATGGAAATTTACTAACCTTATTAACAAGTAAGGGCAGTTTAAATTTAGAAATTTATTGTAAGGGTGTAGTTGGTTTTGATGAAGTAATTGACGAAATCTCTCCAATAGTTTCTGTTCTAGAACCTGTTTCAGGTGCTGTCGAAGGAGTTGTTAATATCAAGATTGCGGCTTACGACGAAGGTTCAATTTACGATGTTGCAGTTTTGAAAGTTTATGCAGATACTAAATTAATTAGGAGATATACTAACCCTGTGATTAAAGGAAGCAGTATTTATGAATTTGACTTTGATACCCTGGATATTGGTTCAGATATTGTTGAAATCTATGCAGTTGCAGTAGATTACGCCGGAAATAAAGGCATTTCTGAAAAAGTTTCATTGTGGGTTAATTCTGAAAAAGTTGGAGAAGATACAATTCTCGAAGTTGTAGCCCCGACAATAGAACTTAATTTTGGAAGCGGATATTTTGATGTTAAAACTCCTGTACCCTTAGGAATTACTATTGCTGATTTGAAAATAAGATACCCTACGAGTACTACAGATTTAATTTTTGAGTTTAAGTCTATAGATATTTCCAATTTTGAAGAAATCAGTGTGGACAAAACTAATGCAATAAAGAAATTAGTTGGTGGTACTGAAGTGATTGATGTTCCGGATGCAGTTATGAATTATTTTTTAGATACCCTCGGGGCAAAAAGTGTAGTTATGCCTATGAAAAAATCTGGAGATTATGTGGTTGGAGACGAAATTACATTAAAGTATCGTCGTGCAAATGGGTCAACATTTGAATTAAGCAATGAAGATATTTTATCTGTTGTAGAAGGAAGTGACGGATTACTGTATATTGAAATTGATGGAAATGTTGTGAGGGAGAAAGATTAATATGAAATTCCAATATTTCTTTTTGTTTGTTTTCTTGATGATGGGTTTATTGATTAATTCTAATCCTGTTTCAGCTCCAGCATTAATACCTACTTACATTGTTGCAGTTCCTGTTGATGCAGATTACGTTGTTACTCATAATGATCAACCTAATAAAAATTCATTTACAGGTATTGAATCTGGAGAAACACAAAGGGCATTGGTTAAATATACTGTTGACGAGATACAGTATTTGTTAGGGGAAGTAGATGTGACATTAACCAGTAACGTTATTCTGAAATCCGATAAACTGACTAGACTTTTAGATATCAGCGACAAAAAAGTTATTTTCAAGATTGATGACAGTGTTTCAGTGGTTTCTGGCGACCTAACTATGTATATCCTAAAAGATTCTGGAGATTCAATAGTTGTTTGTGGTGGCGCTTTAACTGCTGCGAATGTTGGAGTTGGATGTGGTACAGAATCAGGGATAACTGAAGAAGTAATACGGCTTAATGGTGGCTATACTGGAAGATACACTGTTGAATCTCGTAGTTGGAATGGAAATGATTATTGGAAAATTGAAGGAATTACTGGAACAGGTATACATACTTTTAGTCAAGATTTTGGTGGAGGAGATGATTCAAATATTCTAACTAAGGATGAAATAGTTAATCTTGATCAAGGTGAAGGGCAAAGAAGCATAACTTCCAGGGAAGACATAGAGTTCTTTATTTTATTTGAAGGCAAGAAATACAAAATGATGATGCGATCAATAGATCCGAATAATGAATTTGGTTCTTTATTTGTAGAAAGTAAACAAAATACGTTGCCATTTGTAGTTGATGATTTAATTGATTTAGACTTAAATCAAGATGGAAATTTTGATGTAACTCTTGAGATCAAAGATATAAGTTATCCTGATGTTTATTTAGATATTCGTTTATTTGAAGAAGATTTTAAATTAGAAGCCAAGATTAAAAATTCCAAAGATTCTAAGCAAGGATCTACATTTTCTTCTGGAGGAATTTGGAGTAGGTTTGTTAAAGATGCAAATGCTTCAGAAACTCAATTAATTTTACTATTTGGATTTAGCATAGTTGTTTTGATCTTGTTTGTATTGGTTGGTGGAAAGCTTATTAGTAAGATTTGGCGAGCTACTTAGGTAGTTTTATATATCTTGGTCAAGAGTTCTATTTATGTTTAAATTTTTGAAAGATAAGGTTAAGGGCGCTTTAGA
>JABHVN010000026.1 GCA_018658265.1 Candidatus Woesearchaeota archaeon | reverse complement strand
TAATTCTCCTAGGAATAAACCAAGCATCTCTTCTTGAATCAACACTTCATTGAACTCCTTTCCGTTGTAAATACCAATTGTTGTTCCAATCATTTCCGGCAGGACTGGAACTATTCTAAGATGCGTCTTGATAGGTTTGCTTCTTTTACCATCATTTACAGCTCTGATTTTATCAAGTAGTGGTTCTGCAGTTTTCAATACGTCTCTTGAAAGAGATCTTCTCTTTCTTGAATTTAGTAACTTTGCAAAATCCTTTATGTCCATCTGCTTTAGTTCTGCTAAAGATTTTCCTTTAAATTTGAATTCGTCGTCTACCATTTTAACGTTTCTTACCTGTCCTTCTTGCTTTTATTTTTCCTACATTTCTACCCGGTGGTGCGAATCTAGGTGCTGTTAATGGTTTACCTGCGTGACGTCCACGTCCTGAACCAAATGGATGATCTACAGCATTCATAGCTACACCTGATGTACGAGGGTAAAGTTTACCACGTGCTTTCATCAAATGGAATTTTGTACCTGCTTTAACTAGAGGTTTTTCTTTCTTACCTGCTCCTGCAATTTTTCCAATTGTTGCACGACAAAGCGGGCTGAATAATCTTTTCTTTTTTGAAGGCATTACAACTTCAACGCCTTTTTCTGTGATTGTTAATAATTTTGCACCTGCACCTGAAGCTCTAACAAAAGATCCTCCGTCTGCCGGTTTTGATTCTATATTTGAGATAATTGTTCCTTCGGGAATGCTACTTAGTGGAAGAGTACTTCCAACTGTAGGTTTTCCTTTAATTCCTGTATAAACAGTAGCTCCTACTTTAAGTCCGATTGGTGCGAATACATAATTATATTCTCCGTTATCGTATTTTACGATTGCAATAGGTGCAGTATGGCCTTTACAATGAGTTAGGTCTTTTACTATTCCTGTTAACATTCCTTCTTTTTCTAATAAATCGTAAGCTCTGTGTTTAATTTGAATATTCCATCTATGGGAGTGAGCACTATATGTAGAAGTTCCTCTTCCTCGTCTTTGTGAAATTAGTCTTTTTCCCATCTTATAACATTCCCATCTTTGTTGCAATATCTATTGCAGGTGTTTCATTTGATAATTTAACATATGCTTTCTTTTTTCCAGTTGGCATAATTGTTGTATTAACTTTTACTACTTTAACTTCGAATATGCTTTCTAATGCTTCTTTTATTTCTTTCTTTGTTGCATCTTTAGCAACTGCAAAAACTAATTTGTTTTCTGATTCCATAAGTCTAACTGCCTTTTCTGTTGATTTCGGGTAGTTGATTACGCTGTATGGATCTTTCATTTCTTAGTCTCCTTGGTTTTTTTCTCAACCTTAGGTTTAGTTTCTTTCTTTATTGTTTTAAAAAATAACTTGTTTTTTTCCATTAAGTTAATTGCTTCTTCTGAGAAGAGAGTCATTCTTCCTGGTTGACCTCCAGGTGCAAGTAATCTAACATTTAGATTTCTTACTTCACATACATCAACACCTAACATGTTTGATGCTGCGTCTGTTAGCGGACAATTCTTTGAAACTACAAATAAAGGACCTTTTTTAGTCTTGTATTTTCTGTTCCTCATTGTTCCTCTTCCAGCTCTTACTTTCTTAACTGAAATTCTTGCCAATTCATCTTTTAAATTTAATTTTAATAATAATGCTTCAACATCTTTTGTTTTGTTTAAGGATTCAACTTTATTGTCAACAACTGAAATTAAGTTTTCAAATCTGTGACCTCTTGCCGTAACTAAGTCTGCAATAATTGTTGAAGAAATTGCTGATCTAATTGCAAGTCTTCTTTCATTTTTGTTAATACTCTTTGAACGATCTTGATCTGCCTTTGGTGGATGCGCCTTCCTTCCTGAAACTGTTCCAGGTGCGAATGCTCCTGTGTAACCGAATTGAGTTCCTCTTCTCCATGAATGCTTTCTAGGTACTCTTGACATACCGTGCCCATATGAACCCTTGAATGCCTTACGTCTTCTAGACATCTCAGCTGCAGCCCTAATACCTGCTCCAAGGAATGCTCCGTAAGGTTGTTGTGAATTTGCTTCTGCTACATTGTTTGCTTTTCTGATTAAGTCCGGTCTGATTGATTCAGTAAACTGTTTAGGCAAATTGATTGATTTGGATTTTTTTCCATCCATTCCGTAAATATCTGCTTTCATTGTTTATTCTCCGTACTTACTTTTACAACTTCAAAAGATTGAGGTTTCTTTTTAGCTCTTTCTGGAAATGTAAATACGATTGGTCTTTTTGCAGCACCTGCAATTGAACCTTTGATTAATAGAGTATCATTTTTCAATAAACCATAATGTTTGATTCCACCTTTTTGGTTTACTTCTTCTGGTTTTGCGATTTTGATTAATAATTTATTATATTCTGTTCTTTGATGGTAACCCATTTTACCTGCGTGTGCAATTTGTCCTGCTGCAACTCTCTTTGGAGTCCAAGCTCCTAAGTTTCCAGGTCCACGCTTTGTTTTCTCTGACTTGTGTTGTCTAATTTTAACTCCAAATCTCTTAACTGGTCCTTGGTATCCTTTACCTTTGGTTAATGAATGTGCATCTAGAAGTTGTCCTTCGTCAAATATTTCTGAAACAGGGAATGAATCTTTCTTTAGAAGTTCTTGTGCTGTTTTTAGGTCTTCATCGGAAGTATTTCCGCCAAGACACATTTCGAATATATCGTTTGATTTTTTAGAAGTTGAAGTTTTTTTAGGCTCCGTGTAGATTGTTAATCTTATGTCGTCGAATGATTCTGGGACTTCACCAGATTTACCATGTTTAATTGCCTTGTCAACTTTTTCTGCAAAAATTTCAGATAAAAGTTTAAGACCGTCTGTTGTCTTTTTGTAGAATCTTAAAGAAAGTGGTCTGATTGGAGGACAATCAATGATTGTCGCTGGAATTGTAATAATTTGAGATTTTGTTTGTGAAGTAGGATTATTATCCCTTACTTGAATGTGAGTCATTCCTGCTTTATATCCTAAGAATGCTAAAGGTTTGGTTTCTTTTGTAGTTGTGAAGTTTCTAATTCTAGGTACAATTTTTTTAGCCCTCTTTCTAGGCCAAAATTGCTTACTTCCCCGCCTTGGATTATTATCGACTTTTCCCATTTTTTTGTGTTATCTTTTTCAAATTTTAGTTTTTAATGCTTTTGGTACTGTCTATATAATCCTCTCTAGAATCAACGACTTACTTAGGCTTACTTTGTCATTTCTGACATTTGTCATTTCTGACAATAACGGTTTTTTTCTCAGTAGGGTAACGAGAAGAGTGAAACTGTGGTTTTTAAAGCTTTTTATTTCTTTGAGAAAACCTTATAAATCTCTTTATTTTAAAAAATAAGAACGAATTGGAGGTTATTTTAATGACAAGGTCTATTTTACCGTTAGCTGCGATGGAGAAGCTATTAAAGAAGGCAGGAGCGCCAAGAGTAAGTGAGGATGCTAAAGAGGCATTAAGAGATATTCTGGAAGCTTATTCTCATGAGATTGGACAAAAGGCAACTAAGTTTTCAGTACATTCTGGAAGAAAAACTGTGAAAGCTGCTGATGTGAGATTAGCTCATACACATTAGTAAGTTTTTTAAATCATGAATTTGGAAAGTATCTACTTTAAAGTATACTTTACAAAATGCCTAGACACAAAAAAGAAGAACCAGATCCAAGATTTAGAGTATTGGGAGACTTTCTCCATATGCCCTCTACATTACAAGAATTTGTTTATTTTGAAGATGGAAGACATAATGATGCCAATGTTAATATTCTGGAACTGAGAAGATTATACAAAAGGGCTTTGAAAAAAATTCCTGCACACAATGAATACTTTGTGGATGGCAAATGGGTTCATGAAAGTAAAATGGGTAGAAAAAGAACTGGTAAATATCAAGTAAAACACTTTGAAGAAAAGCAAATTCGTGTAAAGCCTTTTGATGAGACCGATAATGCAGTTGTAGAATTAGGAAATAGGGCATTTGATTTACGTATGTTGCAACAAGACTATTCTAGAGACAGCAAAGGTTATGTTTCTATAATTGGAACTTTACAAAAAGAAGGATTAGTTACTAAAATTTAAAGACCTTTCATTTTTTTAGTAACGTTAATTTTAGCTTCACATTTTTTACATAGAAATTGTAATGCTTTTGCGTAAACTTTCTTTCCAGTTTTTTCGTTAATAATTGGAACATTCTTTTTTTTATTAGGAATTTCTATTTCATCTTGATGTGAACATTCTGGACAAGTATAAATTATGCAAGCAGTTAATGCTTCTTCATATGCCTTTTTTTCTTCAGTGTGTTTACATGAAGGGCAAAGGTATTCTAATGCACGTATCTTAGGCTTTCCAGTTTTTGGATCTTTTGGCTTAGACATTAAGTCTTTTTTACACTCAGAACATTTAGCCTTTAGAACCCATGCCTTGATTTTACCAGAACCCATAGTCCTATTAGTAAAATATATGCATTCATCCATAGAATTTGGTAATTTTAGTGCCATCTTTTCCTCTTTAATTAATTGTTTTTTAATTAGTATTTAACTATTACTATAC
>JABHVN010000025.1 GCA_018658265.1 Candidatus Woesearchaeota archaeon | reverse complement strand
GCTATGGGTAGATTAAAAAGGGGATTAGTTAGTATTTTATTAGTACTATTATTTTCATTTGTATTAGTTAATGCAGAGATTATTGTTAATGGTCCTGATCAATCTAAGGTTAATATTGGTGATGAGATTGGAATTAGCGGTTATGTATTAAGGGCAGATGATGTTCTAGGACTTTTAAGATATGAATTAAAGTGCGGAGATTCTTCAGATGTTTTAATGGTCAGAAGTGTTAGTTTAAATTCTGGCGTTAAGAAAGATTTCTCAGATGAGTTTGCTATATTGTCATCTAATCAAGGAAATTGTAGAATAAAAGTTTCATTAGAAAGTTTGGGAGACATATTAGAAAGTAAAACTTCTACAGAATTTGAAGTTACAACTGCTTTAAGCGGTACTTTCAAAATTGACAAGGAAAATATACAGGCTGGAGAAAAAATTCATGTAAGTGGAAATGTTTTCAAGCAGACTGGCGAAACTGTTGATGGATTTGCAATTATTAGTTTGAAAAAAAGTGGAGACATTTATTTTTCAGATTCTTTAGATATTGCTAAGGGCGTTTTGAATTACGACATAGATACGACTGATGTTCCAGGTGGAGAATATTCCGTTGAAGTTGATGCAAGAAACAATTTTGGTAATTTCATTATAGCTGATGCGGGCACATTTAGCTTGATTAGTGAAATAGAAGTTAATGCACATTCTGCCAAAGTCCATTATTTGCCTAAGGAAAAAGTAAGATTGTCTGGGACCGCTAGTGTTTTAGGTGGTAAACTTAAGGGTGGAGCTGTTTATGTTACTGTTGGAGAAAACAAATACGAAACTAAAGTTAAGGGTGGTAATTTTGATTTAGATTTTTTGTTGTTGAATGTTATTGAAAGTGGTAAGCATGATATTGAAGTAAGGGTAGAAGATGAAAATGGTAATTTCGGAATACATAGTTTTTCAATTATTGTAGATCCAATTCCTACCAAGATCATTATTACTGCAGACAAAGAAGCAATAAATCCTGGAGAAACTATCTCCATTAGGGCTTTTCTGAGAGATCAGGCAAACATTGACATTGATGAATCCATCAGTTTGAAAGTTGTTAATGATGATGGGGACCTATATTATGATGCTGTAAAGAATTTGGGTGAAGAAGCTAGAGTAACTCTTGCAGAAGATGTTGTTCCTGGAAACTACTTTATTATTGGAACATTTGGAAATATTGAAGGTGAAAAATTATTCATCGTTGGCGAAGTGGAGATGTTAGATTATACGCTAGATGGGCAAGTTTTAGTGGTGACCAATGTAGGAAATATTCCTTATGAGGGGCCCTTACAAGTTGAGATGGGAAGTACTGATAAAACTTCAAGTATTTCTAGAAATTTGAATTTGGGAGTTGGACAAGTGGAAAGAATTGACTTAGGAATTGATAAGGTTACTGGAGAATATGATGTAACTGTCAATGATAAGATTTTTGACGATGTTAGTATTATAGGTGTTGAAAAGAAAAGTTATTTGTTAAATGTGGCTTATGTTTTATTAGGATTAATAATTATTTATTTGCTAATTGTTTTATTGAAGAGTGTTAAAGGTAGAAAGAGAGTAAGATTCCATTCAAGACCTATTACGCCCGTAGTAAGAAGATCCGAAAAGCAAGCTATTAACCGATTAGAAATAAAGAAAAATTTTGAAGTTACTAATAAAAGAGTAGAAAAGCCACTTGAACCTAAAGTTTCAAAACCAAAATTACTTAAAAAGGGATTTTTCTCAAGATTCAAGAAGCATAAGGAAGAAAAGCCATTAGTTGTAAACAATGTTTTTAGTGGCGTAGATAAAGGTTGGACAAGAGATAGTGACGTAGAGATACATGACTATAAAGAAGCCGGTGACCTTGCAAGAGAGCCAGAAAAATCTAAAGATCTTGCAAAAGAAACTAAGTCTTCAGAAGAGTAGGTTTTGAATATATGGAATTTAATGTTAACTTATGTTATGGTTTAATCGATAGTCAACTTAAAGTTTTAAATAAAATCCTTATTTATGTTAATGAGATGCATAATTCTTTGGAAGTTTTGAATTGGAATGACGTTAGAAAACTTGAAATGAGACTTCTAAGGTCTTGGTCAAAATTCAATGTTGGAAATAATTCTTTGAGATCACAACTAACTAAACTTGGTTCTCTTGAAGCTGAAACATTTATTGGAAGATTAATAGATATTGAAGTTGTTATTGGTAGTAAATTATCTCGTAGGAATGGTTACATTATCACTATTTTAAGGTCTGAATCTCCAGATGTACATCTATTGAACAATAAACTGGATGAATTGGTTTCAAAAGGAGTAACTGAAGGGATAAATGTGTTGAATAAACTTTCAAGATTTTTGTCTAAATAATTTATTTAATGTATCCACCTTTTTGAAGATTCCATAATTTGAAATAATGCCCTTTTTTCTTTAGGAGTGTTCTGTGAGTTCCAATTTCAACAATTTTGCCCCTTTGCATTACTACAATTTTATCTGAGTGCATGATAGTAGATAGTCTGTGAGCAATGATTATGCTTGTCCTGTTCTTCATTAATTTTTGAAGGTCTTTTTGTATTTCATATTCTGTTTCGGAGTCTAGCGAGGATGTAGCTTCGTCTAAGACTAATATTTTCTTATTAGCCAATACTGCTCTTGCAATGGATACTCTTTGTTTTTCTCCACCAGAAAGTTTTACTCCTCTTTCACCAACAATAGTTTTTTCTTTTTCAGGTAATATTCTTATTATCTTATCTAGTTGTGCGAATTTTATTGCTCTTTTAATTTCTTTATCTGTTGCTTTAGGATTCGAGAACTTGATATTATTGTAAATAGTATCATCAAATAAAACACATTCTTGTGGAACTATGCTAAGTTCTGATCTCAATGATTCTTGTTTAATATCTCTGATGTCTTTACCATCTATTAGTATTCTTCCTTTTTCAATATCATACAATCTGTATAATAACTTTATTAATGTTGATTTTCCGCATCCAGAATGACCAACTAATGCAATTTTTTGATTTTTCTTTACACTTAAACTGAAATCTTTGAATATTCTCCTTTTATGATATTTAAAATCAATATTTTCAAATTCAATTGTTCCATGTTTAATGTCTATGTTTTTTGCATTACTTTTATCCTTGATTTCATTTGTTATTTTTCCATAATAGAATAAAGATTCGAAATCTGCCATGACTCTGTAGTAATTTCTAAGTCCATGTACAAAGGAGAATACGGGTCCCCTTAAATTTGCATAAATTAAGTAAATGAATGTTAAACTTCCAATACTTATATCTCCATTTAGAAAATCTAATAGCGGGAACAATAATGCCCCAAATAGTCCAATACCTATGATAAAACTTTGCCCTGCAGAAAGCCAATTGTAGAAATTCCATAAAGTTATTTCTTTTTTCTTTGTTTCTTTAGCAATTGAGGCATATTTTTTTTCGATTAGTTTTTCTTTTCCAAAATATTTAATTGAATCAATATTAGTTAATATATCTGAAATAGTTCCTTTTTCCAAGTCTTCTTGATCATTCTTTTCCACATTTGCTCTTTTTTGCAATTTTTGTAAAAATACGCTGTAACTAATGAAAATCACCATTGTTACAAGCATAATCAATGCAGGAATCCAACTAATCGACAATAATAATCCCGTTACAATAAATACTTGGAAGAAGAGCGGCAAGAAATTAAATACAATTATATCTGTCATACTTTCTATTGCTCTGCCACCTCTTGTAATTCTTGCAATTAAAGAGCCTGTTTTGTGAGATGAGTGAAAGTTATGAGACAATCCTATAACATGACTAAAATATTTCTCTTTTAAATCTTTGATAAGATTTGCATCTAATTTTGCGAGGAAATAATGTTTCCACCAATCAACAATGGATCTAATTACGATTATTAATATATATGCTACTCCTGCACCGACTAAGAGCGTCGTGAATGTGTTCAAGTCTAATGAATTTTTAACAAATAATTCCCCCTTGTCTATTATTAATTTGAACAATAGTTTGTCTAATGCTTGACTAATTTCGCCAAGTAAAACAAAAAAGAGTAAAAGTAAAACCATTCCCTTATAGTTCTTCAAAAAGCTAAAATACACTCCTAAGTTGTATTTGAAGTCAATGTCCTCTACTTTTGGTTTAGTCATTTTGAATATATTATATATTGGTCGTTCTTAAATATTAATTTTCTTTGTATTGGTTATGCCTTCCGAACGAATTATGTATTTTAGGTACAATAACCAAAAAATCGATTTGGATGAAAACGATGTTTTAGAAGATTAATATCACTTATTTAGAGTTGTATTTTTCATTATTTAAAAGTTTTTATCTAAAAATTAAAGAAAATTATATCTTTATCTTCTTCTATTTCTCTTGATTTGAAATTTTCTTTGAATATTGTTCTGAATTCTTCTAATTTGCTTGATTTTTTCAAGAATGAAATTGCAATTTTGGTATCTTCTTTTGAAACCCTCTTTATTTCCTTAATTGCCTGTTTTATGTCTGCATGATGTAATGCAGTTAAAGAGATAATTACATCGAATTTACTGTCTGCAAAAGGTAGTTCTTCTGCTTCTGCCAATATCTTTTCAATACTGGGATTTCCCAGTTCTAATAGTTTTTCTGATGGGTCTAGTAAGATACAATCAAAATTTTCCATGAATATTTCTGTGGAAATTCCTGTTCCTCCACCAATATCTAATAGAATACCTTTTGTTTTGTGTTTTAAAATTTCTTCTAGAATAATCTTTGCCTTCTTTATTTGTTCTTCGCCATGTAAATTATTGTAAGAAGGTGCAATTTCATTATAGTAATCTGGATCGGTCATGGTAGAAATTCTCTTTTAGATTTATAATCATCTATTTCATCTAGAACTATTCCTGTTACGGTTCCTAATGCTTCTAATCCAATAGTTCCCAACCTTCTTTCTTCAAAATTACTTCTTTTAATAAAATGGTCTTTATCTATGTCGTCCCTAGATATTTCAGTTAAGCTTCTTGTTAATCCGCTAATGAATAGGTACGTTCCTGCAGAAATTGATTCTATGGATTGGTCGCTAAATCCTTGATATAGTAATGCTGCCCCAGGTAAAAGCTCTAAACAAGCAGATAAATTAAATGCCCTTCTTTCCAAATTGCCAGTACCTACTCTCTGATCGGGTTTTTTTTGAGTTGCAACTGATCCCCTTTTCACTAATTTGGGTAAAAATTCATATGCAGACCTCTTTAGAAGATATCCTATTCCTGGGTTTTCTGGCCTTAATGGACCCTTTATTCTTTCCATAAATATAGCCTAGAATATCTATTTTTAAACCTTACTATCATACTTTTTTAGAATGATACACATCGTACAAATGTCTTTTGTGGAAGGTTCTGAACAAGATTTACAATTAAGAATTGCATTTAACTTAGTTTTTCTTAGTTTAGGTAGTTGTTCTATGAATGAGTTGATTAGTCCGTTTTTTGTTCCGGCAAATCTATGCTCTAAATCGTTTAATTGATCTCTAATTGTAGATCTAAAATTATCTTTGGCATTAGGACATTCGATAAAATTAACTTGAAATCCCTTTAGCGTTGTGTAGATTGTGACTTCTTTTTCAGTTAAGAAATATAAAGGTTTGATTCTTTTAATGAATTTTTCATGTTCAACTATTCCGGTAATTGGTCCTAATTTGGAAGATAATGAAACGTTTCCCTTGTATTGATTCATTAAGACTGTTTGAGCTTCATCATCTAAGTTATGTCCCGTTGCAACTTTTGTAGCTTTTAATTTTTGAGCATATTTGTTGAGTAAATAACGCCTCATTGTTCCGCAGATTGTACAAGGATTATCTTTTAATTTTTTTAGAGCATCCATTAAACCAAACTTGAATTCTTTTTTGGTTGAAACAATCGTTAATTCTATATTTTCGTCTTTACAGAATTTTTTTGCATCTTTGATTGTTAAATCTCTGTAACCGGGAATTCCTTCATCAATTAAAAGTGCTTGAAGTTTTTCTCCTCTTTTTGATAGAATCTTATTGAAAATATGTGCTGTTGCTACAGAATCTTTTCCTCCTGACATGGCAACAAGAATTTTGTCTCCCTTTTCAAGCATATTATACTTCCTAATGGTTCTTTGAGCCTTTGCTTCGAAGTATCTGATGAATTGGGCCTTAGTATATTCTTTTTTGGATTGATCTATGTAAACAATTGACATTTATCCACCTGAAACTACTGAGATTATTTTAATTATATCTTTAGAAGAGATTTCTGTTTGTTCTATTGAAACTTCATTGTTTTTTGTAACAACTACAGTTATAGGGTTTATTTCTAATTTTTTGAGTAGATCACTAATTGTTTTGATTCCACTACTTTCAATTTCTAATGTTTTTTCGTCCCTTTCTAGGTAAACTTTGATTTTGCCCATTTATTTATTTTGTTTTGGAATTGTTATAAACTTATTGATTTTTTGCTGATGTAGGTTCTTTAGAATATTAATTTATATAAACTAGTTGGGGTTGATGTTTTTTGTTCTAAATGAAACCAAGAATATATACCTTAGTGACAACTACTGGCGAAAATTATTGCCTGAAAGAAACTCCAGATTTACCCTCCTGGCTAATTCATGAAAGATTCAAAGTAGAAGTACCTGTTGAGGAAGGCAAACTACCTCAGAGTTATAGAATTATGAATGGTAAACGGGTATTTCGAGATGGTAATTCAAAAGGTACGAATTGGTATAACTTTGTGGGTTTTTTGAAACGAGATGTGCCTTATCAAGATAATATTTTGGAAATAACTGGCAATAAAACTGTAATGGTGGAAAGCCTTATGGCTCAGGGTATGGATGAGCATAATCTTTATGGGTCGATAAGAACAATAGACGATCTCCTGGAATTAAAGGGTTGTCGACCTTGGTTAATTAGGGAAGGTGGAAGAATTGCGACTGCCCACCATAGAATTTTACCCGTTGTTGCAGATATTTTAGAAGGATGGACAATTAAAGAATCTCAAGCGCTATGATTTTGTAGACTAATCTTGCTAAAGCATATGCTTCTGCTCTGAAGTTTTCTTCTGGTGCAAACTCTACAATATCCGATCCAATAACTTCTTTTTCTTTGAAAATTAATTTTAATATATCTATTACTGTGTTCCAATCTAAACCTCCTGGTTCAGGAGTTCCAGTATTTCTGATAAATGAAGGATCAAAAACATCAATATCTATTGAAATGTAAACTTTATCTTTTAATTTTGGAAGAAGTTCTTTAATTTTATCCATTGTTAAGTCGTATGCTTTAATTTGATGTACATTATTTGAATTCTTAATTTCTTTATGTTCTTCGATATCTTGAGCCCTTATTCCTAGAAGTGCGACGTCATGTTTTTCAGATACTCTCTTTGAAATGCATGCATGGTTATTTTTTGAGTTGTTCCATGAATCTCTAAAATCGCTATGTGCATCCAAAACAATTACAGAAAAATCTTGATCTTTTTCCAATTCTTTTATTGTTCCTATTGTAATTGAATGGTCTCCACCAAGACTTATGATGAATTTATCTTTGTTTTCCTTAATAGAATTAGAGATTTGTTCAAACATTTCTTCTTCGTTTTTTGGTTGAAGAGATTCTAATAATTTTATTCCTTGTACAAATGGTTCATTTTCAAATTGATCTTCGTAATATTCTAAATGTTTAGAAGCTTTAATTATCTCTTTAGGTCCATTAGAAGCACCCTTACCATATGTTACTGCTCCTTCGTATTCTATTGGAAGTATTGCAAATTTAGAACTATCTGTACAATACTCTTCAGGCAAGTTCATCCAGTTCATTCTGTTATCTCCGTTTCTAGCTTAGGCAAGTTGCAAAAGTCAGTACTAAAATTGTAAGCTCCAGCGTTTAAGAATGTTATTTGATCTCCAACTTTAGGAGTTTCTTTTAGAAATACTCTATATCTGTAAATATCCATTGAATCTGGAGTTGAACCTTTCAAAACATATGGAGTTCCTTTATCTTGCTCGTTTTCAACTAATAATCTAATATGTGCAATAAATGTGTCCATTGCAGAATTATATACTGATGCATTTAATATGATGTTGTTATTGTAAATGTTTATAATTTCTGTAACTAATTTAATTGAAGGTGCAGCAATAAATCTTCCAGGTTCAATAATAACTTTAACTCCTTGATTATTCAACCATTCTTTTAATTCTTTGATTTTAATTAATAATGAATCTAATGCTTCTACTCTGTAATTTTTGTAAATACTGGGAATTCCTCCACCAATGTTTACATAATCTAAGTCTTTGAGAGTATTTTTATCTAAACTATCTTCTAATTCACTAATTAATGACCATTCACTAACATTTTGTGTTTTTCTATGGAAGTGCACTCCTAATTTGAGAATGTTTTCATTATTTCTTAATTTTGGAATTAAATTATTGATGTCTTTTGAGAAAAAGCCGAAAACGAAGTGTTTACCTGTGTGTACTGTGCTTTCTTTAAGTCTCATTCTAAGGAGTAAGTTAATTTTTTTATTAGAATCTAATAATAAATTTAAATCTTCTTTATTGTCTACTACGAACGAATTAATTCCTTGATGGTATAAGTTTTCAATTTCTTCTTTATTCCAACCTTGTGCAAAGAACCAAATTTTATCTTTGTTTTTTATTTGATTAACTCCTTCTTGGGAATGTACACTAAATGAGCAATTAGTATCTTCTAAAATTTTAGAAACTTCATAATTAGTTTTAGCACTGTAAGAAACTTCATCTGCTAACTCATAACATTTAGCTAACTGTTTTTTTACAATATTTTTGCTTAATATGAATTTAGCTTTCATTCTTTGATTATTCCTTCATTGGATAGTTGTTCTAATACACTACACATCATTAATGGAAAATTAATTGTAACATCTCCAATAACAGTTACAACGTCGGAATCATCTTTTACTTTTCCCCAGCTTTTGGCTTCTTTAGTAGTTGCACCACTCATGCTTCCAGAAGTGTGACTTGCCGTAGTCATGTAAACTGCGTAATCCATTCCACCGTTAAGTAATCCTGCTAAGATTGCATGATGTTTTGAAATACTTCCGCCTAGAGAGATTAATCCTTTTTTATCATCTTGACTTACTGAAAATAAGATGTTTGAAAAATCTTTAACAACATCTACAATGAAATCTTTGTTATTGTCTTGGAACATATATAGCTGGAACCCCATTGAACCGTCTGTAATTGATGGACAGAAAATAGGTACGTTGTTTTTAGCCGCTTGGAATAAAATTGAATCTTCATCGTCTAACATAAGTCCAAATTCTCTTAACATATCTGAAACAGCCCATCTTTTTTCTTTTTTGTAAATCTCTTTTAACATTGAACCTACAGTATCTTCAAATTTCATATAGGATTCATTTCTAATATGTAAATTTCCTATTCTATTGATCCCTTTTTCATGTAGTTCTATATCGTCTGATGAGAAATCTCCAATTGAGAACTTTTCACCACTTGCTTTCATAATGTCTTCTTCAAGGCCACCTACAGTTGTTACAATGATATCTGGAATGCCTAGTTTGATTAGTTGTGCAAAGAAACCCCTTAGTCCGGAAGTTACCATATTAGATGTAAATGTTAAGAATATTTTAGCCCCATTCTTTTTCATTCTAATGACTGTGTCAACTGCTTTCTTTAGTTCTATACTTTGAAAACCCACGTTACCTAAGTCGTTAACTAAATCGTTGACGCTTATATTCTTCCTCCATTTGAAATCTTTTACATTTTGCATAAAATTAAACTCCTAAAACTAGAATAAAGTATTAACTACCAGACAATCTTACTGTGTCTCTATTTGGGTTGTTAATCATAGTGGATTGATTAGGATTTGATTAATAAACCTATTGGTTTTAATATCTATTACGCGGGCTATGGGTTGATTTAAATAGCCGTTTTTAGTGAATATTTTGTGGAAATTGACAAGAAAATAGAAGAACTTGAATCAATTAGGACGAGATTAAATATTCCTAGAGAGACTATTGAATTGATAGTTAATAGTGTATTTTTTGATAATGTTAAGATATTGGAAATAGGTACTTTTAATGGATATTCTTCGTTATGGCTTTCAAAAATTTCTAATGATGTTTTAACTATTGAAATTAATGCAGATTCTGTTGAAAATGCCAAGAAAAACTTGGAAGGCACTAGTGTTGAGGTTGTTTTAGGTGATGCTTTAGAGGTTATTCCTGCTTTAGATAAGAAGTTTAATGTTGTATTAATTGATGCAGCTAAGCATGAATATGGGGCATATTTAGAGAAAATATTGGGTAAATTAGAAGATGATTTTTTGATATTTGTAGATAATACTATTTCCCATGGTGAGAAAATAACTAGTTTATTTGAAGTCTTGAATAAACATTCTGAACTTGAATGGAAAGAGATTGGAATTGGTAAAGGTTTGATCGTTATTAAGAAATCTTTATAATGAGTTATTTTAATTTTTGTTTATGATTAATGCAGTAATATTTGATTTTGATGGAGTGATTCATGATACTCCAAAGTTAGCTTATAGTATTAATAACAAGATTGATCCAGGTTTAACCTTTGAGGAGTATAAAGATTATTTTAATGGTAATTTGTATAATCATAAGAGTATAACTCCTGCTAATATGAAAAGATTTTTTGAGTTGCAGCTTAAACTTTTTGAAAATTTAATTATAGAGAAAGATATTAAAGAAGAATTAATTAATTTGAGTAATAATTTTAAATTGTTTATTGTTAGTTCTAATAATGAAGAAACATTAAATCTTTATTTAGATAATAATGATATAACTAATTTATTTAATGGTGTTTTTGGAATGGAAACTGCTAAATCCAAGGTTGTTAAACTTAAAATGATCTTAGATGAAAATAATTTATCTTGTGATGAATGTGTTTTTATTACAGATACTTTGGGAGATATTTTAGAAGCTAATGAGATAGGCATAAGATCTATAGGTGTAGACTTCGGTATGCACGAAATTGAAAGATTGGAAAAGGGCAAACCCTTTAGAATTATATCTGATTTTAAAGAGATTGATAAAATTGCAAGTTCAATTTGAAGGGTTTAATCAAAAATATATGATTTAATTTATAAATATAAACAGATACCTTAAATATTATCCATTTTATTTTTTAATAATGTCTCTGGAAAGAATTATCTTGCCCCATGGAGGATTACCACATATTATTCAAGGTGGCATGGGCGTAGCAGTTTCTAACTGGGAATTAGCGAGAACTGTTTCTAAACGAGGACAGTTAGGTGTTGTTTCAGGAACAGGTATTGAAGTTATCTTGGCTCGTAGACTCCAAGATGGTGACAAAGATGGCAAAATGCGAAAAGCCATATCTAAATTCCCTGTTGATAGAATTGCAGAAGAAGTATTAAATAAATATTTTATTGAAGGTGGAAAAAATCCTGACAAGAATTACAAACCTACACCATTTCCCAAACTTAAACAAGATAGTAAAAATTTAATATTAAATAACAGGCATTTAGAAGAACTAATTATTTTAGCTAATTTTGTAGAAGTTCATCTTGCAAAAGAAAATCATAATGGCTTAGTGGGAATTAATTTACTTTACAAGGTGCAACATATGATGCCTCAAAGTTTGTACGGTGCAATGTTGGCAGATGTTGATGCAGTTTTAATTGGTGCAGGAATTCCTAAACCTGTTCCTGATGCGCTAGATGTATTGGTAAATGGCGATCTTGTTTCAATGCCATTTCCTGTGACTAGTGGAACTGATTACAATCTTCAATTTAATCCTTCGGAAGTTATGGGTAAATGTATTGAAGTTAGAAGGCCCGATTTTATCGGAATAATTACTACTCAAACAAGTATGAGGGGACTTCCTAATGCGGATGGTTATGTCTTTGAAAATCCTACTGCAGGAGGACATAATGCTCCTCCAAGAATTAAAGGAGAACTGAATGAATTTGGGGAGCCTGATTATGGTGAGAAAGATAAGATTAATATGAAAATGGTTCATCAAATTCTTAGCCGTAGGGATAACCCTCAACCATTTTGGTTTGCAGGAGGATATGCTAATAAATTATTTGAAGCTTTTACTGAGGGTGCGGCAGGAGTACAAATTGGAACACCCTTTGCGTTTTCTAGAGAATCTGGAATTGAACTAGAACATAAATTGAGAATACGTGAAGCAATTCTTAATGATGCAGAAGTTTTTGCAGATCCAAGAGCATCACCTACAGGATTTCCATTCCAAGTCTTATCTCTAGAGGGTAGTCTTTCAGAAAATGGAATTTATACTGGAAGGGAACGTATATGTGATAAAGGTTATCTTTTAGAATTCTTTGAACAAGAGGAGAGTGTTAAATCTAGGTGTGCTTCTGAACCAAGAAAAATTTATATTGGTAAGGGTGGTATTGAAACTGAACTAGATAAAAGAAAATGTATCTGTAATGCATTAATCTCTTTAGCAGGATTTCCTTCAATTAGGAAAGATGGATATGTTGAACCTGCACTTATTACATCTGGCAAGGATACTAGTTTTGTAGAAACGTTAATGTATAGGTTTGGAGATTATACTGCAAATGATGTAATAGATTTAATTGAGGCTGCTTAAAATGAAAAAATTATATTGGGACGATCCATATTTAACAAAATGTACTTCAGTAGTTACTTCTATCGAAGAAAGTAAAATTAAGTTGGATCAAACAATTTTTTATGCTTTTTCTGGCGGACAAGCTTCTGATTTTGGAACAATTGGAGGAATTAATGTAGTTGAAGCAGTTGAGGAAGATAAAGAGAATATTTCATATTTACTAGATAATGTGCCCAATTTCAATATTGGGGATGAGGTTGAAGTGGTTATTAATGAAGAAAGAAGGAGAAAAATAAGGAATTTGCATTCTGCTACCCATATTGTTTCTTATTTTGTTGAAGAAAAATTGGGAAAATTAGAATGCATTGGTTCAAATGTTTCTGTGGATAAAGCTAGACTAGATTACATATTTGAAGGATCTATTAGTGAACATTTAATGGAACTTGAAGAAAAAATAAATTTATTTATTTTAGAAGAAAATGAAGTTACTATTGAGAATGATGAAACTGATACAAAATTAAGATTGTGGATTTGCAAGGAAATGAATATGCCTTGTGGCGGAACTCATGTTAAGAATACTAAAGAAATTGGAAAAGTTAAATTAAAAAGAAAGAATATTGGTTCTGGAAAAGAAAGAATTGAAGTAACTTTAATTTAGTTACTTACACATTTACAAGGTTTGAAACCTGCATTTAATGCCACATTCTTAGATTTAAACTTAATACTGTTTTTAGGTTTAATATTTTTTGCAAAAGGACAGTTTGTTTTATGGAAACTCTTACCTTTTTTAGGTGCAATAAAAGTTGTTCTTTTTTTAGTTGTCTTTGTTACTTTCTTAACAGTTGACTTTTTTAATAATGATTCAATTTTCTTTAATTTACTTGATAAATCATGATCGTTGGTATCTATTCTTTTTAGAATTCTAACAATTTGAGCTTCTCTTTGCTCCATATTAAGGATTTTTCTTTGGATCCTAATTACGTCTTCTCTCACCATTCTAAATGAGGTTCTTAAATTATCTTCAATAGTTGTCATTGTATGTACAAAGACTATATTATAGTATATAAATATATCTCTTTTAGTTATTTAATAGTGGTAACTAATTTCCAATATACTTAGAAATCAAAGATTTAGCTTGAGATTCGGATTTTGCTTTAATTAAGCATCTATCCTTGAAAATGAGCATATTTTTGAATTTTATACAGTCTTTGAAGTCTTCAATTTTATCAATTTTGGCCAAATTTTTCTTTAATTGGGATAAATTTACATTTTTTAGAAGAATTTGATAATTCCCAGTTGAACAGAATTTTAATATTCCTTGGGGATTAATAGTGTTTAAGAAAATGTAATGTTTATTACACGCTTGACATTCTTTTCTTTTCTTTATTTTGAATTTATCAAATGAATTTGTTTTAAGGTTAAAATTTATTAATTCTTTTGAATAGTTTTTATTTGTTAAAATTTTAATTGCTTCTGAAACTTGCAATGATGAAATTAGGGAAGTAGTTGAGTTCAATACTCCCGAAGTTTGGCATGTTTCTAATTGAGTCGGTTGTTTGAAAATGCATTGAAAACAAGGAGTTTTTTTAGGAACTATGTTCATTAAGGCTGCTTTTTCTTTAATTCCTGCTGCATAAATCCAAGGAATGTTATTTTTTAGAGAATAATCATTAATTAAGAATCTAGTTTCTAGATTATCTGTGCAATCTAGTATTAAATTAGTAGTTTTAGGTATTAGTTTTGTTATATTTTCATTGTTTAGATCCTTATTGTAAGTAGTTATTTTTATTTTAGAATTTATTTTTTTAAGATGTAAACTTGCTTGTTTTGTTTTTGGTTTGTTAATGTCTTGTTCATCGAATATTGTTTGTCTTTGGAGATTATTTAGTTCAATGGTGTCTCTATCTATTAAAATTAAATTAATGCCTGCTCTTGCAAGTAAATTGGCTGTTTGTGTGCCTATTGCACCTACACCTATCACTGCTACAGTAGATTTTTGTAACTTCTTTTGGTTAGTTTTTCCTAAGTATGTTTCTTGTCTAGAATATCTTGTCATTTTATTTCAATTCCAACTGGACAATGGTCGCTGCCCATTACCTTGGGTAAAATGAATGCTTTTTTTAGTTTTTTTCTTAGTATTTTTGAAATACAGAAGTAATCTATACGCCATCCAACATTTCTATCGCGAGATTTGAACATATAGCTCCACCAAGTATAATTCTCTGGTTCTTTGTTAAATTCTCTGAATGTATCTATGAATCCTGCATTAAGTAAGTTTTCAAAACCTTTTCTTTCTTCAGGGGTAAATCCTGCACTTTGTGTGTTTGTTTTGGGTCTTGCTAAGTCAATTTCTTTGTGAGCAACATTAAGGTCTCCGCAAAGTACTACAGGTTTTTTCTTTTCTAAATTTTTAAGGAATTTAAGGAAATTGGCATCCCATTCTTGCCTATAATCTAATCTTTCTAATTCTCTTTTTGAGTTAGGAGTATAAACTGTAACAACGTAATAATCTTTGAATTCTAAACTTATTACTCTTCCTTCATCATCTTCCATTGGACCATCACCGTATAATACAGATATAGGTTCTACTTTAGAAAAAATTGCAGTTCCAGAATAGCCTTTTCTTTGGGCAGAATGCCAATAATGGTGTTCATAGTCATGTAGGATTGCATCTACTTGATCAGGATGGGCTTTAGTTTCTTGTAAACAGATTACATCAGGATTTTCCTTCTTAACAAAGTCAAGAAATCCTTTTTTGATAGCAGCCCTAATACCATTTACATTCCAAGATATTATTTTCATTCTATATTTTCACCTTTTTTGTATTGAAAGTACTTGAATAACTCGATTGTTAAGAACCCTATGAATCCAGTTATTGCCACTAATGCCCATTCAATAGGTAATAATGGAACTAGTCCAAATAGTGTATTAAGCGGCGAGTAAATTACTATTAATTGTAATGTTATTGAAAATAATACAGCTAAGTTTAACCATTTATTGTCAAACACATTTGTAAATGGCTTTGGATTTTTAACGGAATATACAACAAACATTTCATATGCCATTAAAGTGGTTAGTGCTAATGTTCTTGCATTTTCAAGTTCATATTTGTTATTTGCCCATGTAAACATTCCTAATGTTACAATTGTACCTATAAGTCCTACGAGAAGGATGAATGACTTTAAATCTCCCATGATGTTCTCATCTGTTTTACGAGGTTTCCTATTCATGATTCCTTTTGCAGGAGGATCTACACCTAAGGCTAATGCTGGCCATGAGTCAGTCATTAAATTAATCCATAATATTTGTAAAGGTAATAGTGGAAGGGGCATACCTGCAAGCATGGCTACAAGAATAACACCTATTTCTGCCATATTTGCAGCAAGTAAATATCTTACAAATTTCTTAATGTTATCATAGATTATCCTTCCTTCTTCTATTGAATTAACGATTGAAGAAAAATGATCATCGGTCAGTACCATGTCAGATGCATCTCTTGCAATATCTGTTCCCTTTATTGACATTGCTACACCTACATCTGAAGACTTAATTGCTGGAGCATCATTGATGCCGTCTCCAGTCATTGCTACAATTTCATTTCTAGATTGTAATGCTTTTAGAATTCTAACTTTTTGTGCAGAAGTTACACGTGCATAAATTGAATGATTAATTACTTTTTCTTTTAGTTCTTCATCATCCATCTGTTCAAGTTCGGTTCCCGTAATTGCAGATCCATCCATCCCAATTTGATGTGCTACTGCTTGTGCAGTTGTAGGGTGGTCCCCCGTAATCATTACAGGCCTAATTCCTGCAGTTTCACAAATCTCTAAAGATTCCTTGACGCCTTCTTTTGGCGGGTCAATCATACCCATTAGTCCAAGGAAATACATTTCTTTTCCAATTTTTACAGCCATTGCTAGAACTCTTAATGCTGAAGAAGCAAGTTCGTGATTTGCTTCAAGGATTCTTTCTCTATCTTTAGGTAGAATTCTTCTTTTTTTGTTATCTAAAACTATGTTGTTACACATTTCTAAAATTATTTCTGGTGCGCCTTTGTAATAATCAAAACCATTGTGTAATGTAGCCATGAACTTTGTATCAGAATCAAAAGGAATTTCTCCTTTTCTCTTTAGTATTTTTGCATGACCTTTTAATGCTGCAAATAATAATGCTCTTTCTGTTGGATCTCCTGATTCTTCTGAAGCATTGTTACATGTAGCTGCAACTTCTAACATTTGAGGAAATTCTTTAACAGGATCTACATTTTTATTATCTTTATCTGTGAATTCACCTAAATCATTGTAACCTTTACCAGTTACATTGAAGAATTTATGATTAGTAAAACATTTTGTTACAGTCATTTCGTTTTTAGTCATAGTTCCGGTTTTATCGGAACAAATAACAGTGATACAACCTAAAGTTTCAATTGAGGCAAGACGTCTGATTAGAGCATTTCTCTTAACCATCCTTTGTACGCCCAATGCTAAACAGATAGTTACAATTGCAGGTAATCCTTCTGGTACGGCTGCCACAGCTAATGCAACTGCAGTTAAGAAGATTTCAATTAAATCCATCCCCCTGATTACGCCTATGATGAATACTAGGACCGAAATTAGAATGGTAATATACCCTAGAAATTTACCAAATTCTTTTAGTTTCTTTTGTAAAGGTGTTTCGGACTTTTCTGCTTTTTGAACCATGTCTGCAATTTTACCAATTTCAGTTCTCATTCCTGTTGAAACAACAACCGCCTTGCCATTTCCACGTACAATACCTGTTCCAGAAAATAACATGTTTTTTCTTTCTGCTAAGGGTGTTGATCTTACAAGAGAATTAATTGTTTTTGTTATAGGATTACTTTCTCCAGTTAATGAAGCTTCGTCTGTTTGTAAGTTATTAACTTCTATTAATCTTAAGTCTGCAGGAACTTTATCTCCTGATTCTAGAACTATAATATCTCCAGGTACAATTTTACTTGAAGAAATTTCAACTTGTTTATTATCTCTAATAACTTTTGTTTTAAGAGTTGTAAGTTTTTTTAGTAGATCTATTGCTTTTTCTGCCTTGTATTCTTGGATGAATCCAAATACTGCGTTGAAAATTAAAATAATTAAAATAATGTATGCATCAACTCTTTCCCCGACCATAAAAGAAACAATTGTAGCTATAATTAGAATGTAAATAAGTGCGTCATGAAATTGTCTTATGAATATTTTTAATGGGCCATCTCTTTTTTCCTTAACTAGTTCATTAGGGCCATATTCTGCCGTTCTTCTAGCTGCTTCTTCATTGGTTAAGCCATATTCATGGGTTGCGGTTAAATCTAAAGTCTCTTTTACTGATTTGTCATGAAAGAACATGTATTTAGAATATAAAACTGATTTATAATGCTTATGCTGTTACTTTAAACTTAGCTTGGAATTCATCTATAGTTTTTTTAAATCTTGATTCTAATGATTGACTTGATCTCCAATCAAAAATGGGCAAGTCTATTCTTTCAACTATGCCTGATGCAAAATCTAAAAAATTTGATTCGGTCCAATCTTCTTTAAACTGCCTACAATTTTTTATTCCAATGCCATACCAATGTCTATTTTCTGGTAATCTTAGTCTGTTAATGTCATAAAATCCTTCATCATTTTTTCTAACTTGGATGTGTTGTTGATTAATTGCTATAAATCCATAACCTTTCTCGTCTCTTAATGCTTTTTCAGAGAGATCTGTTGATTCTAATATAGAACCAAATTTCTCAAAATCTGCTTTCTGAGAATTATTTGTAATATCGTAAGCCAAAATTATTCCGGAATCTCTAATCTCGGGACTAAATAAGTTAAGTTTAGTCATTTTATTTTTTTGAACCCAAATAATTTCTAAGGTAATGATCTAAATTTCTACTTGCACCAATGGGTAATTTGTGGGTTAACTCGTCCGATACCTGAATCCCTATTTCTTCAATAAATTTTTTTGAACGATTTAAAAAATCTTGCATGGTCCAAGTTAGGTCAAATTCTATTCCCCTAGTTAGTCCTACATTAAGCCTATGTTCGTTACCCGAAGAATAAACACCATCATGAACTTGTTCATAAAACCCCTCAATTAATCTTACTGTTACAATTTCAGCAGTTTCCAATATTTTACCTTTTGTTTCTTCAATTAATCTTTTTTCTGCTAATCTTACTGCTGTTGTTAATTCATCCAGTTTATTATGGTCTATCCCCCTACCATAAACATTCTTTTGAGTAATATCATAAGATAAACACAAATCTACATCATTAAAACTAGGTCCAAAAAGTCCACTATTGTCAAATCTTCTCACTGTATTTGAAGTCATTTTGATAGTTACTACTGATTTTTGTATAGTCCTGTAATATATAAGTTTAACTACCTATTTAAAGAATTATTCTGCTTGTGGAAGGACATTACACTTAGACCTTGAGTCTAGGAGTTCTAGGGCAGGTTCACCCGTAGCACGTGTTCCATCTGCAAATATCCAGGTATCATATCCTTTAATGTCCCTTTCAAGACATAGTTCTGGTTGACCTTCATGACCTTTACAAGCTGAAAGAATCTTACCATTCTCATCAGGTTTGCATTTAGAATCGCATTCTACATAATTTAGATAACCTACTGCAGATCCAAAGTTCTTTTTAGAATTAATACAATGTGGACACCAAAAAGCACCATACATAACAACATCATTTTCTGTAAGACATTGGGCTAAATTATCTAGTTCTTCTTGAGAATATTTAGAAGATTCATCTTTAGGTGCACAAGCAATTAGTAAGAGTGTTAGTGAAATCAAAATAGCTAATATTTTCTTCATTCTTTTATTCCCCAGATTAAAATAGTTTCAAGGATTATTAGTATGTCCAAGATAATACAATAAATACAATATGCTAATAATATAAATGCTTCTATGTAGATTAAGTACAAGGAAAATAAGATACTTAAGACCATAAGTGTTTTTAGAACTTTAATTTTTGGTTTGATTGTTAGCAAGATTATTGCTCCAAACATTAAAATAGATATGGCTGATACAGGTAGGGGGAAATATAATTCTGGAAAATTAATTCCTAAATCCGAATTAATAAAGTAAAATATTCCGTCAATAGTTGAATAAGGACTTTTATTAACAATATCACAGTCAAAATTGTCACCAATTACGCAGAGTGTAGAAGGTTCTACCTTGTAATGTGCATTAACCAGTACTCCAGATACTATTATTGCCAGTACTGCAATGATTCTAATCCCAAGGATTCGTTTATTCATGATTTTTACCTGTTTTTTTGATTTAAATGTGTTTAGAAGAATCTATGTTTTGCGTGAGGGTTAAGTTTGTAACTTTTTTTGATAACTTTTTTCACAACCTTTTTGCCAGATTTGGTGGTTTTAACAACTTTCTTAGGTGCAGGTATTTTTTTAATTTTTTTAATAGGAAGTACAACAGACACTTTCTTTGTGTCGAAAAATTTCTTTTGTAATGTCATTTCAGCTAATGCCTTAGAGAATACTACTGTAATGTCGAAGAAATCTCTCAATTCTTCTTGACCAACTTCTACTTTTTTAGAACCGACCTTAGCAATAAGTGCTACATTCTTTCTATATTCTTCTTTTTTTGTAAAATCTGCACGATCAATGTTTTTTAGCCTATTATAGAAATCCATGCTTTTTTTCATTTGAGGATATAGTCTTACTATTTCTGTTGCACGTTGACGTGCGGATTGCGGTATGTTTGGAAGTTTTTTATTTTCCTTTGCATACTCTAATCCAAGAATAATTGAAATGTCCATTGCAGAAATAAGTCTTTTAATTGTATTTTTTATAATGTCAACTGTACGCGTATATTTTAGTGAAACATAAATTGAATGATCTGCTCGCTTTATTTCTTCTAAAGCAGATTCAGTTAATTCTTCTATCATTTAATTTTTTGACCTCAAAAACTTTTGTTAGCAGGGGTTTTGCTAATACAAGGAACCTTTTTAACTTTTCGCTATTTATTGTTCTTAATCTGTAATTTTTCGAAGCAATTACGAAATTATTCCTTCTTCTGAACTCCATTTCCGAAGATTTGTGATCTTGGTATATACTTTTTACATCAAGTATAGTCTGAACGGTTTCTCTTGGAATATTATATTTTGTGCAAGTGTATCGTCTAAAAATATCTAATTTATCTCCAAACTCGTTTGGAAAGTTAGTAATTCTTTTGAAATGATAATCATAATAAATTAATGCAGAAATTGCATTTTCAAATGCATTGTTTAAATGTGTAATTGCTAGAAGTAAAACTTTGGGATCTTTTACTACGGGATAAGTTACATTAACCATATGGTCTGCAGCTTGGAAATATTTGCTGGCCTTCTGGCTAAATTCGTTTAGTTTTTCCATGTCTTTTGGAAAGATATGGAGATATTTAAGGATTACCACCTCTCAGTGTGTATTCTTTCTTTTTGAACATTTAAAGATTCTAAAATAGTTATCATGGCCCTTACAAATTCTTGCATCCCACAAATGTATATTTCGGTGTTTTCTTTTAGGTTATTTTCAATTAATTCTTTGTTAATTCTGCCAGTTTCTCCTGTCCAACTTTCAGGAATATTATCTGTAACTGTTGGAATAAATTTTAAGTTTGATTGTTTGTTTAAAGTTTCATTAAATAAAATTAAATCTTCTGACCTAACGCTGTAAATTAAAGTTAAATCTCTTTTTTCTTCTGATTCAATCATTGTGTTTAATGGAGTTACTCCTGTTCCTGCTGCAAGAAATAGTGCAGGGTTGTTTGATTTGTTAAGTTTGAAAACTCCGAATGCACCTTCAAGTTCAAGAACATCGTTAACTTTAACATTGTAAAGTTTTGGAGAAATTGTTCCATTGGGTGCTTGATTAAGTGAGATAGTTATAGTTTTTGTAGGTTGTTCTGCCCAATGTGAGATTGAATAAGCCCTTCTTACTAATTTGTTTTCAATGTTGTAAATTATTGTAATAAATTGACCTGGTTCAAAAGTTATTTCTTGTTCTAAATTTAGTTTAAGAGTTCTAACTTCAGAATTTTCTTTGATTACTTCTAGTACAGTTGCTTTCATTTTAGAATTATTGTAATGACATAATAGCTTGAGCTAAATCGCCATTGTTTTCTTCCAATGCTTTTTTTGCATCTTCTTCAGATACATTTGCTTGAGATGCAACTGTTTTGATATCTTCTTCGGAAATTGGAGCTTGAGCTTCTTGTTCTATGATTTCTCCAGAAATTTGAAGACTATCTTGTCCCATCGCATTTATTCTAACTACATGAGGGTTTTTTACTATAATGTCCTTATCTGCACATTTAATAATTACTTCTTCTGCTTCGATTTCATCTTGTTTAATGCCCATCTTTTTCATGGCTTTTGCAAGATCCCTCGGATTCATTCCCATCATTTTGATTCATTTAAAAGCTGGATTAATAAGCTTTGTTGTTTTCTAGGGTAGAGTTAGATAATTATTTAAATTGATATTTAATTTTTAATATATGTTTCAATTAAATTTAAGATTTTTTGATGTGGAGGGTTTAGTAGGCCATATTAATGAGGCTTTGGTTGTGGGAGAAATACCTCTAGAATTGGGAAATATAGAATATTTAAAACCTAAAAAGCCATTATCTTACAGATTCGAGGACAAACATATGGCAGAAAATAGTTTAATTCCCCTATATCAACCTCCTGAATCTGCACTTGCTCGCCCATTTAATCCTTCTGGACTGGTAGGAGAAATTCTTTTAGAAACTGGAGAGATTGATGACTCCAGTTATTATTGTGGACTCTATGAAACTTTAACATTGAGAATTAATGAGCCAATACCTTTGACTAATGGGACGGTTATACCTTCTTCAAGCATCAGATTATCATTTGAGCACGAAGGTATTAAACCCCCTATGAGTAGACGAGATCATCAGAAATATGGTTTTTCTTTTATTGGCTTAAAAATTAGATCAGATTTAACTAAAGAAGTACCTTCCGAATGGTTTTACAAGTCTAAACCTCAATAAATATTTTCTAAATTTAGATTTTTTCAAATTTTACTTACTTTTGAGAAAGATTTAAATATATGCTATATAGTATATATTGTATATCTATTTGGGGGTAAAAAATGTTTGAAGCAAAATGCGATAGTTGTGAAGCGGTTTATTCAACCGAAGAGTCCTGTATGCCAGAATCATTCGAGTGCATGTGTGGAAGTTGTACATTCAAAGTTCAAGAAAATACTTTGTTAGTTGCATAATTTAAATCATATAATAATCAGAGGTGATTATTTATTTTTTTATAGATCAATTTTATGTTTCTTACCTATTTTAGCTAAAACCATTTGATGCATCCTTCTTATGAATTCAATTTTATCTTCAACCCTAAGAATATCAGTAAATCCTTGAGTTACTAAATTAAATGCAAATGGACTCGGTAGGTTTGTACTGATTGTTTCTAATTCAATATCTTTGGATTTTATTTGTGCAAGGATGTTTTTTGCATTGCCTTGATCCATTAAATCTTCAAGAACTTCTCTTCGTGCTTCTTTTAATATACAGAAATCATCACTAATTCTTCTAACTGCACTAAGTAAAATCATACTGCTAACTTGTTGTCTACCTACCCCTTTTCTATGACCTTTGTAATTTCTTAAAATCATCAAAGCCCTACCTGCACAATGTCTAAATCTTCTTTTTAGAACTTCACTTTTATCTATTGAACGTTTCATAACTTCTTCAAAGTTTTCTGGATTAAGCAATTCAATTGCTTGTGAAACATTGATGTTTTTTCCTGGTGGGCATGCTAAGTAAAAACCGTTGTCATTGATTCCAATCTCTAAATCCCTGTGATGTATTTTTGATGCGGCATAACCTATTGCTCTTGAAAGTACATCATTTACTCTTCGGCCGAACATTGAATGGAAAATAACATATCTTTTGTTATCTTTGTCTCCAGAATTGTAATTTTCTATTAAGATTTTTTTATCATGAGGTATTGCTGCATAGAGGAATTGTTGTTGAAAGTACTCATAAATAGCTTTAGCGGCGTTTTCATCAACGTAGAGATATTCGTTGATGTATTTCAAAATATCTTCTTTGCTTTTATGATTGATGAATAAATCTTGTAAATATCTTCTAAATTTACCTATACTTGAAGCTAAATCAAAGCTTAAAGGTAACATTTCAGAATACCAAGAAGGTACTGTTGGTTTTCTACCGTAACATGCAGTAACTTGTGCAACTGTTCCACGACTGAATTTGAATTGATATGTATCCCCACCTAAAACAAAAATATCGCCTCTCTTTAATTTTTCTAAAAAAGATTCATCAATTGTTCCAATGACTTCATCTTTGATTTTAACTTTAACACCTGTAGAATCTGGAATTGTTCCAATGTTAGTCATGTTAATTATTCTGCTCATCCTACCTTTCTTCCCAATTTGATTTGTTTCTGGATCATACCAAATTTTTGCATAAACTGATCTATCTTCTAGATGTGCAAAGTTACCTGCCAAATAATCTAAAATTTCTTCAAATTCACTGATCTTTAAGTTAGAATAACAATAAGATTTTTTTATTAAATCAAATAACTCCCATTTGTCGCAAACATCTGTACAAGCAATACCATGAATTTGTTGTGCAAGAACATCTAAGCAATTTTTTGGAATATCTATTGCGTCAATCTTTCCCTCAACTGCATTTTTTAATAAAACACTGCATTCAACTAAGTCGTCACGGTTGGTTACGACTAATCTCCCTTTGATAGTTTCGTGCATTTTGTGTCCAGAACGACCAACTCGTTGTAAGAACCTTGCAACTCCTTTTGGACTACCTAAACAGATAACTAAATCGATGTATCCTATGTCAATACCCAATTCTAATGATGTGGAGCAAACCACTGCCTTTAGTTTACCTTCTTTAAGATTAGATTCTATTTTAGTCCTGTACTCTTTGCTTAAACTACCATGGTGGGCACCTATATTTTCTGTGTAGTTTTTTGGAAATTTATCCCTTAGGTGGTGAACTATTCTTTCAGTACCTGCACGAGTATTAGTGAATATTAATGTGGTTTTATGATCTTGAATATAATCGTCTAGTTTAGTGTAAAGTTTTTCATTCATATCTTCTTGTGAAGTATTAATTAAATCTGGAACTGGAGAAATAACCTTAAGATCTAATTTTTTCCTTAGATTTTTGGCATCTGCAATTTTACATTTTCTTTCAGAACCAACTAAGAATGCTGCAACTTCTTTTATGGGCTCAACTGTTGCACTTAACCCAATCCTACTTAGATCTGGAGATTGTTTGTTTAATCTTTCAAGACTTAGACTTAAGTGGACTCCTCTTTTGTTATCTGCAATTGCATGTATTTCATCTATGATACACCAATTAACTCCAAACATTAAATCTTTGAATTTTATACTTCCTAACATTAATGCTAAACTTTCGGGAGTTGTAATTAGGATGTGTGGAGGATTTTTCAACATCTTTTGTCTTTGGTAAGGTGTTGTATCTCCAGTTCTTGTTGCAATTTTTATATTTAATTCAATACCTTCTTCTTTAGCCAATTTAGTTATTTCATTTAGAGGCTCTTCTAAGTTTTTGTGAATATCATTGTTCAATGCCTTTAATGGACTAATGTAAATTGCATAAACTCTGTCTTCTAATGAATCTGACATGGATAAATTTACTAGTTCATTGATTATTCCTAGGAAAGCAGTTAATGTCTTTGTCCCTCCAGTTGGAGCAGAGATTAAAATATTATTTCTGTTGTGGATTTCACATACACCGTATGTTTGAGGCAAGGAGAATGCTTTGAATTTAGAGAAAAACCATTTCTTTACAAGAGGGTTTAGGAGATTCTCTACGTCTTTCATGGGATGTGCTTTCTTCATGAATGAGATTCTACTATCTATAGGTGTCATAATGTAATATAATGAATATTGTTTTTAAAATCTTCTGAGAGGTATGATTTTTATGGAACAGGCTCCGATTACACCTCTATAATTCCCCAAGAAGAACCTGTTCCATCATAAAGTGTTTCCCTAACGCCTTTATTTCCATAAGAATTATATGTTTATTTAATTTAAATATGTTTCTGAATTAAAAAATAATTGAATTACTTAATTTCAAGTAATCCTTTTAACTTTTCTTCATTAAAACCAATTGTAATTTTTCCATCAATGTCAATTACTGGTACTCCGCGTTGACCAGATTTAGAAATCATTTCTTCTGCTGCCTTAGAATCATTACCTACGTCATGATCTGTAAATTCTATTTTGTTTTCTTTAAGCCAATCTTTAGCTTTGTGACACCATGGGCATGCTTCAGTTGAATAAACTATAACTTTGTGATTTGTCATAATTTAGTTGTATTTAAGAAATATATAAACATTGTCTTTAATTAGATTTTATTAAAATTAATTTTAACTACCATTGATATTCTTTTGGCTTGTCAATTTCAAGATGATGTATTTTTGCTTTTTTTCTAGTTGATAATTTTTGAGATAACATCATTATTAAGATAACAAATGCAATTATTGAAGATATAATAATTATTCTTTCAATGAAATTTATAAAAAATTGGGTGGTGAATGTTGCTACCAATGGATCTGTGGCAGGATTTAGTATCCATAAATCATTTGTGAAAAGGACTCTGTGTAGCTTCTCCCAAAGACTGTTAAATGCAGTTTTAGACAGAATAAATACTAATGTGTTAAAAATTAATACAACTAAACTCCCGTTGAATAGTGTTTTGATAATTCTCTCTTGATTTTTTGAATAAATTAACAATATGGTCCCTATTAGGAAGATTAATGTGAGAATTAAAACGACATATAGTGTAATGTCTCTGATAGTTTTAACATCCCCCATATGTTCTGCCGCTTTTATGCCTAAAAGATTTTCATCTAAGTCTCCATCGCCTTTTAAGAAATCTGATACTTCCAGAGAAATATCTTCTGCAATACCAATGGTAACAAAATTAGGGTTGATTATTTCTAGATTATTAATCTGGTTATCATAAAAATTAGAGTCTGTACTAACTTGCAAAGTAGTTCCAAGAATAATGATTATTGGAAGAATTACAGTCAATAATATTTGGAGATATTTCCCCTTCATTTTACACCTTGTTTAATTCTATGAGCTCTTCAATGATTTCCCTAAACTCTTGTTTTTCAGCATCTAAATTTCCTTGAGCTTCATAACCATTTCCAATTCTTAAGTATTTACAACCAAATACAAATGTTGGAACTGAGCCTTCTGGATTATAATAGTCATAAATTTCAAAGTATTCTGCAGGAACTATTAATTCTTTTTCTTCTGTTAATGCATCATCCTTTACATCCATATCCCATTGATATGCAGATATGTCATCTGAATATTCATTCACAACTTCTTGGTAAGCATCTTTGATCCATTGGCAGTGTGGGCACCATGTTGTTGAGAACTCTAAAACAAGGGGCTTTCCATTTTCAAGACACATTTCATCTCCGGTTTCCTTGAAAGTTCTTGTTCCATGTACAATGTCTTTTTGGATAGTTATCTTTCCAGGAGCCTCCTCTTTAGGCTTACAAGCTGGAAGAATTAATATTGCTAAAATTAATACTAAGATCAGCGCTTTTTTCATAATCTAAAATTTATATTTGAATATTTAAAGGGTTTGTTTTACTTTATGATACAATACAATACCTATTATCAGTGTAGATAGTGATAAGAATTGGCCCATTGTTAATCCTAAGAAATAAAGTTCTGGTTCTCTTACATATTCTACGAAGAATCTTAGGAGAGAATAAAGTATTAGGAAGATTGAAGTTAATTCTCCTGTTTTGAATGGTTTTTTTGATTTGAAGAATAAAACTGAAAAAATAATTAAATTTTTTAGGGACTCATATAATTGTGAAGGATGTCTATAACCTTCGGCATTAGGAAATTTAACTGCCCATTTAACCGAAGTAATTCTTCCATATAATTCAGCGTTAATGAAATTTGCAATTCTTCCAAAAACTAAACCTAATGCTAAAGGAAGAGTTACTAAATCAGTAAGTTTGAGGAAGTTATACTTGAATTTTCTTGAAAAGATGTAAATTCCTAAAATTCCACCTAAAATTCCACCATGTATTGACATACCGCCATGCCAGAATTTTAATATCTCTATTGGATTGCTTAAGTAAGAGTTTAGATTGTAAAATAAGATGTAAAAAATTCTTGCAGTTAAAATTGAAGAAATTAGAGAGTAAAGTAAAAAATCATCTGCATGCTCTTCCTTTTTGAAAAGACTTTTGCCCAAACTACTTTTTTTGAAGTATAGCCACGTTAACAAAAATCCTAAAAAGTAAACTAATCCATAATACCTAATTTCTACAGGCCCTATGGACAAAAACACTGGATTTGGGTTATGAATAAACACTTAATCTTAATTTGAAATGGCTATTTAAAATTTCCTTTTTTTAAAATTAAACAAAAACTAAAAGAAAGTAACTAGTCTATTACGAGTTTTTTGAGATAGTTGTTATAAGTTAGACTACTTTTTAAAGAATATTATAGATTTTGTTAAGATGTCTTGGTCTTTGAAGGATAAGGAAGGGAATGATTTAGAACCATTAATGTTTTCTAATGGTAAAACTCAGGAAGATATTGTAAATGATGTTTTAAAGGCTATTTCTGATGGACATAAGGTTATTTTTCTGAGAGGTATATGTGGATCTGGAAAAAGTGCAATGGCCCTTAATATCGCAAAGAAATGTGGTAGAGCAAGTATTGTTGTACCAGTTAAGTATTTACAAGAACAATATCAAACAGATTATACTAACAATTTTAGTGTTCTAAAAGATGATGGAACTCCATTAAAAATTAGTAATTTAACTGGAAGAAATAATTTTAGTTGCGTTTATAGTGAAAATACTAAGGCAGATGATAAATTTTTACCTTGTTCTATTGATTTGAAAGAAAGTAATTGGGATTTAATTAAAGCTTATATCAAAAATAACCCTGCAGTACATATTAGTAATTTTGATTCTGTTGATGATGTTAGAAGACTTAGTGTTGCTGCCGCATGCCCTCATTGGAGTCCAGTTATTGGTAAAGATTGGTTTGGCGACTATGGATTAAAAGATGCTAAAGAATATACTTACAAGGGTTTGAGTGATAAAGATTATATTTATTTTGAAAGAAAACCTGGTTGTAAATATTATGAACAGTTTAAGAGATATATTGATTCGGATGTAATGATATTCAATAATAAAAAATATGAAATTGAAAATACTTTGGATAGAAAACCTGCAACAGATATTGAAATTATAGATGAATGTGATGAATTTTTAGATAGCTTGAGTAATGAAAAGAATTTAAATTTAGATTGGATGAGACGTAAATTAGAAGAAGTTTTATCTAAATCTCCTGAACCTGCTGTGAAAGATGCAGTTTCTGAATTAATGAAGCTAGTTGATTCTTTGTTAAGTGCTAGATGGGTCAATGAGATGATTGACGAAAAAGAGATTTTAGAATTAAAAGATACTAAATTAGTTCAAATGTTTAATTCTCTAACAACTAATGATTTTGTTGTGGATCATGAAGAATTAGAACAGTACTATCTATTGGCTAAAAGCTTTGAAGGACTATTAGCAGATACATATGTTAGTTTTAGTAGGAATCATAGGGATGACTTAGTTGCAAGAATAGTTAATATTAATTTGAAGAAGAAATTAGGCGAAATTATTGATAAAAACAAAGTTTTTTTGATGATGTCCGGTACACTACATAGTCCAGAAGTTATAAGAAATATTTATGGATTAGATGAATTTTTAGTTATTGATGCTGAAACAGAACATAGAGGGATTATTAAGAAGAACCTAACTGGCTTGGAGAAAAGTTGTAGATGGAGGGACTTCAAGGATGGAAGAATCACTCGTGAAGAATATTTGAGGGCATTGGAACAATGTATTGCCTGTGCAGAGAAACCATTTTTAGTTCATGTTAATAGTTTTGGAGATTTACCTTCTGATGAAGAGAAAGAAGAATTTGGTTTGAGTATAATGAGTCGTGAACGTTTAAAAAATTTACAAGACAAATATAGAAAAGGTGAATTGTTGAGAATGTTCAAAGAAGGTAAAATTGATGCATTGTATAGTACAAAATGTAATCGGGGTGTGGATTTACCTGGAGATATGTGTAAAAGCATAGTTTTTACTAAGTATCCGTTTCCAGCAATGGGGGATGTATTCTGGCAAATATTGCAGAAAAAAGATCCTGCAGCATTTAGTTCATTTTATTTTGATAAGGCGAATAGAGAATTTACTCAAAGAGTCTATAGGGGTTTGAGAAGCCATAAAGATACTGTAAATTTACTAAGTCCAGATACAAAAGTAATGAATGCTAGAATTTAATTATTTACAACAAACTAAATCTAAATGGTAATCTTGTCTTGAATGTCCAGAATCGTATTGCCAACAGCCATTTGTAATTCCGTTGTCCTTTACAACCAATTCTAAATAAAAACTATCTTTTGCGAGACTAGATCTAATATTATCTGCTTTACAAAGGCCATCTGATTGGCATGTACCTGATGAACTACCTGCAGAACTTATTACTGTAGGTCCTGAATTTGGAGCTTGATCGTCGGCCAATGAACAATGAACTAAGTTAGGATAATCTGAATTGCACCATCCTACAGAATCTTTGCTTAAAACTGGAGTTCTTTTGGTGATACATTCTTGCCCCAAATTTAATTCGGGATTAAAATCGCCTGCATCATATGCTTCTTGTAAAGTTTTTGTTGTACCTTCAATAACTATTTCAACTTGATTTGAAGAATGTCCAAAATTGGATATTCCTTGTCCTTGAACGAATAAGATTCCAAAAGTTGTAACTATTAAGAATGATAATAAGTACACCTGTCTTTTTTTAATATTTAGT
>JABHVN010000024.1 GCA_018658265.1 Candidatus Woesearchaeota archaeon | reverse complement strand
TTCCAAAGTAACTCTTTTGCCTCTTCCCGTTCTAAACTTAAACCTGATTCAATCATAGAATCAACTGCAAATTCAATGCATCTTTTTTTAAGTTCTGCCGAATCTAATAAAGTATTCTCTATGTCGAATAAAATTGCTTTAAGTTTACTTTCAGACATAGGAGTTAAATTCTATGTAAGTTTTTAAGATTTAAGGTAACCAAGTCTTGTCGTTCTTTAACTTTTGTGGCAAATATTTGTCTATAACGTAGTTTAAACCCCATTTAGCAAGTGCTTGCTGTTCTGCACGTTGACCTGATTTTACTTGTTGCTGTATTGCTTTTTGCCATTCTTTATGTTGTTTTACAAATGGATCATTCTTTAGTGCATCTTTTGCACGTTTAATATCTACATCCTTTAGTGGATGAGTGGGTAATTTGTAATCAACAATATCTTGTGGAGTGATACCTATGAATCTTGCTTGAGGTACACAGAAGAATTCATTCAAATGTGCAGCATTACCAGATCCAACTTTTAATGTTCTGTAAATGTTAAAGAACGCATACATATCTCCATCACAGAATGCATAAACAGGAATTCCTTTTTCGTCTGCTAATCTTCTAATGAATCTTCTACATGCTCTTGTTGGAACTCCTCCCATGGAAATTAAAATGCAGTTAGCTTTTTTCCAATAGCCGTGTTTGTTCAACCTTTCAAACATACCTGCAGTCTCTATTGCTAAAATGAACTTTGCTTTTGTTTCAAATCCTAAATGTTCAACTGAAGTTGGAACTGAATATGCTCCTGAACCAAATTTAGTACAGTCAATTTTTAACTTTGCTCCAGTGTTGGGATCTTTGTCAATAACAACTAACTCTCCCGCTACAGCTCCGCCTTTTTCCTCTGGAATGAAACCTAATTGTTCACGATTAATACCAAACATAGCTTCAACATCATCCATAACTGTGTCTGATTCTGGCTGTTCCTTGAATCTAGCGTCTCCCCAGTTTTTGGATACATAGTATGCTTCTCTTTTGGTCGCAGTATCATTTACGTTAAGAAGATTTTTAGAAAGGCCCATCATCTTCAATGTTTGTGCGAAAGCCTTGATAGTGTTAACATTTAATGCTCTTGTTTTGTATTTACCCAATAATTCAAAGAAACCTTTTTTAGGATCATACTTAACATTGCTAAGTGCCCTTATAGGGAAGATCATTTCTGGACTTTTTTTCTTTAAAATTTTAGTGTAAACATCTTTTGCAGATGAATCTATTACTTTGATTGTTTCCTTATTTGTCCTAACTTGTTTTTTAGCAGTCATTTTGTTTTAACCGTAGTTCCAACTTTAGGTTCTTCGGGTGGAGCTTCCAATTGTTGTTTCAATATAACTTGTATTTCTTTAGATTGAGCGTCTGTTAATTCTAACAATTCCTTTAGTGCTTCGCCCATGTGAGGAATGTATTTGATAATATATGATTTCTTTCTTTCTACTTCTGCATCTTTTTTCTTTCTTCTAAGATAAATAGCTAATTTTCTTCCACATTCTTGTAATGCTAATTTTATTTCCTTTACAATTTCCGGATAATGTGCAATTGCTTCTTTTGATTCTGATGTAAATGGTACCCAAACAGATGCAATGTGTATCATCGCCACCATAGGTGCGGTTGGAAGTGCCCCTTTTGATTGAGATAAACCATAATTTTTCCATGCAGTTTGTTGTGATGATTTGAATATTGCACATGCTGATTGCATGTATTGTAGAGGTACACGGTTTGCGAACCTCATTATCTTCATTAGCTCGTCTCCTTTTAGATCTCCACCGTATGCAAACGCACATTCTATTTGGAAAGGCATTCCCCTGTAAACTGTTGGTGGCCTTGTAGCTGCAGTGTAAAATTCTGCATTGATTTCTTTCTTTAGGCCTTTTGTTAAAACATCTTCACCAATTGGAGATAAACAATTTGTTGGTGGTGCCATGATTTTTGTTTTTGCAATTGAATTGAATAATGCGTCTGCTTGTTGATGATTTATAGTGTGTGGCTTTGTGTTTAATGGGACATTTGCTTTGTCACAAATTTCTTTTGCAGTTTTTGCAGATATTCTTGAAAATGATGTTGTGAAAAAATGAAGTAAAGTTTTTGAAGGAGATGCTTTCATCATTCTGATTAATACTCCTAACTCTACTCCGTAAGGATGTGGTTGAATTTCCTTTGGCTCCTTAGGAAGTTCTTTTGTCCCCCTTAAATATTTTACAACTTTGTTGTCTGGAGGAATGTAAGTTATATTTGCATGAGGGTTAGAAATTGCAGTTTGTTTAAGGTATTCATCTACACTTAGCCTACCTCTTTGATATTTTCCTTCTAATTCTATTTCAACTTTTATTCCATGATCTTTGTTTAACCATTCTATTTCTTTTTCCTGAACAATTTCAGGTTCATTTGTATTAACATCAATATGCAATTCGTAGAAATGTGCAGGTTTTTTTGGATCAATCTTTGAAGTTATTTTTGAAGATTTTCCGGTGGTTAATTGACCATATAGTACGGACGCTGAAACACCAATTCCTTGCTGTCCACGAGATTGTCTCATTTTTGAGAATTTTGAACCATATAGTAATTTTGCAAAAACTTTTGGGATTTGTTCTTTTACAATTCCCGGACCATTGTCTTCTACAATAATTATAAACTTCTTTTCTGCTTTTTGTTTAATTTGAATTGTTAGTTCTGGAAGAATATTTATTTCTTGGCAAGCATCTAAAGAGTTGTCCACTAATTCCTTGATAGTCGTTGATAATGCCTTAATAGGATTATCAAAACCTAATAGATGTCTATTACGCTCGAAGAATTGTGAAACAGAAATTGCCTTTTGTTCTTGAGCTAATCTTTCTGCATGATTTTGTTCTTTCTTTTTGGTTGCCATCCAAATGCTCTTTTTTTAAAACTATTTATAAAGATTATTGTGATTTACATTAAAGCTTCTCTTTTTTGAAGTTCGATGTATTTGTAAACATTTCCATGAGGTGCGCCCTTGAGAAGTTTCTCTACTGCACGTCTTGCTAACTCATTATCTTCTACTTTCCCTATAAGTGCAACTGTCTTGCCATATACAGAAACAAACACGCCCGTTAGTTTTTCCAACATCATTCTAGCCTTACCATTAGTTCCAATGGTTCTTGATCTTAATCTAATTAGGTCATGATCATTTTTTGCAAAATCTTTAATTTGAATTAATTCAAAAGAGAATTTTTCATCCAATAACATTAATGCTACTTCTGGATTGAAACCTCTTCCAACGGCATTTATAATTGGTAATGCGTCAAAACAATGAATATTTTCTTCTGATGAAATTAGAACACTCCCTTCTGGAGAAATTAATAATTTAGTCTTAGTTTTCCTTTCAAGTAGCCTTTTTGTTTGGCCTTTTTTCCCTATCAAGATAGCTACCCTTTCTTGAGGTATTTTTAATTCCTGTGAAAACATCTTAGAACTCTTCGAATTCCTCTATTTGTTTGAGAATTCCTTTCTTCTTCAACCATTGAACTTGATTTGGCCTATATTTGTAAACTAGGTCTCCTTTTTCATCTCCACCTAGCTCCCATGGCTCAATTATGACTACATCTCCCTCTCGCACCCACAACCTTCTTTTCATTCTTCCTGGAACTCTGCATAATCTTGTTTTTCCATCCATGCATTTGACCCTCATTTTGGATCCACCCAATCTTTGATCAATTGTGCCCATAACCTCTCTACCCCTTGGAGTTCTCACTCTAAGTATCTCTTCTGGCACCACTGTACCTGATTTTTTCTTAAAGGGTTTCTTAAAAGTCCTTTTTTTGAAAGGTGGCATATAGGCATGCTCTAATTGAGGTTTATAAAGTTTAGGACTAGTCAGATTTCCTAATTTTTAGAAGAGAATGTATTTTGAAAATTACAAATATTAAAAGTAAAACGAATAATATGTTAAAAGATGCTGCAACTTGACCAGTTGCTAAACCACATTGATTATCTTCACAGGTATTTGAAAGACATTCTGTTGAAAAAGTACATACTGCACCATTCTTTTTTTGATCAGTTAAATCTTTTGGAGCTGAACAATATTTCTTTTCTATAACTTCTCCAACCTTTAGACAAATAGTTGTGTCTTCGCTATCTGTGAACAAACAACCGAATGGACATTGTGATGCTTCTAAGTTTATTGATTCTTCTTGGCTTAATGTTTCTTGAATTTCTTTATCTAAACCTTCCGAAGTTTCATTTTCGTTAATTGAATCGCAAGAGTTACAAGATCCTCCACAATCTAAACCTGTTTCGTCTCCATTTTGTATCCCATCTGAACAAGTGCTTTGAACTTCTTCTTTAGATGTTGATTCTGAAGATGTCTGTAATAATTCAATACTTACATCTGCATATCTTTGTTGATGGGGATAATTAATTACTAGATCTCCTTTGTTAGAACTAGTGACAACATCAGTCATTACATACTCTGCACCATAATCTGACATTCCAGAATAAGTATCTCCTTCACCGTTAATTTCTATATTTGAAAAACTTCCTGTAGAAAGTCCTATTGTACTGTTATCTGATGTGAATGTAAATGAAACTGTTTCATCTGAAGTTGCCTCTTCGAAAGAAGTTGCCTTGGTAGTCATTTCTATAAGTAAAACTTGTGCTGAGGGGAAATCCATGATCCCTCCCCCTTTTGTGACAATAGTAACTACGTCGGATTCAATAGTTCCATCTTGATCTAGGTCTACTGTGAGATTATTTCCTGATGAGTCTGCTATGTAAAAATTAAATTGGTAACCGTCGACATCTATGCTTCCTTCTCCCAGTGTCCCGTCTGTGGAAGAATCAGTGTAAGTGGAAGTGATTTGTTCTATTCCACTTTCCAACATTTCATTGAATGTAACTTCTTTACTATTGACATCTATGGAGTTATATTGTAGGGCAAAAGTTTTATCGTTTATTTCTGAACCTGTAGAAAGAACAAAGTAATCTTCAATTTGAAGTTTAAAATTTGTTGAATTTGAAGTTTCCCTAAGATACGTTCTACTTGTGCCATCTCCAGTTAAACCATTTTTATTAAATAGAGGTATTTTGTAAGCATTATTATTTTGATTTTCAAATGTAAGGTGGTAGGTTGATTGAGAAGGAGATTCAAATTTTACAGGAGATTCTGTTACAGATTTAAATCCATTATAAATTATGTCCCAATTCCCTAGCAAAGAACTTTGTTCTGAAACAGAACTAGATAATCTTGATCCTGAAGAAATATAAATTGGAGTGGGATTTGTTCCCCTATACTTTAAACTTGTTAAAGTGAATACTTCTGAAGCGTATGTTCCTTTCAATAAAATAAAACCTTCTGCTATGTTTGATCCGTCTGTAGAAAAACCTTGTTCAAATGAATTGTCATTGTAGGTGTCTTCCAGTTCTATTGTTTTTGCACCGATGTAAATATTTGCTAAATCGCTAACAACGCCTGTCGAGGTTACAATGTTTCTAACCCCTACGATTGTATCATCTGCAAGTCTGTAGTACTCATTCTCTTCCATCTTACCTATATCTACACCATTAACGGTTAGAATAATGGATTGAGGGGATGCAGAAATCGAAGTTGCAGTTATTTCGTATTTATTTAATCCAATAGTATAAACTTTGGATTCTCCTTCAAGAATTGTATCTGATATTGCACTTGTTGCTAAAAGTAATGTTAGTTTGGAATTGGCTGTGTCTATTTTGGAATTGATGATAATATAATCGTCTGCAAATAGTTTGATTGTTATATCTTCAATGTCTTGTAAATTATCTGAGGTGGAGACCGTGCTTTCTAATCCACTATCAAAAACTGATTCATATTCGAAAAAAGCTTCTGTTGTAGAAGACCCTCCTAAAATTTCTATAAATGAACCAACTCCGCTTTCATCTGATTTGATGTATCTCGCTTTTGGAGGTTGTAATGCGTCAGTTGCACTTCCAAAATGAATGTATTGATATTGTGTAGTTGAACCATAATCTGTAACTATATTTGCACTTGCAAGTGAAGGTAACTCTGCAGAAGAAATGATTGGAAGAATGTCTTCAAATGATTCTTCTAATTCTATGTTATCCCCAGTACTACCATAATCAAATGTTTCTGCTAAAACTAACGTAGAACTAACTAAGATTAGTATTCCTAAATATACACCCCAAGATTTATGCATTATATCCCTCTTTAATTGAGTCTAAATAAGACAGTAACCCTATAAATAATTTTGCTTGTCTGTTTATTTTGTCCAAATAGAGTTTTTGTAACTAAAACTTTTCCACCAGGAAATTTCTTTTTTAATTTTTTACCCATCATAGCTGCAAACTTTCTTGAAGAAAGGTAAAAATCTACACCAGTCTTTAACTCTACAACCTTTGCAATCCTTACTTTGTTATTATTATCTATCTGATCTATTGCAAATCTAATCATTGATTCGTCATAAGGTCTTAGTTGTAACTTAGCTTCAAAGTAATTTTCGTGTTTGTCTCCAGGAGGTTTGTACCTGTAAGTTAAAGCTTTGCTAAGAGGTTTACTCGAGCGAGAAGAACTGGGCATGTTTTACACCACCTATAATTATTATTGAATCTTCTGTAATGAGTCCACTTTTTAATCCACAAGAGATTGAATCTTCTCCTGCAAAGTTTACATTTGAAGCACCTTTTAAGATATCTAGAATTTCTTCTTCGTCCATCAATATACCTTTGTAAAAATCTTCAGAGATAATTAATTCTTTGTCCCCTTCTGTAAATGTTTTCCCTACAATCCCTTCATCACAAATTGCAATAACCACTTGGTGTTCTGATTCGTGGAGTTTTGAATACATCATATTTTAGATTTTATTGGATGTTTTGCTCCGCAAGCTGTACATCTCAAGAACATAACTCGGTCCTCTTTCATAATTTTTGTGTCTGGTTTCCCACATTCCTTACAAATAACAAAGTCTTTGCAGTATAATTCAACTTTTTTATTGATTAATCCTGAAGGAATCTTTCTCCCAAAAACTAATCTTGGACCTTCCATAACTGCAGGTGTTGCTAGCTCTCTTTGAAGGAATTTAAGTAATTGCTCCATTGGTCTTCCTAGCTTGTCTACAATTTGTTGAAAATTAGTAATAATTGTCTTATTTCCTTGCACGTGACCCTTAACTACTGGAATCTCGAACCTACTACCTGTTTCTTGTACATCTGGTAGCTTTTCTTTTGCTTCTTTCAATAGTACTGAATAATCCATAGGATTGGTTTAGAAAATTGCTTTTTAATGGTTTTGGCTAAATTGCTTTATAGTGGCCGGGCTTGTTTTCGTAGATTTCTCCTTCTGTAAGGAGTTCCTTTACTACTGCTTCAGTTATAGTGTCATCTTTGTCAATTGTCTTGGATAATGAGGATAGTTCTGCTCCAGAATCATCATTGGCCATTAAGTAGCTAATTATTTTTTGTCTTAACTCTTCATGTGAAGAATCTTGTTCTTTTGGTACATCTTGAGGAATACCATTTTGATTTTGTGCAGGAACAAATTGAGTTCTAGATAATAATTGTTCTTTTTCTGGTTTCCCGTACATACTTAGCAATTCTGCTTTTCTAATTAATTCAATATTAGGATCTGTTATTTTTTTTGTAATTTCTGGGGAAAGATATAATTCTTCTTGATATTCTCTAACTCTTCCAACCACTAAAACGCTATCTCCTTTTTCAATGTCAATTAAATTGTTGGTATCTTCGTTAAATGCTTTAATTCTAATTGTTCCGCTTCCATCATCTAATGTGAAAGAGAAATAGTTTCCGTCTTCACTTTTGAAAACGTCTACTATTGTTGCAACAATGTTAACTCTTGAAACTTGACTATCTTTTAATTCAACACAACTTGGAATGAAATTTTCTCCATTTTTGGAACCCTTTACAAAATTACCATTATTAAGATTGGAAATCCAAATCTTAAAAGCTACTTGTCTTTGCATGGGTTTATTTTGTTGAAAATTGTTCATTTTAGATTTTACTTATGAATCCTCTACGTGGCTCGTAGATTTCTCCTTCCCTTTTTAGCTTTTCTATGATTTCTTCTACTTGGGACTCTGAAATCTTCTTATCTGTTGCTTCTGCCATGATGTCTTCCATAGGTATTGATTTTTTTCCTTTGGATTCAAAGAAACCAATTATTTCTCTAACTGTGTGAATTTTATTTCTTGTTGAAGCTGTAATTCCAGAAGTCATTCTGTCAATATCTATTTGTCCAGTTTCAGGATCAAATCCTACTTGCATTAAGCAGTATCTCATAATTGAAATTGATTTTCTTGCATCGCTCCTAGTAACTTTTGATGAAAGTCTTATTCTTGCTGAGCCTTCTGCAAGTCTAACTAATGATTCTAGTTGTCTTGCCGAAATTGGAATTGGTTTAACTGCATCTGAATCTCCTACGGTTGAAGAGTTTCTTAGATTAACATAAAAGTTTTTTATTTCTTCGATTGCACCAGGTGTTAATTTGGGATTTATTGATTGTTTTGCATGAGCAATATACTTCCTCATTAGATCTATTTCAATAGGAGGTTCTTTGGACATCGGATTGTGTTGTAATTCTAAAATATGAGTTGCGATTGCACTATCTTTTTCTTTGTTAGGTAAATCTCTAACCGGGAAAATTAAATCAAATCTGTTAATCAATGCGGGAGGTAAATCTATTTGTGCAGCAATTGGTTGATATGGGTCGAAACGTCCAAATTTAGGATTTGCTGCTGCAAGTACAGAAGTTTGTGCTTGTAATGTTGCATGGATATTTGCTTTGTGAATTGTAACTGTCTGTTGTGCCATAGCTTCATGCATTGCAGATGTATCTTCTTCTGACATTTTATCCATCTCGTCAAGAAGTAAATAACCTCCGCTTGCCAAAACAATTGCTCCAGCTTCAAGTGCCCAACCTTTGATGAATTCATCTTTTACAACACTAGCAGTAATACCTGCAGAAGTTGCTGCTCTTCCTACAACATACCTCGCCCTTGGTGCTGCATTTTCTATGAATTTAATTAATGAAGATTTAGCTGCTCCGGGATCTCCGACAAGCAAGATGTGAACGTCTCCCCTAATCTCTTGTCCGTCCCCTGTTGTCTTTTTTACTCCGCCCATTAGTTGAAGAATTAATGCACCTTTGATATCTTCGTGTCCTAAAATAGAAGGGGCTATTGAAGATAGAAACTTTTCATGTATTTTTGGGTCCTTTGCCAATTGTCTTATTTTTGCTAAGTCGTCTTCATCTAAAATTATTTCGTCATAACATTCTTCTGTAGGTTCCACATAATTTGCTTCTAAACATAAATCAAACCTTGTAGACATCCCTCCTGTTTTTGAAGGAATTGGGACTTCTCTCACCATTCCATACACTTTAACTCTTGAACCAGGAGTTGTTTTTTTCTCCATTTTTGGTTCAACTAAATCTTCTCTTAAGTAAACAGGTAATCTTTTTGATTGTTCCCCACCTCCGAGGTTATCTGAGGGTTCCTCTAAAACAATTCTTTGTGAGTCTACTAATTTTTTATCAATTAATTTAAATCTTCCAACTCTTCCGCAAGAACATCTACTTGGTTCTTTAAATTTTTCTTCTATTTGAGGCATTGTGATATTATTTCCACATGCAGGACATTCGAACTTTGCAGAAATTACTTGTGGCCTTACATCTGAAGATTGTCTAACAATACCTTCAAAACAAATGAACATGTCAATGTGTTCACTTCTAATATTTTTGATTAGAACTCTTTGGGAGTCTGGAATGTTGAAAAATCTAACTTTAATATGTTTATTTGGAATATCAAATTGGGATAAAGCAATTTCAATTGCACGAATCGTTTCTTCTGGTTCGTTCAAAACTTCTTCTGCAAGAATTGGATCAAACATAGACAAATTATTGAAGTCAACTAATAGAGAACTTGCACCTTGCTTAACTAAAGAATGTATTTCTTTCTGATAGTTTAGTTCTAAAAATTCCTGAAACTTTTCAATTTGTTCTTGTGCATTAACCACTGACTTGTGCCCCCAAAAGTAGTTTAATTGGGGGTACAGGTTATTTAAAGAATTATAGTTTGAAGGCTATATGTATGGTAAGTAATATATTTTAAAAAAGATGAATGGGGAATGTTCCCCTTACTTCTTTTTCTTTAGAATTTCAATCAGCTCTCTAACAGCTTCTTTTAATTTCTTTTCAGAACGAGTACCTGTACAAACAATCTTTCCATTGCTGAAAAGCAAGAATGTTGCCCTTGTGCCAGCCAGTTTATAAACTAAACCTGGGAATTGTTCCGGTTCGTATTCGGTATTTTCTAATTCCATAGCTAGAGAATTTAAGTTTAAATCCATACCAATGCTACCAGAACCAACCATGTTCTGAACTTCTATTTTAGGTACGATTTTTATCTTAACATTAACCTTAGCTAGGTTTTCAATGATTCTATCGATGGATTCTCTTACTTTGGAAAGAGATCTAGCTCCAGTATTAACGATCTTTCCTGAGGAAAAGATAAGTGCTGAAGTTTTAGGTTCCTTGATCCTCATAATCAATCCAGGAAATTGTTCTGGGTTGTATTCTGTATTAGGTAGTGTTTCTGCTAACCTTATCAGAGGTATGTCTTGTCCTAATGATGAAGAACATACGATATTTACAATTCTAATATCTAATTTCTTTTTAGAACTAGCTTTCTTAGTTGTTTTAGAAACTTTCTTAGTTACGCTTTTAGTTGTTTTTTTGGTTGTTTTTTTTGCCATTTTATCCCCCATGCTCTAATGGCCTCTTTTTGTTTATATATGGAAGGAGTTTAGTATTTAAAGGTATTTAAATGGATGGTGTCCCTTCTTAGAGACTCTAGAGCTTGTTAAATGCAATCTTGAATACTTGGTCTTTGATTTTCTCTTCTTTTTGGACATCATAGGTGCCATCTAGTGCTCCGAAAGCTAGATTTACTGCCCCTAATCTCTCCATAAATTGCTCTTTGAATGCCATCAAATCAATATCTGATTCAATAACTAAAGAAATTCTATCACTTGGAATTAATTTTGCATTTTTCCTCATTGCTTGAACTTTTCTTGAAACTTCTCTTGAGAATCCTTCTTGCTCTAGCTCTTTTGTTAATTTAGTATCTAGTTTAATTGAAATTTCTTTTCCATCTTTGAATTCTGCAGCTTTGATGTTGGTTTGTGCTAAGATTATTGTAGATAATTTTTTTAGTTCTTTGTGATTTTCTTTAGGAACCGTTATTGTTGCTTTTTTTAATGGCCACCTTACTCCAATTTTTACTATTTCTCTTTCTTTTAGAATTTTAGAAGTAATTTCTTTTGTTAACTCCATTGCTTCTTCTAATTCTTTGTTTGATTGTTTTGCTTTTGGCCATGAACTTAAATGAATTGATTCTTTTGTTTCGAATAAATTGGAGTTTATGTATTCTGACATGTAAGGTGCAAATGGCGCCATTAACTTTGTTAAATTTCCAAATACATAATTCATTACATAAGGAATAGCTTTGTCTTTCTTTGATGCTCTGTCCCTGATGATTTTAATATACCATCTTGAAAGATCATCATTTACGAAAGTTATGAATTTTCTTAAACAAGTGTGATAATTGTGTTGTTCTATTTCTTCTGTTACTTCTTTGATTAAGGAATTTGTTTTTGAAATCATCCATTCATCTTCAATTGAAAGTTCTGTAGGTTTTTTACCACTTACAGTGATCATATTTTTTGTGAATCTATATGTGTTGAATAGGATATTTAGGAAGGGTAAAACTGATTCATTAACTAAATGTACTGAGAACTTTTTTTGGTCCCCTACTGCAGTTGTACACATCTGTAGCCTTACTGCGTCGATTCCAACAGTGTCAAATATCTCATTTGGAACTAAGACGTTTCCTTTTGACTTGGACATTTTTTCCCCCTTACCATCTACTAAATGTCCTGCACATACTACTGATTTGTAAGCGGGCTTATTGAACAATGCTGTAGAAAGTACATGCATTGTGTAGAACCATCCCCTTGTTTGATCAATTGCTTCGGCAATAAAATCATAAGGATGTCTTTTTTCAAAATATTCTTTGTTTTCGAAAGGATAATGTAATTGTGCAAAAGGTGCTGAACCAGAATCATACCAACAGTCTATAACTTCTGGTACCCTTGTGAAAAGCTTTTTATTTTTTTCAAAGGTGATTGTATCGATGAAAGGTTTGTGAAGATCTGTTACTTTTTTACCAGAGAGTTTTTCTAATTCTGCAATGGAACCTATGCAAACCTCTTCTCCATCTTCTGATCTCCAAACTGGTAAGGGTGTTCCCCAGAACTTCTTTCTTGATAATGCCCAGTCTCTGGCTTCTTCTAACCAGTTTCCGAATCTTCCTTCTTTGATATGTGAAGGGTACCAAGATATTTTTTCGTTGTTTTTAACTAAATCTTTTTTGATAGCTGTAACTTTTACAAACCAAGAATCTGTTGAAAAATAAATTAAGGGGGAATTACATCTCCAGCAGTAAGGGTACTGGTGAAGGTATTTTTCTGTTTTGAATAATTTATTATTATTTTCTAACCATTCAATGATTTCTGGATCTGCATCCTTTACAAATTTGTCTTTGAAATCAGGAACCTCATCTGTGAATTTACCAGAATTATCAATAGGTTGAACAAATGGAATGTCATGGTCCTTACAAGTGTTAAAATCGTCTTCTCCAAAGGCAGGGGCCATATGCACTACACCTGTCCCTTCATCAGTGTTTACGAAATCTGCAGGAATTATTGACCAAGCCTTAGTTTTTGCCAAGTCTTTCTTGAAATAATCGAATAATGGTTCGTAAGTTTTTCCAACTAAATCTTTTCCTTTGATTTCTTCTTTTATTTTTGGTTCTTCAAAGTATTTGTTAATTAGATCTTTTGCTAAAATGTAATTACTTCCTTCGTGCTCTATTTTAACATAATTTATTTTTTCATTTACTGCCAAGGCCATATTACTTGGAAGTGTCCAAGGTGTTGTTGTCCATGCTAGAACAAATGTATCTTTTTCATCGTTTAATTTTAGTTTAACTGTAACAGTTGGATCGGAAACATCTTTGTATCCTTGAGAAACCTCATGAGTGCTTAGAGGTGTTTCGCATCTTGGACAGTAAGGTACTACTTTTTTACCTTCATATAATAATTTCTTGTTGTGTAGTTCTTTTAGTGACCACCATACACTTTCAATGTACTCATTGTCCATTGTTCTGTAAGGATTTTTTAGATCTGCTAGGTAATTTACTTTTTCAGTATTAGCTTCCCAAGGTTTAATGTAATCGAATACACTTTCTCTGCATTTTTTTATGAATTTGTCAACACCATATTCAACAACTGCTTTTTTTGATTTTAATCTTAATGCCTTTTCTACTTGAACTTCTACAGGTAAACCGTGACAGTCCCAACCACCTTTTCTTGGAACAGTGTAACCTTGCATACTCTTGAATTTACAGAATAGATCTTTGAATGTTCTAACCTCTACATGATGTAATGCAGGAGGTGCGTTTGCTGTAGGCGGACCTTCTAAAAATGAAAATAATTTTTTATCAGGATTGTATTGTATTGATGACTCTAATTGCGTTTTATTTTTCTTCCAAAGCCCTTGAACTTCTTCTTCAACATTCTTAAAGTCATACATATCCAATTTAGTTTAAAGGGCATTTAAATATGTTATGCTATCTGTATTGACCTATTACTCTCTAACCCAACAAAACTTATAAATTGAATTTGATATTTTTGGGTAATGGGCGAAAATTCTTTACAAATGTGGACTGAGAAGTATAGGCCTTCCAAGTTTTCAGAGGTTTATGGTCAGAAAGACATAGTTGAGAAAGTAAAGGCATTTGTAGAAAAGGGAAATATGCCTCATTTATTATTTGCAGGTCCTGCTGGAATAGGTAAAACTACTCTTTCTTTAGTTATTGCAAAAGAATTGTTTGGAGAGAATTGGAGAAATAATTTATTAGAAACTAATGCTTCGGACGAAAGAGGGATTGATGTTATTAGAAATAAGGTTAAAGATTTTGCAAGAACAAAAGCTATCGGAACTAAATTCCCCAAAATTGTTTATTTAGATGAATGTGATAATTTGACTAAGGAAGCACAACAAGCCTTGAGAAGAACTATGGAAAGTTATTCTGGAACTGCAAGATTTATTTTAAGTTGTAATTATCCTTCAAAAATAATTGATCCTATTCAAAGTAGGTGTGCAGTGTTCAAATTTAAACCATTGAATAAAGAAGACATTGTTGAATTAATGGGTTCTATTGCAACCAAGGAAGATATTAGTTTAGATGATGCAGCTAAAGGTGCATTGTTTGATGTTAGTGGTGGAGATGTTAGAAGAGCAATCAATACATTACATAGTAGCTCAGCTGTGAATAAAACTGTTAGTGCAGATACAATTTATGAAATTTCTAATTTTGCTAAACCTCGTGATGTGGACACAGTTTTAATGATGTCCTTAGATGGAGAATTTGAAAAAGCTAAGAATAAGTTATTAGATATCATGTTGAATAATGGTCTTGGTGGCTTGGATATGATCAAACAGATACAATCAGAGGTGTCTAAATTAGATATTGACGGGAAAGTTAAAATGAAGATGATTGAGAAGTGCGGAGAAATTGAATTCAGAATGGTCGAAGGTAGCGATGAATTTGTTCAACTAGAGGCGCTTCTTGCTAGCTTTGGAATCATACAATGAAGCCTTGGTGCGAAAGATACAAACCACAAAATATAGATGAACTTGCAGTTAGTAGTTCTGCTGTTGCTAAATTAAAAGATATTATTTCTAGAAAAGGTATTGCAATGGTTTCTGGCCCTACGGGTTGTGGTAAGACTACCGTTGTTGAAACTATCGCTAAGGATGGAGACTATGAATTAATTGAGATGAATGCTTCTGACTTTAGAAATAGTGATGGAATTAATTCTGTTGTAGGTGGAAGTTTACAGCAACAAAGTTTGTTTGCAAAAGAAAAGATAATTTTAGTTGATGAACTTAATGGTATTGCTGGACGTGAAGATCGTGGAGGAGTATTGGCTTTATCTAAATTAATGAAAGATAATAAACATGCCTTGATTTTATGTGCAGAAGATCCATACCATACAAAAATTAATACAATACGTAAGAAATCTGAATTAGTTAAGTTTGATGCAATGAACTATTTGAGCATTGTAAAGGTTCTTGAAAGAATTTGTGAAAAAGAAAAAGTTGATTATAATGTTGAAGATTTGAAAGTTATTGGTCGAAGGGTTGGCGGAGATTTGAGAGCGGCAATTAATGATTTACAGATACATTCTTGTTTTGGAAAAGTTGAATTGGGTGAAGATAATGTGGAGAATGAAAGAGGCAAGGAAGGAAACATTACTGATGCATTGAGAATTGTTTTGAAAAGCAACAAATGGGAGAATGTCAATGGCATTTATGATAATGTTAAAGAAAATCACAAGGACATTATGCTTTGGTTGGAACAGAACATACCCTATGAATACAGAGGTAAAGAGTTATCTAAGGCCTTTGATTCATTGAGTAAGGCAGATATTTTTAATCGTAGAATCATGAGATGGCAACATTGGAGATATTTAGTTTATATCTATCAGCTATTGAGTAACGGGGTTGCATTTTCTAAGGATGAAAGTAAAAAAGGGTTTGTTATGTACAAACGTGGAAGTAGGCCATTGAAGATATGGATGAATAATCAAAAGAATTTCAAGAGAAAATCTATTTCTGAAAAATTATCTAAGAAATTTCATACTTCCAAAAAGGGATTTATCAAAGAAGACTTACCTTTCTTGAAATTGTTGGCTAAACAAGATAAATTGCCACAATTAGGTTTGGAAGATGAAGAAATTGAATGGTTAAAAAGATAATTTGCTAATTTTAAAGTGGAATCTGAAATAACTTCTAAGGAAATTGAAGAAACTAGACTTAATCTAGTTACTAGAAGAACCTCTCTGGAGAGAAGACTTGAAGGTCATGAAGCCATGGGTAGAATGTTTGCTATTCAGCAACTTACTTTAGCCATTGCAGAAGAAAACTATGGATTTGTTTTATCTAAAGCAAAGTATCATGGAATAAAAATACCTGATGAGCATTTGAAAAAAGCTGCAGATTGGTATAGTGCATGCACTACAAGTGAAAGTTTAATCCTTGCAAGAGATGCCTATAGATCACTTGGACTTGTTAAAGAGTCTAGAGCATTGTATGGCAGAATTTTAGAAGCATTTGATAATGAACATGTGGAAGATAGAGCTGAGATTGAACAAAGTCAATAATTGTTAGGGTCTACTTCTTCATAAGATCCGCCAATTCTAATTTCGTCATAGTAAATATCATTTTCAGATAAAACGTTTGGTCCTCTGTAAAGTCCTAACTTAAGATTTTTAGGAGTGGAAGTGTACATGTTCTTTGCATAATATTTTCCATCTGTAAACTTTGCTCCATTTAACCATGCTTCAATATATCCATCATTAGTCATTGACCATTTAACTCCAAAAATTATATCATTCCATTCGCCTAATTGAATTTCTTTGGAGGCTATGTTTGTCGAAGGTGATTCTACATTAGGTCTTGTTAATATCCCTAGCCCATGTGTACCGTCTTCTAATTCTTCATATCTTATTGAAACTGAAGGACTTCCTTTTTTCCCACCATGGTTGTTTTCCCACTCTTCCCAAGATTGTCCAACTTCAGGCCTGTGGAACCATTGCCCTACAATGTTAAATCCATCATGTTCTACACTGTAATTGTAATAGAAATCTTCAGGAAAATAGACACTCCACCCGTAGTAAACTACGCTTCCATCCATAGGATACTCATCTGCATAAGGTAATTTCATACTTAATTCAACCCTACTTTTATTGTAAATTAAATCGTGTTGAACTGCCACATCCCCATACCTCACATTCATTTTAATTGCATAATTTCCATTCCTAACTATATCTGAAACAATTATTCCTGAGTCTGATCTAGCGAATTGTGAATTCCAATGTTCTGAAAGAGATCCAGTTTCGAAATCAGTAATTATTGAGTAAATATCGTCCCCCATATTTCCTCCGCCAAAAGAGTTTGATTCGTTGTCTTCTGTTTCATTATCTTCTGTTTCATTGTTGGATCCTTCATTTTCGTTGTTGTCGTCATCGTTATTATCGTCATCGTCATCGTCATCGTAATAGTCGTCATCATCTTCATAATCATCAAAATCTTCCTCTTCGAAAATAGGTGTATCTCCACCATTATTTGAGCCTGAATTAGAATTCGGTTTTTTAGTTACTTCATCTTCCATTGTTGCCTGTTCATTTTCAGATTCTGAAGAAAGCGATTCTTTGAAACTATTAAAAAAACTTTTTGTAGATTTGTGCTCGCTTATTTGAGGAATATAAATTATTAATACAAATATTAATAGTAGTGCTGAAACTTTTAGAAAACTCTTAAAATTGTCATCACCCATTGTTTTGATGAGATTTTGTCTTTTAAAAGGTTTTAGAAATTTTATGCAGAACTATTAGTAATATTAACTGTTTTATTAATTAAATTGTTAACTCCGAACTTTCTTATTGCTCCAGGTGCCCTAAATTGTCCTGCACCCCTTCCAAATTCTCCGAACATTTTCAAAAAAGTCCCATTTGGAGAATAAACTTTTATCCTGTTGTTTAATGTGTCTGCGATGTATAATTCATTGTTGATTTCCCAAATTTTACTATTAAACATAAACTGTTCATCGCCACGTCCGTAGTTACCAAAAGACCCCTTTTCAGAACTATTAAGTGAATACATTTTTACTCTTCCTTTGATTGGATCTGAGATGTATACTGTTTCATTAAACAATTCTATTCCCATAGGGAACCTTAATCCTGTTTCGTTTAATGCATATGTACCCCAACCAAAAGAGAAGTTACCTTCATGATCAAAAACGTGTATTTTATTGTTGTCAGTATCTAAAACATAAATATAATCTTCATTAATTGCTACATCTGAGATGTACCTAAATTGTCCGGCTTCCATTCCCCTTTTTCCAAATGATGACTTATTAGTTCCATTTAGATAGAATGAAGTTACCTTAGATTTGTAAGTATTTGCCACATAAATAGTTCCATTGTATTCTTCAAATCCCAGTGGCCAATGTAAATGTGATTTGCCAAAAGAAAATAAAAATGTTAAATTTTTATCATAAACTTGTATTCTACTATTACCCTTGTCTAACACATATATCTTTTCGTCAATTGTCAATACATCCGAAGGCATACTAAATGAAAGATTATCTCTCCCATGTCTTCCGAATGAAGTCAAGTTATTCCCTTCTAAGTCAAAAACTTGTATTCTACTGTTATATGAATCTGGAATGTATATCCTATCTATCTCTTCTTTGGAAATTGATTCATTCAAAGTAACTAAATTTTCAGTAGGAAGAACTTTTGTTTCTTGAACTTCAATTTCTTCTTGTGGAAAGATTACAACTAGTAATAATATAATGACTACAAGAACCAGACTTAATTGTGATTTTAACTTGGGATTCATCTTAAAGTTTCATGGAATTTAATTTATCTATTCTATCTTTTGTTAATGGATGTGTCGAAAATAATTTTGCCATTTTGGCCCCTGAAAAAGGATTTATGATGAACAGTGATGCAGTGGATTGGTTGCCCATACGCATTGGAAGCTTTCTAGAGTTATCCTCTAGCTTTTGTAATGCACTTGCTAAATGTTTTGGTTCGCCAGTTAACCTTGCAGATGTTTCGTCTGCTATGAACTCTCTTGATCTTGAAATTGCAAATTGAATAAGCATTGCAGCTAAGGGTGCAACTATAGATAGTGCTAGGATTTGAACTATGTTTGAATTTCCATTTGAATCTCTTGATCCGCCAAATATTGCTGCGAATCTTGCCATGGATGCAATGTACATAATAACCGTTGCTAATGTTGCAGCTATTGTTGAAATTAAAATATCCCTATTCTTTACATGCCCTATCTCATGTGCAAGAACTCCTTCTAATTCTTTTTTAGTTAGTATTTTTGCAATGCCTGATGTGAATGCAATAACTGCGTGTTCAGGATTTCTTCCTGTTGCAAATGCATTAGGATTGTTTGAAGGTATTAAGTAAATCTTAGGTTTTGGAATTCCTGCCTTTTTACTTATTCTTTCAACCATATTGTGAATTTCTGGAGCATTCTTCTTTGGCAAATTTTTTGCCTTGTACATAGCTAAAACAATTTTATGTGAATAGAAATATGAGAAAAAGTTCATTCCCAATGCAAGGATTAATGCGAAGATTAAACCTGTTCTTCCGCCAAGTAAACCTCCTATCATAAAGATAAGTCCAGACAAAAGTACTAGTAATGCGAATGTCTTGATTTGATTAGATATCATTTCATGGAATATTTGATTTAATCTTATATATTTATTGGTAAGAAAGGTTTTTATAAATAGATTGCGAAGGTTCTAAGAAGGTGAATATTCTGAATGGCCCATAAAATAATTGTAGGACGAAATCAAGGTGATTTAGCCAAATTTGGCGATTTGGGTACAGTATACCTTGGAAAATCATATGTTAGGATGGGACAAACCACTTCTTTGAGTAATGAAATTTACTTAGATATTGCTAGAACTCATGTCGTTATGATATGTGGGAAAAGAGGTAGTGGGAAAAGTTATTCTGCTTCTGTATTGGCTGAAGAAATTTCTATGATGGAAGAAGCAGTTAAGAAAAATATTGCAGTTTTATTCTTTGATACAATGGGAGTTTTTTGGACAATGAAGTTTCCAAATAAAAGACAAGAGAAACTATTGGAAGCTTGGAAATTAAGACCTCAAGGATTAGACATTAATGTGTTTACACCTGCAGGATATTATGACGATTATAAGAAAAAGGGTATTCCTACAGATCATAGATTTTCAATAAAAACTAGTGAGCTAGGTGCAAGTGAATGGGTAGAAGTTTTTGGAATTAAATTGAATGACCCAGTTGGAATTTTGATTGAAAGAACTCTTGGTAAGTTAGAAGGAGCCTATTCTATTATGGACATAGTTAACACTATTAAAAAAGATAAAAAAACAACTGTTGATGTTAGGGATGCAGCAGAAAATAGATTTTTGGCAGCTAATCAATGGGGACTTTTTGAAAAACATGGAACTACAGTTGAAGAATTAATGAAACCCGGAAGTGTGAATGTTTTAGATATTAGTTGTTACACTCATACCTCTGGAGATTGGAGCATTAAAGGACTAGTTATTGGATTAGTTAGTAAAAAATTATTAGCTGAAAGAATGAATGCTCGTAAGGAAGAAGAATTAGAAGATATTCAAAGACAACATAGTTATTTTTACGAAGAATCTAAACAAGAGAAACCTATGGTATGGATTATGATCGATGAGGCTCATGAGTTCTTGCCTAAAACTGGTAAAACGCCTGCTACTGATGCTTTAGTGCAGTTATTGCGTGAGGGAAGACAGCCAGGAATTAGTCTTGTTTTGGTTACACAACAACCTGGAGAAATCCATAAAGATGTTCTTACTCAAAGTGATATTGTTTTGAGCCATAAATTAACAAGCAGTATGGACATTCAAGCATTGAACAGTATGATGCAATCGTATTTGACTAGTGATTTAGCAAGTCATTTGAATAATTTACCTCGATTAAGAGGGAGTGCAATTATCTTAGATGACAATAGTGAGAGAATTTATCCTATGAGGGTTCACCCTAAAAGAAGTTGGCATGGCGGTGAAGCACCAAGTGCTATCAAGTTGAAGAAAGAAGTTGAATTTGATTTTTAGTTTTTTAGATCTAAACAAATTCTGAAAGTTCCAGGTGAGTAGTGTCCTGCTTTTGTAATCTTAACGTGTTTGAATTGCTTTTTGTATTCTTTTTTTATTTCTTTGAAATTATCTTCATTTGCAAAAGTGTATAGATGAATTGTCCCTTTTGGCTTTAGTTTTGTTTTTGCTAGTTCTAAAAATTCTTCTGCAGTTTTTGGTAAGGGCATTATTATTCTATCAAATTTCTTTTTTATTTTAGGTAGAACTTTGTTAACATCTCCTTGGAATAAATGAACATTATCTAATTTGTTAAGTTTAATGTTTTCTTCTGCAAATTTATGTGCTTTTTTACTTAGTTCAACTGCATAGATATCTTTTGACTTTGAATGTTTACCTATAACACATGGAAATGGTGCAACTCCTGAGAACATAACTAATACTGATTCATTTTTCTTTACTTTTTTTGCAATTCTTAGTCTTTCTGAGCCAGATCTTGCTGAGAAATAACAAGTTTCTACATCAAGGCTTAACCTGCAACCTGATTCTATGTGCATAGTTTCCTTTCTTTTGTCTCCTGCAAGAATGGTTATTTTGGGAGTTCTAAGGCGTCCAGAGTACTTTTTTACTTTTTTTGCTACAACGTAGATATTATTATGGGTTTCAATTACTTTTTTTGCAATCTTTTTTTCTTTTTTTCTTAGTTCTTTGGGAAAATCATTGAAAATTGCAATGTCTCCAACTACATCAAAAGAATTTGGAACAAATTGAACTTCGTCCTTAGTTATTATTTTTCCACTTAATAATGTTGAACTTAATTTTGCCATTTTATATCACCATAATTATTGCGCCAATAACCATTCCGAGTGCAGCTAGACTTCTCTGAAGTAAATGTTTATCGTGGAATATTTCTCCGCCCAATATCGTTGTGAAAACTGTTGAACCCCTTTTCATTGCAGTAACTAATGCAATTTTTGCTGCAGGTAATGAAACTACATATGTTTGCACTGACCTACTTGCAAATAATGCTACGGCCATTAGGAAGATCCAACCTCCTGCAGATTTAAATCCGTGTTTGATTCCTTTCCACCCATCATGGAAAATGTGAATCATTGCCAACATATTTATTGCAATAAAAAAATGTATAATTATTATATATGAAAAAGGATTTATTGCTCCTGCATTTGCAGAATTAAGTAAATACCTATCGATTAATGCAGTTAAGGAATATAGGAACATTGCAAATAACATAAAGTGTACATATTTTGATTTAATCATTGCCTTGAAGGGAGTTAGCAATTCTTTGATGTATGATTTTTTTGGTTTCATCTCTAAGAAATAAGATCCTGCAAAAATAATTATTATCCCTATTATTTGGGAAGTTCCAAGGTTTTCTTTTAGAATTAGCCAAGCCAAAACTGCCGTGATAACTGGATTAAATGTGAATAAAGGAGAGGATTTTGAAAGTTCTAAATGTCTTACTGCCTTTGCAATGAATAGGAAAGCCACTGCACCGAAAACAGATGCAATGTAAATTATTAACCAATAGTATGTAGGGAAACTAAAATCTGCAAATGGAAGTAATATCAAAGATAGTCCTGCAATCATTAATGCAAAGACTGCGGAAAGCTCCATTGCATGTTCCTTCATTAAGGTTTTTTTTTCAGTGATTGCTACAACTGTACCCAGTGCTATAGGTATCAACATTAATATGTACCATTCAACCATTACATCCAAGAGCCAAGGCCTTTTTGATCTACAGTAACCTTAACATTTCCTCCCGTGATTTTGTTTAATGTTGACATAATTCTTTCTTCTGAGAAATCATGTTTTTTTACAAGTATATCCATTAGTTTTTCTTTGTTAGGAGGATTCCATTCTAGTTTGTAATCTTTATTTACATTCATATTTTTGAATAACTTGAATACTTCTTTCCAGTCTTGATCTTCTAAAGGATGTGCTTTGAATATTTCTTCTGGAGTTATTAATTCTTTAACAATCTTAATTGCTTTTTTTGGACCTATGCCTTTTATTCCTTGATGATAGTCTGTTCCAACTAACATTCCCAAGGAGATCAATTGATCTTGATTAATTTCTAAATTTGTTAATGCGTCATCTAGTAGAATTAAGTCTGGTGCTGTTTTTTTGAATCCTGTAGCTGTTTTTTTCTTTTGTGAAACTGTTAAATTTGTAACCATCCTTGGTGAAGCATGAAGTAGTACATCAAAATCTGTAGTTGCTGCTGCCCAAACGTCTCCTTGTTTACAGCAATATGCTATTTGTGCATCTGCTTCTGAAGGAGCTTGTATTGTTGGAATTCCTAACGCTTCAATTAATTCTCTTGCTTCTTCGGTCATTTCTTTTGTTAACTTTGTGAATTGCCTTGAATATTTTAGCATTGAAGCTTCATCACCTTGTTCTTTTGCTTCTTCGAACCTCTCTTGTGCAAGAGTTTTTGCTTCGTACCTTTTCTTTTGAGTCATTAATTTTAATTCTGGGGGTCTCCCATCCATTACATAGACTACTTTGATTCCTTGGGCCATTAAGTTTGCAGTTCTTGAAAGAATTCCAATTAAATGAGAAGTTATATTTCCATTTGAATCTGTTAAAGGTGTTCCATCTTGTTGTCTAATTGATGTTAGAAACTGATATGCTGCATTTGAAAAGTCAACTGCTATCTTTTTTCCTTTTAGTTCATCGAAAGAAATCTTTCTCTTTTCAACTAAATCTGTAATCTTTACACCCATAATAGTGGGCAGTTATTTTCAATTTATATACCTTATTATGTATATTCTTTTAAAACTAGTTGAGATATTTCTATTAAAGTGGTGGTGAAGTATACTAAATTAGAACATCCTGGTGGAATTTATATTTATAGAGTTCACAATAAAAAATTAGATAAGTTCTGTAGTGGTGAATTGAGTGGTTTGAAGAGTTATTTGACTGAAATGTTTGAGTCTTGTCCTGATAGTTATTTTGGTTCTGGTCCTAGGGGGAGTTCTTTGAAGTTTAGTTCTGATCATACAATGGTTGAATTAACTGGTCATAGAGTTTGTAGTTTAGCTGAAAATGGTTTGAAAGTTAATGCTGAGAGATTTAAATGTAATCACAGCAAAGTTCAGTTGTTTATGTTGGAGAATGATTATGAAACTGTTGCAATTGAAGTTCCTATTTGGTTGAATGCTGATGAAATTCCTCGTTATGAAGAATTGTTTGGAACTACTGAGCCATTAACTGGACATATTGATTTAGTAACAATTGAAGATGGTAAAATTTGGGTTTGGGATTACAAGCCTAATGCGCATAAAGAAAAATATGCAGATACACAAGTTTATTTTTATTCCTTAATGTTGAGTAAGAGAACTGGAATTCCTTTGGATAAATTTAGATGTGGTTATTTTGATTGGGATCGCGCTTATATGTTCAAACCTGGAAGTATTGAAACTAAAGAACTTAATTCAAGCTTGAAGAATTTCTAAAACATTTCTTGCAACACCGAAAGTTGCTATTCCTAAACCTGCAACATAGTAAGCAGTATTACCTAATCTTTCCTTTGAAGATCTTAGCCCACATAATACATTTGTTCCTTCTGCAATAAAATATGTTGCTGCCAATGTTGCGGCAGTATGTAATAAAAGTCCATTTTCTAATCCAAACGAATCTAACGTAGGTTGAACAAAACCATTTGCTTCTTCTAAATCAAGGTATTTTATACCTAAATATGTGGAAATGCTGTCTACTACGGCTGCAGTAGTGAATGTTGTCCTTGCTAAAGAATTGTTCCTTATAATAGAATCCAGTTCGGTTTCATCCATAAAATCAATTCTTTTCATCTTGTGATTTGGCCCTATCCATTATATCTTTAGAATATCCTTCTGTACCATTGCCATTGTACGCATCGAATGTTTCTGCCCATGAACGGCAGTTGTGTGGTTGTGAATTTTTATGTGCAGATTGAACTTTAATTTTGTCCCCAATACTCAATGTGTTTGGTGAAACTCCAGGATTTATTCTTTCTATAAATGCTAAGTAAGAACCGTTGTCTTGTGCAATTGCGCCCAAGGTATCTCCGCTTTTAACAACATAAGTAAATGGTTCTCCATCTGGAACTATTTCTGTATGGTAATCTTCAAAATGTTTACCGAATAAAAACATTAATCCTCCATGAATGCTTTCTTCAGCAGTCATAGAATTGCTTCCAGAATAATCTAGCTTTTTATTTTTCCATTGAGTATGTTCAAACTTTTTAAAATCTTCAGACATGTCTTCTAAACCTAACTTCCAAAAGAATTTAGGATTTTGTAAATCATTTAAACCGTAATCTCCCTTGTTGGAAATTTGGGCAGGATCACGTAAGAAGGAATTCGTGTGGTTTTTACTCCCTGATTCTTGAATTAACCAAGCTTTTGCTACTACTGGATCTAAACCTTTACACCCACTTAATTCACTGAAGTGACCATTAAGTTCAGTTACATAATCTAATATTGTTTGGTCATGTTGATGATAAATATCTGCACTATAATCTTTAAAATTTGGAATCTGTCTTAGAGATTCTACTTTTTGTTCTAGGGTAGATTCTACTTTTTGTTCTAAGGGTAGAGGATTTGTTACTTGGATAGGTTCTTCAGGTTTATTACAAGCCGCGCTAGCGAGTAAAGTTGCTCCTGCGATTATCTTGGTTAAAGTTTTCATTTTTCGTCCTCAATTAGTTACACTAACCTCTAGTTTACAGTATATAAGTTTATTGTTCGGTAGTTATAGGGCTTTAAGGGAAGGTTTATAAGAATCTTGAGCCTTGAGAGGTCATGGTAAATCTAGATTTTTATCCCCTAACTGTAGACTATATTGATGAGGTAGCTGGGGCTAATAGAGGAATTATTAGATTATTTGGAAGATGTCCTGATGGTAAAAGAATTTGTGTATTAGATAGTAATTTTTCTGCTTATTTTTGGGTTATTTTGGATGAAAAAGAGCATGCTGAAAAAATTAAGAAGAAGTTACTTGCTTTGAAAATTCCTGAACTTCGTAGAACTGCATATGTAACTAATGTCGAGATTAAAAAAAAGAAACATTTGTCAAAAGATGTTTGTGCTTTGAAAGTTGAAGTTAATAATCCTAAGGATGTTTCTGTAATTCGTGAAGAAATAAAAAAATGGAAAGAAATCTCTAATTTATTGGAGTTGGATATTCCTTATGTTAGAAGGTATTTGATAGATAGTAAGATCGAGCCATTAAGTTTGTGTACTGTCGAAGGTGAAGAAACTGAAAGCAGTTACACTGTTGATTCTGTTATTAATGCTAAGAAAGTTGTTTCTAAGGAAAATGGGTTTTTGGATAAACCTAAGGTACTTGGTTTTGATATTGAAGTTTACAGTAAACATCGATTTCCAAATGATGAGCTAGATCCGATATTAATGGTTGCTTTGTATGGGAATGATGGTTACAAAAAAACAATTTTATGGAAAAAATTTGATAATCCTACAGATGATGTTGAATTTGTTAAAGATGAACGTGCATTGATAGTTAGATTTAATGATTTGGTTAAAGAACATGGACCCGATTTTTTGGTAGGTTATTTTTCTGATGGGTTTGACTTTCCATACATTAAAGCTAGGGCAGATAAATACAAAATTAAATTAAGTTTGGGCTTGGACGGGAGTGTTTTGAAACAAAACAAGCGTAATAACACTGCTACGACCAAGATAAAGGGTATTTCTCATATTGATGTGTTTAAATTTATTAGGCGTATTATGAGTGGAGAAATTAATTTACCTGCTTATGATTTGAATACGGTTGCAAGTAATTTCTTAGGGACTGGTAAAACTGGAGCAGATGTTTCTAAACTTTGGGAAGCTTGGGATAATCACCCTGACCAATTAGGAGAATATTGTAAGTATAATTTAATCGATTCTAAATTAGCATGTGAATTATTTGAAAAGATATATCCTAACTTACATGAATTTGTAAAGCTATGTGGTTTACCTGCAGATGATATTTCTAGAATGGGCTTTAGTCAGTTGGTTGAAAGTTTTGTAATGAAAAACTTAGATGAATTTAATGAAATTTCCCCTAACAGACCATATAGAAATGTAGTAGGTTCTAGAGAAGGTGTTAAAGTTGAAGGTGCCTTTGTGTATAGGCCTGAACCTGGATTGTATAAAGATATTGTTGTTTTTGATTTCAAGTCTTTGTATCCTACAATAATTAGCGCACATAATATTTGTTCAAGTACTATAACTGATAACAAAAAAGATGTAAATACTTCTCCAAAGATAAATGTTGAGGGTAAGGAAGTGCAGTATAATTTTAATTTCAAATATGATGGAATCTTTCCTAAATTAATTCGTGAGATTTTAGTTAGAAGGAACAGAGTTAAGGAATTATTGAAGAAGAATCCAAAAGATTCAACTTTGAACGCTAGACAATATAGTTTGAAAACTCTGGCTAACAGCTCCTATGGCTATTTGGGCTTCTCTGGAGCAAGATGGTATTGCAAGGAATGTGCTGCATCTACAACTGCTTATGCAAGAGATTATATTAAGAAAGCAATGGATGAAGCTGAAAGAGAAAAATTAAAAGTTATTTATGGGGATAGTGTTGGTGGGAATTCTAATGTTTGGATTAAAGAAAATGGAGAAGTTTATGAAACTGAAATAAAAAATCTGTTTGTTAAAAAAGATCTTAAAAATAACACAGGTAAGGAATATAATTTTAGAAAAGGATTAGAAGTTTTAACCTTGGACTCAAAAGGAAAATCTGTTTTCAAGCCATTAGTTTATGTAATGAGGCATAAATGTGATAAAAAAATGTACAAGGTTAATTTTACAAATAATTGGTCTCTTGATGTCACTGAAGATCATTCTTTAATCGGATTTGAAAACTTATCGCACACTTCTGGTAAAAGACGTAATCCCCTAGAAAGGATTGTGGAAGTTAAGCCTACTGAATTGAAGAAAAAAATCAAATCAATTATTTCTATGAAGAAACTTCCCGAAAGAAAAATTGCATCTAAAAACTACCCTAAAGAAGTCTATGAATTTATTGGCCTATTTATTGGAGATGGAAGTTTTCAACAAAACAAGGCGCATAAAAAAGCAAATAAGGATTATTATCTGAGACTGTCTTTGGGAATTGATGGTGAAGAATTATTTAAAAATAATATTGAACCCTTGATTAAGTTAGGTTACATCAAAAGTTATTGGTGGAGTAAAACTAGAAAAGGAGATTTAACAGTTAATGGTCTTAAGTTAGTTAAACTAATTGCTAATCATTGTGCAAATAAAAATCATAAAAAGATTATTCCAGAATGGCTTTTGAATGAGACAGAAGATAATATTGGAGGTTTTTTGAAAGGATTATTTACTGCAGATGGGACTGTTATGATCAGAAATGGCTCTCCGATTATTAAATTTACTTCTATCCAAGATAGTTACATCGCGGCTGTTAGAAAATTATTATTCTCTGTAGGGGTTTCTCACTCTATTTTCAGAGACAATACTCCTAACACCTATAAAACTAAAGATAAGATTTATACTAATAATAGTCATTCTAAAAATATTATTATTAAAGATAGAGATATTTTCAATAAAAATGTAGGTTTTTTGCTTAAGAGAAAAAATGATAGAGCAAGGATAAAAACAAAGGATGTTCAAAAGAGCTTAATAAAAAAATATGATTTTGATCTGCAAGGAGTTAAAAGTGTTGAAAGAATAGAAAACAATGATTATGTGTATGATATCGAAGTAGAAGATACCCATAAATTCTTTGCAAATTATGTTTTAGTTCACAATACTGATTCTGTTTTTATTGCATTGGGAGATAAAACTCAAGAAGATGCTGCAGAATTTTTGAAAAAAGTTAATGAAACCCTACCTAG
>JABHVN010000023.1 GCA_018658265.1 Candidatus Woesearchaeota archaeon | reverse complement strand
CTCTTTAACATGTGGAGTCAAACGTTGACTGCACCTCCCAACAATTATATCTGGATTAATACCTCTGCTCCTTAATTGATTTACAGATTGTTGAGTGGGTTTAGATTTCTGTTCATGGACTCCCGAAGGAATAGGAACATATGTTAGATGAACATAAAGAACATTTTCCTTTCCAACATCCTTTTTCAATTGTCTACAAGCTTCAATGTAAAGTTCTGTTTCAATATCCCCAACAGTACCTCCAACTTCTATCAACATAATGTCTGCTTTCTCTCTTTCAGCTATTTCATGAAATTTTTCTTTAATGAATCCAGTTACATGAGGAATATATTGTACAGTTTTACCCAAATAGTCTCCCCTTCTTTCTTTTTTTCGAATCTCATCAAAGACCTTTCCCATAGTTAGATTCCATTCGGCCTTACATTTAATATCTAGAAACCTCTCATAATGCCCAAAGTCCATATCTACTTCAGAACCATCATCTAAAACAAAAACTTCTCCATGTTCAACAGGATTCATCGTTCCAGGATCAACATTCAAATAACCATCCAACTTTATTGGAACAATCTTTCTATCCTTAGATAACAAATGTCCCATAGAAGCTGCAGCAACACCTTTTCCTAAACCAGATAAAACTCCTCCAGTAACAATAATAAACTTGCAACTCGAGTCCATATATTTAGAAAATTAAAGAAACTATTAAAGGTTTATCGACTAGAAAGTATATTTTACTAAGATTGTTCAACAACAGCTCGTTCAGAGTAAAACTTTGATCTATTCCTAGAGATTTCCCAAAATTGATTTATTGCACTTTCTACAGCATTCACAATTCCTCTGTTTTCTAATTCTTCGCTCCCCAAGTCACTTCTTAACAAAGTTCTTAATTCCCTATACCAAGGTTTACCTGAGAATTCATCTCCATCCAATTTAAACACAAAGTCAGTGCGTCTATCCAATGTAGTTAAGTTTGAAAAAAATCTAGTGTCTGTGGGACTCACAAAAACATTATTTCCCTCAGGCGTCTTTGAAATTTTTCCAGAATAAAATATTACATCTCTTCCAGGAACTACCGGGTCATTTAGCTCATGACCATAAACTACAGAAGTACCTTCTTCCATTCCTTCCAAAACATATTTAGGTATCATATTATTCGATCAGAATCTTTATCAAAGAGTATATAATCCTTTCTAACTCCTTTTTAAGCCCCCTATAACACTTTATAAACTCTCAAAGATTACACAAAAAAATGAAAATTAAGCAAATTCCTGAGGATTTCCTAGTAGAAGAGATTCCAACAGTGAAACCAAAGAAAACTGGACCTTATGCCATATTAGAGCTAAAAAAGAAGGATATGGACTTAATTAATGCTAAGAAAGCAATTGCTAAAAAATTAAGGATATCTTACAAAGAAATTTCTCACGCAGGAATTAAAGACAAAATTGCAGTTACAACTCAACTAATTTCTATTAAAACAAACAGAAAAGATACTATGAATTTCCAAACACCTACCATTTCAATAAAGAAGATAGGATGTTTACCAAAACCCCTTCAAAGTGGAGACTTAAGGGGGAACAAATTTACAATAACTCTAAGAGATTTAACAAAAGATGATATTAAAAAAATTAAATCCAACTTAAAGAGAATTAACTCTACTGGGATTCCAAATTTCTTTGATTCACAAAGATTTGGTGAAGATCTAAGAAGGGAAGGTTTCATTGCAAAAAGATTAATGAAAGATGACTATGAAACTGCACTTAAATTATATTTAACATCTAACAACAATAAATCTCCAAATAAAAATGCAGCGCATAGGTTTATTTTCAAAAACTGGAACAAGTGGATGAAATGCCTTACACACTTACAAAAATATGAAAAATTACATGAAGAAAAGAAAATAATTTATTACTTAGCAAAAAACCCCACTCACTATTTGCAATCATTTAGAAGAATCAATAAACTAACACAAGAGATAGTGGTTTCAGCATATCAAAGCTTTATATGGAACAAATGTTTAAGTGTTATACTGAAAGAAAAAGCAGAAGATTTAATCCCTGTAGATTATGCAGCAGGAAAGTTACATTTCTATAAAAAATTAAGCAATAAACAATTCGAAGAACTTAGAGACTTAGAACTACCGATGATTGCACCAGGAACTAAAATAACTGACGAGTATATTAAATCTGTTGTAGAAAAAATACTTTCAAAAGAAGGAATTAAACAAGAAGAACTTAAGGTTAAAAAAATGGGGAACTTATTTTTCAAAACAAGAATAAGGCATATGATAATCTTGCCTAAAGATCTAAAAGTTCATCCAGAAGAGTTTGACGATCTAAATGAAGGAATGAATAAACTAACAATTGAGTTTGCTTTAGAAAAAGGTTCATATGCAACAATGTTGCTAAAGGCTTTAGAATTATAATTTAGATGCGTATTCCATTATTTCTTCAGAATCCATTAACACTGTAACTTTTCCTTCAATAACTACAACACCCTTAGGAATGCTCAAATCTCCTGCAAAAAGTTCTCCAAAATTTCTACCCCTTACTTCAGGAATTCCTCCCGCATAAAGAACATCAGATCTTTCTTCCCTTGGAATATCAACAGGAACTAATACATGCTCAAACTCTTTCCCATTTAGTGCATTCAATGCCTTTTTACAATAAGGGCATTTCTCATCACCAAAAAATATTAGTTTCGCCATAATTAAAATTTAGAATCCATCTTTTTAATACTTTCCTTAAATCAACATCCGCTAGGTAAAACTGCACAAACATTCTTACCATTTTTTATCGCTTCATTAATTATCTTAATGGCCTTAACATTTTTTTCAATATAAGACATAGGATTCATTCCAGTGTTTAACTTCCAACTAAGAATATATTCTTCTACTTCAGCACCCACTTTTAACAATCCTCCGGCACCAGTTCCAATCACAAACACATCAGGATTTTCATTTAACAATTCAGAGATATGTGAAACTTTCAGTTTCTTCTCCTCTAAGTCTTGCCAGTACCTAGGTCGATTACTCTGTATCTTCAAATCTCCTAAAAACTGCTTCCCTTCAACCTTAAAACAGCCATAAGTATATTCATCTATCATGTTTATTTAGTGAATTAGAAAGTTTTTATAGATTATTGTGATAGAGCTATCTTTAGTTCCATTGATTAAATGTCTTGAATATTTCAAAATCTGTAAGGGGTTTTACAGTTTTATGTCTAATGTCGTATGTCTTGTATGCTGGATCTACAAAGGTAATGCCTCCATATGCCCCTTCTACATCAATCATTGCACAAGCATGGTTTACTGCTTTCCCAGTTTGATCAACATCTACATGAGCATAGCTTCCTCTAATGCCTGCAGTTCGAATCATTACTAGATACAACATAGCCATCTCACCACAAACACCTTCACAATCATCAAAGACTTCAACACTATTTCGGTATCCTCTGTTTCCAAGTTTTCTCCTTCCATAAGAAATATTTGACACCATCCAATTAAAGATTTTTTTAGCACTAGTTCTTCGATCCAATTTATTTTCAACTAATCCTTCCACTACATCCACAATTCCTTTATTTAAAATAAAGGGCATCTTAAGATCAAAACACTTGTCAATTAATGCAATTTCATATTCATCAGATCTAATACTTTCCATTCCAGATATTTTGACAGGATTAACCAAATTTTTGTTACGGGCAGAGATTAAATTTAAATTATTTACAATTGTATCCAAGTTAGTTGGAGGCATTATAGTGAACTCCTAAAATTAAGTGGCTTGCCATAAAGTCCATTATGTTTAATAAACTCTACAATATTACTCACTCCAGAATCAGCACTTGCTTGAGCCGCAATCATTACATTGGCCATGCCACGAACAGCATTGTTAGTATCTCTAAAACAGTTATTCATACTAATTGCTTGCAAGTAAGCAACCATTGTTTCTTCTAAATGTCTACAGTAATTATCCATCCGTTCTTTGCCTAATGCTAATACATTTTTCATGCCGCATGACCATCCAATCAAACCTCCAGTTTCTTCAATAGCACGTTCGTTTTCAGACACAAGTGTGTCCAACATTCTTCTAGATTCCACACTTCCATCATATTTCATTTTAGCCCTGTCAACTATTGCTTTTCTTGCAATTGCTGTAATCTCTGTAGAGTCAACAACTATTTTAGATACGGAATTCTTTTCTTCAGACAACCTTCCAATTTCGGTGTCCAATGTTTCCTGAGTTCCAAGATAAAATTGATTTTTTCTCACAAGTTCATTAGAATAATCTGTTAATTTTCCTTCTCTTTCAACAACATGATAAAAAAGTTGTCCAAAATCTTCTGCTTGCTCATCAAAAAATCCACAATATTTAGAGACCAAGTCTTCTGTTCTATGGCCTCTCAAACTTTTTGTAAGAAGTCCTCCAATATTAAAAATTCCAAATATTTTACTGTGGCCATATTTTAATGCCCTCACTAGCTCTTTATTCAAGGGTTTAAGGCCATTAGACCGTTCCTTAACTCTATGAATTACATCATTAAATTTCTCTATGGATCCTACAGAATGGATCATTTCTTTTCGCATATCTGATTCCTGTAATTGATGGGCTTGCAATGAAATTCTAAACTTTTCCAAATCAAAATCATTATTTACTAACTCTTCAAGCTTAGGAGTCATTGAAGCAACTTCTTCTCCACCATAACCTTCGACACCAAAAACAGAATGGACTTTATTTTCCATTATCATTCTCCCACCTTTCTTTAAGGGTACTAAGACATCTCAACAATCTTCTATCTTCAAGAACGCATTCAACTCTATATTCTAAATCTCCAAGTTGTAAATTTCCATTATCATTTTTTATTTCAACTTTCTTACTTAGATTTTTATCTACTAAGTAAGGTTTTTCTTCATATCTCACAACATCATATCTCGGATCTTCACGAACACAACCGCTAACGGAATAACCTGCAACAAATATTCCCGTGTAAAATATAATCCTTCCAAATCCTTCAAAAAAACTCATTACATTCCCCCTCCAAGCATAAAGAACATAGCATCTCCAATATTGTCCCTTGTGAAATCTCTCACTTCATAACCTGATTCCCTCATTTGTAATGTAACCAATGAACCCAACACTTCATACCTATCCTCTTTAGGCAAATTTTCCCATGTAGAAATAATATAATCTATATTGTCTAAAGAAGAATCTCTCAATAAGTTCCCGCCATCTAATCCTACACCTTCGTTGTAGAGTTCTCCCATCTCAAAGAGAGCATCAATTCCAGAATATTCATTAAACGCTGTTTCTGAAGACCTTTCTTCAAAATTGATTCCGCTACTATAATTATTTGCAATAAGTCCAGTTGCCAAAATTAACGCAAGTCCAGAACTTCCCAACCATTTATTTTTTGAAGGAACATAGTCTCTTAAAAATGTCATAAAGAATTATTCAATTCAACTTTAAAAGAGACTTCTAGAAATTATCCGTAAATATTTTGGATTAAACTGCTTGAGGGAATTTATCCTTTATTCCTTCTGGTGAATGTAATATCTTATTTGCACTTTCAGGGTTTTCTCTTAGTTTGGACCAAGCTACCAAATCTCTTGGATCTAATTTTTGAGAAATAAAAACATTATTAGTAAATTCTTTTGTATCTAATGGCATAATTTCATGACGAATTGCATATCTACTGAGTATGCCCAAAGCAAGATCTGCATTAGAATCATCACTATCCATCAAATCTCTATAAGCATTAAATGCAACTTCCACAGAATGTTGTGGAGAATCTTGAGTAGCAAGTCCTTCAAAGAATATGTCAAAATAATTAAAATCTCTTAAACAAACATTTCGACTGTTAGCTATACTTTCTGAATCTGAACCTGTTGATG
>JABHVN010000022.1 GCA_018658265.1 Candidatus Woesearchaeota archaeon | reverse complement strand
TTTGAGTTAACTAAGGGAATTAAAGAAAGATCTTTGGGCGAAAAACCACCAGCAGGCGTTACCCCTAAAGAACATGTTATTAAAATTGTGTATGAAGAATTAGTCAAATTCTTTGGAACTGAAAAAAAGGGTATTGAGATTTCTTCAAAGAAAAAGCCATTTTTCATTATGACTGTAGGGTTATTTGGCGCAGGTAAAACTACTACTATTGGAAAACTTGCCAAATATTATTCTACTCGTGGAAAAAAAGTTGCAGTTGTAGGTCTTGATGTTCATAGGCCAGCGGCACATTTACAATTAAAGCAAATTGCCGAAAAAATTAAAGTGGACTCTTATGTTGACGGAAAAGTTAAGGATGCTGTCAAAATTTGGAAGTCTTTCAAAAAAGATTTGGAAAAATATGATATTGTTTTTGTCGATACTGCTGGAAGAGATGCATTGAGTGATGATCTAGTTAAGGAGATTAAATCTGTTAGTAAATTAATTTCTCCAGATGAAATTTTATTAGTTTTAAGTGCAGATATGGGCCAAGCCGCATTTGATCAAGCTAAAATGTTCCATGAAGCTTGCGGAGTTACAGGAGTAGTCGTTAGTAAGTTAGACGGTACTGCTAAAGGTGGTGGAAGTTTAAGTGCTTGTGCTGTAACTGGTGCACCCATTAAGTTCATAGGTGTTGGAGAAAGACCTGAAGATTTAGAAGTGTTCAATCCAGAAGGATTTGTTGGAAGGTTGCTAGGTTTAGGAGATTTAGAAGCATTACTTGAAAAAGCAAAAGGTGCGATGGATGGTTCCAATGCTGAAGAAATAAGTAAAAAGATGCTGAGTGGTGACTTTAATTTAATAGATATGTATGATCAAATGAATGCAATGAAAAAAATGGGACCTCTTGGGAAAGTTATGGAAATGATTCCAGGTATGGGGGAAATGAATATTTCTAAAGATGTTTTAGAAGATCAACAAGGTAAGATGGAATCTTGGAAATTTATTTTAGACAGTTGTACTAAAGAAGAATTAGAAAACCCTGATTTAATTGGAAGAAATAGAATAGAAAGAATTGCTGCTGGAAGCGGAAGAGATATCGCAGATATTAGGGGATTGTTAAAACAGTATAAACAGAGTAAAAAAATGATGAAGATGATGAAAGGAAAAAATCCTGAAAAAATGATGAAGAAGTTTGGTAAAATGGGTGGGCCAAACATTAAATTCTAATTATTGTTTTAGGCTTTGGTAATTTTTATTAAGGAGTGGTTTGTTAAATATTATCGAGGTGGTAGCATTGGATATTAAATGCGAAAAATGTGATAAGGTGGCTTTTGGCTTGGATGAATCTTCTGGCTTATTAGGCGATTATTACTGCGAAGAATGTAGAAGTGAGTAACAACAAACTTTTAAGCTAATTCTTTTTATTTATTTTATGAAACTAATTGGTAATGGTGCCGAAGCTAAAGTATATTTTGACAAAGGCTCCGTTATTAAAAGAAGAATAGAGAAAGGTTATCGTATTCCAGAGATCGATAAAAAATTAAGAATCAGAAGAACTAGAAAAGAAGCTAAAATTCTTGAAAAATTAGGAAATACCTGTCCAGATGTGATTGAAGTTACGGACCATGAAATTACTATGAGTTATTTGGAAGGTCCGATGGTAAAAGATGTTGTTGATGATCTTGTGAAGAGTAAATCTTCTAAACTTTTTAATTCTCTTGGAAATAATGTTGCAAAAATGCATTTGTTGAATATAGTTCATGGAGATTTAACAACTTCAAATATGATGGTTGTTGATGAGAAAGTTAAACTAATTGATTTTGGGTTGTCTTTTGTTACAGATAAGATTGAGCATAAGGCTGTAGATTTACATTTATTTAAACAAGCATTAGAAAGTAAGCATTATTTGCATTTTGAAAGATATTTTGAAAGCTTTTTGAAAGGATATAAACTGAATAATTCTTTGTATTCTGAGGTTATGGAAAGGCTAGAAAGCGTTGAAAAACGAGGAAGGTATAAAAGGAAATTGGGAGCATAAGTTATATAAACTATTTTTTTTAGTTTTAATCATTACAGCCCTGTAGTGTAGTGGTCAAGCATGGGGGATTTTGGGTCCCTTGACCCAGGTTCAAATCCTGGCAGGGCTATTCTACTCAATGAAAAATCTTATAAATGGTTTAATCGAGAATCTAGGTAAGGGTGGTTCGGTGAAAGCTGGTCCATACTGGAATGATTCTAGTGACCCTTTAATACAAAATGGCAAGAAGATACTCAAAGAAGAAAGGCGTAAGTGGCAGTACTAAGCCCCTAAACGTAGATAATTCTGAATGGGTGAATAAAGATCCTAAGGCTGTTAAAGATGTTATTATTGAGCTAGATAAGGCTGGAAAGAGTGCAAGTCAAATTGGCATTATTCTAAGAGATTCTCACGCAGTTCCAGATGTTAAAGCTTTTTTTGGAAAAAGTCTTGGTGCTATGTTAACTGAAATTGGCGTTAAGAAAGAAGTTCCAGATGATTTATTGGCCCTAATTAAGAGAGATATTGCAATTGCAAAGCACAGAGAATCAAATAAGAAAGATATGACTGCAAAAAGAGGCCAACAATTAACATTAAGTAAAATTAACAAACTAGTTGACTATTATAAAGCAAATAAGGTTTTGGAACTAGACTGGTCCTACGAAAGATCTAAGGCTATGCAATGGGTTGTTTAATATATTTTCAAGTTTAGATATCTACTTAAAACAAATTTCTAATTTATTCTAAATGGGGAGTGATTTTTTAGAATACATGAAGGAAGTCTCTTCTGATTTTTTAGAAGCTGTTGGGAAGAGCAGTAAACCCATAAGAATTATAGGTAATATTGATGCAGATGGCATAACTTCTACCTCTATTATTTGTAAAGCACTTTCTCGAAGAGATATTAGGTATGTAGTTTCAGTTGTGAAGCAAGTTAATTCTGAATTGTTGGATGCACTGAAAAGAGAAGAATACGATGTAATTGTTTTTGCAGATTTAGCAACTGCTTATTTAGAAACATTGAGTAAGGAGTTTGATAAAGATATTTTTGTTTTAGACCATCATTATCCTGAAATAGAAGAAAAAATAATTGGAAAAGTTAGACAGATCAATCCCCATTTATTTAATGTGGATGGTACAAAAGAAATATCTGCTGCAGGAATTTCTTATTTCTTTGCAAAAAGCATTGACGAATGTAATAAAGATATGGCTCATTTAGCTTTGGTTGGAGCTATTGGAGATATGCAAGAAGATTGTGGATTTGTTGGTATGAATCAGGTTATATTGGATGATGCTTTGGAAGGAGATTCTGTAGAGATAAAAGATACATTAAGATTATTTGGTGTTCAAACTAAGCCGCTTCACAAAGTTTTAGAATATAGTACTAATCCATTTATTCCAGGTGTAACTGGAAGTGAAAGGGGAGCAATCAAATTTGTAGAAGAAGCAGGAATAGAACTTTATGATAAGGCTAGGAATGTAAGAAGGTTAGTTAATTTGAGTAAACAAGAATTGGCTAAGTTAGTTACAGCTATTGAAATAAAAAAAGCTTCTGGGTCAATGGCCGAATCCACAGTGGGTCCAGTTTTTTTATTGAAAGATGAAGATGATGATAGTTTGAAAAAAGATTTAAGAGAATTTTCAACTTTATTGAACTCTTGTGGGAGGATGGGATGGCCAAGTTTAGGAATTGGCGTCTGTATGGGAGATAGTTCTACTTCAGATAAAGCAAATGATTTATTGAGAGAATATAGGAAGGAAATGATTGATGCTTTGAATTGGTATTACGATAATAAGGGAACTCCAAAAGTAATAGAAAAAAAGGGTTATGTGATTATCTTGGCAGGTTCTAATATCAGAGACACCATTATCGGAACTTTGGCATCATTATTGGCAAAAAGTAAGGTTTATCCTGATGGGACAATAATTATGTCTACTGCCTATACATTGGATGGCCATATTAAGGTTAGTTTGAGAATAACTGATGGGTTTAGTCAGGGAACGGATTTAAGGATTATAATCAAAGATCTTGTAGACTGTGGCGGTGGATACGGTGGAGGTCATAAGCTAGCTGCAGGAGCTTCTGTTCCTCAGGAGAAAGAAGATTTGATGATAAGAGAAGCTATTTCTTCATTAGGTAAATACGTCGGTAACAAGTCTGTTGCTGCAGAATAGAGTGATAGAAAGGTTTATAACTGGTTTTTTAATTTGTAAGATTACATGGCAAAAAAGAATAAAAGTAGCAAAAAGGGAATCGCTAAACCTAAACCTACTATGAGAAAGAAGGTTTCTAACGTTAGAAGAAAGAAAAAGAAATGGTTCAGTATTCTAGCTCCTAAGGAATTTAATAATAGAGTTATTGGAGAGACATTTGCTAATGAACCTGGAGAGATGGTTGGAAGAGCACTTAATGTTAATTTAATGAATTTACTTAATGATTACAAAAGACAAGGCGTAAATTTAAAATTTAAAATTAGATCAGTTAATGATGATAATGCTGTATGTCAAACGGTCGGATACTCATTGCTTAAATCTCATTCAAGAAGAGCTGTTAGAAAAGGGACAGACAAAATGGATGACTCTTTTGTAACTGAAACAAAAGATGGACAAAAAATGAGAATTAAACCTATGATTATCACAAGGCATAGAGTGTCAATCTCAGTAGTTAGTGATATCAGAAGAAAAGCATCAGTATACTTACAAGAAAAAATTAAAGAATTAGATTCCGTAGACGTGTTCGAATCAGTTATTCAGACTAAATTACAAAGAGAACTAAGAGGCAGTTTATTGAAAACTTGTCCTATAGGTGCTTGTGAGATTAGATCTTTAGAATTGATAGAATAATCTCATCAATACTTTTAAATAGATATTTACTTCTTTTAGATTATGAAAGAAAGAGGAATTTTAATTATTGCACTAGTTTTGTTACTTTTTACATTCTTTGCAACTGGATTTTCAAGTGGAGACAATGAACTCCAAGGTAAATATGTTAATGCTTTTGGAAATAATGAAGGTGTAGCTTGTAGCTATGACTTAATTGTTTTAGATGGCAAATATTTGGTTCCTTGTGATTATGGCATTCTTAATTGGGATAGAACTTTAGTTTTAGAGTGAATAGATCTGGATAGTCAAATTTAATCCGCCATGTCTAATGTCTTTTTGTTCTGTTAATTTTATTTCTTTAGGGCAAAATATCTTAATATCTTCTGGATGATTTGTTATTATTGCCATTTTATTTTTCATATTCTTTTTTGCAAATTGAAAGATGTCATTTATTTTTTTATGGGGACCCTTTTTATCCTTTGAAAAAACAATTTGAGTAATAATATAATCTGGAGACGCTTCAATTTGGTCTACGTTCTTTAATTGGAATTCAATTTCTTTTTTTGCTAGTTTGGCATTAATTTCTGCATTCCTGATATTATTGGGATTAGAATCTTGGGCAATAATTTCTATATTTTGAAGGGTAGCTTCTATTGGAACAACTCCATCTTTGCAATCTATGCATAATAGTGATTCATTTTTTTGAATATTTAGGTATTTGATTGTAGAAGATGCTACTAATGTGGGAGTTGTTTGATTGTGTAGGTGGAATCTGTATTCTCTTTTTGAAAGATTCCTTTCCTTTAAAATTCCTAGGTTAAGTTTATTGTCTAAGACGTCTATGTAGATAATTGTTTCTGGGTCGTCTCTAGAATATTCCAGGCCTTTGTTTTTTTTGTCAATAATTCTTCCTATTTCATGTTCAAGAATCATAGAATTAAAGTCTTGTTTACCTGTTCGTTTACACATACATTTGTATGTTCCAGAAAGCACTATTTCAGTTTCATTTATTTTTTTGATTATGCCTTTTAGATCCTTGAATTCAAAAGAGGTTAATAATTCGTAAATTGTATCTACTGTTAATGGATTTTCAGGTATTTTTTCAAAAGAAATTCTTCCAGGGGAATATAATTTTCCATTTGTTTCTTTAATCGAAGCATCTTCCAGCCCTATAACAGTTGTTCCAATGAATGTCATGTTAAACTCGCTTAGCAAGGTAAATATTGCTTTTGTTTTCTAGAACTTTAAGGTTGATTTTATCTCCTTCTTGAGCCTTGCAATCTTTTACAGTTATGGATCTTCCCTTGTATGCGGCTATTCCTTGCCCCTCGTTCCATCCGTCTGAAAGAATGGTTGTATTGATTCTTTCTCCAATTTCTATTGGCTTTTCTAGAGATCTTCCTTTGTAAATTTCCCCACGTTCGTGTTTGTAAATTAATTTAACTTCGTGTTTCTTTTCCCAGGCTTCTAAACGCTTGTAGAATTTGTAATAATTTTCTTTCTTCACTTTTTTTGGTTTTCTGCTGAATTTATATTCTTCATATTTTTGTATTCCAATTTTACAGTTTAACTCTTTAGACAATTCTACTAATTTTTCTACTTCCTCTTCATTGATATTTGGAAGAAGTACTGGTGCGAGCATTAATTCTATTTTGGATTTAGAAATATGCCTTGCAACTTCTAAAATTTGATTGATATCGTATTCTTGAGATCCAAATAATTCTTTACATTGCTCTGGATCTGTACTATGGATGCTCAAATGAATCCTATTTAGTCCTGCTTTTTCTAACTCATCAATTTTTTCTTTAGTAAAATAAGTTCCATTTGATTGCATGGAAATAAAATATATTTTTTTATTCTTTTTTAGTTCTTGAATTAAATAAGTTAAATGTTCATATGAAGCAGGTTCTCCCACAGAATCTATATTTGCATGAACTTCTTCTTTGATTTCTACTACCTTGTTAACTTCTTGAATTAAATAATCTGGGTCTACAATATATCCTGTTTTATGGGTTGTTGTCTTTGGTCCAGCATCAGTTGAACAGAAAATACATGACATGTTACAAAGGGAAATCGGTCTAATCTGGATACAAGAAGAGCCCCTATCTACTATACCGAAGGCTATATTACCAATTAAGGGTATTCCTGATTGTTTGTCTATTTTCTTAATATTCATAATTAGAACTTCTCAAATTGCTTTAAAAGCCTTTTCAAGGTCTTTTTTGTATAGGATACAGACTTCTTTCCATAAATACCTTTTCTGGCTTGACTGCAATACCTTCTTCACTTTTTTTCATCTCTTTTGAATTCATTAGTGATTTTCCTAAGCATACTAATTCATTTTTTAGTGTCATGATTGCTACAAGGTTATTTTCTCTAATGTTATTTGTTAATTTTGAAATTCCTTGAGATGCAATTGGTGCACCGTGACATATGTTCGATACTGCTGAATCGAATACCCAGACTTTTGGAAGTAATTTTACTGCATTCTCATAAGGTTCAATTATCCTTCTTAGCTCCGTTTCTTCTTTAGTTTCTTTGTAAATTTCATATGCATCTTTTAAGTCTTGTAGACTATGCCATCCTTTTTGTTGGAATGGCCCTGCCTTAGTCCTTACTAATTGCACCATGTGTGCTCCTGAGCCCATGTCTTTTCCCATGTCGTGAATTAGTTTTCTAATGTAAGTTCCAGCTTCACAACCTACTACAAATAAAATATGTTTATCTTTAATTTCTAAAATTTCTGAGTAGTATACTTTTCTAGGCCTTATTCTCCTTTTTACTGCAGATCTAACTGGAGGAAGTTGATTTATTTCTCCTGTGAATTTTTTGAACGTTCTTCGTATTCTATCTTCAGAAGTTTCTTCATGGATTCTCATTAATGCAACATATTCTTTTCCTGCTGGAAGCAATGTTTGAACTATCCTTGTTGCGTCAGATAATGCAACAGGTAAAACTCCTGTCACTTTTGGGTCCAGAGTTCCAGAATGTCCAGATTTTTTTATATTTAGAATTTTTTGAACATAATCGGATACTTGGTGAGACGAAGGTCCAGAATATTTATTGATGTTGATAATTCCTCTATTGATTAAATCCTTAATATTCCTTTTTTCAGGAATACATCCAAAATTCTCATTAGTTATTCCTTCTTTTTTAATTAAAATCTTAGGTTCAATTTTTTCTGCAGGTAGTTTGTATTCTTCCATTTTTTGTCGTTTAGATCCTATTAATAAGGTTTAAATATGTATTCTATCTAATTTTTATGTTTATGGTGTTAAAAAAGAGTGCAAAAAGGTCTAATGTGACTTTTTCAACAAAAGGAAGTGCTGAGCATGAAAGTTCTTTTACAATTGCGTTAATTGCATTAACTTTTTTGTTTGTTTTTTATGGTTCTACTAGTGGTTTTGGTAGTGATCTGAGCACTTTTTCATCAATTACAGGTATGGCTTCAGGGGGATCTTCAAATTATGTCGATAGTTATTCTTTAGATTTAGGAATTAGAAGGGAAATTAGAAATGATGTTAAAATTTTAACTTCAAATGAACTTGCTGGTTTGAATCCCGGTTCAGTTATTACTAATTTAGGGACAGTTGCTTATTCTCAAGAAATTGTTTTTGGACATTTAGAAGATGAAGAGTCTATAGGAAATCAATTACTAATTAATTATGGACAAAGTGAAGGTCTGTCTTCAAATTATGTTGGAGATTTTATTTATTTGGATCATGAAGTTTCTCATAATGAATTAAATGCTTTTTTTGAATATAACTTAAAATTTACAAATGGATTGAAAAGCAATTATGCTTCTGGAACATTAGAAGATTTAATTGGAAGTTCAATTGAAATAGTTGCGGAAGAATATGAAATTTTTTCTGCAGTTTTAGATCCTGTTACAAATTCTATTACACTTGGACTAGTGAATTTTATTCTTGAAAATTCTTTAACTGTGGGTGAAGAAGAATTGTATTTATTAGACAGTAAAGATTACACTGTTGAAGTTTTAAATATCCCTAGCTTTGCTCCAAAGAAAGTTACATTCAATTTAACAGGTGGAAATATTGTTGATGAAGTTGTAACTCTTGGAGAAGGAGAAACACATTATCTTTCTGATGGAGTTCCACTTGTCGTAAAAACTATTAATCTTAATGAAACTCCCATTAGCGGATTTGTAGATGGAAACAGTTCTATTACAACAATGGGTCAATCCTATGCTGTGGCATGGTTAGACATAGGTTATGCAGGATTTGTTGATACTGAGAATAATGCAGTTCGTGTAAGAATACTTGGTGGAACAGAGATAATAACTGTAGCTGGGAATGGCAGTTCTGGTGATGCCGATGGAAATGGTTCTGCAGCAAGATTTAATTCGCCAAAGGGAATAGCTGGAAGTAAAGATCCTAATACTCCAAATACTTTTTATGTTGCAGACACAGAAAATCATAAAATAAAAAAAGTTGAACTTATTTACAATTCTACTAGGGGGAAATATGATAGTGCAGAGGTAACAACTATTGCAGGTACTGGTCAAAATGGGGGTCTTGGTTCAGGTACTTATGGAAATGATACTTGGTTTAATTCTCCTGAAGGAATTCATGCAACTGGCGGAGGAAAAGTTTATGTTGCAGACACAGGAAATAATGTAATTAGAATGTTGACTCCTAACGGCGGAACTTCTTCTAATGAGCCAGATAATTGGGATGTTGAAGTTTGGGCAGGAACTACACTGGCAGGATGTTTGAATGGTGCAGGTTCAAATGCCAAATTTAATGCACCTACTGATTTGACATTTGATTTCACTCAGGGTTATCATGAAAATATGTTTGTTGTTGATTCTGGAAACCATATGATTAGGAGAATTAGTAATAATGGTTCTAAGGCCGTTTCTAGTTTTGCAAGTGAATGTGTTAACAATGCAGGTGTTAGCGGTTATGTTGATGGAAATAGTTCTGAATCTAAATTTGATATGCCTTATGGGATCGTAATTGATCCAATTACGAACAATATATTTGTTACCGATGTAAACAATCATGTAATTAGACAAATAGATAATAACACTGGCGAAGTTAGTACTTATGCAGGGAGTGGCATTCAAGGCTATCTTAATGGTGTTCCAGATCAAGCTAAATTTAACTTTCCTAGGGGAATAGGGACTGTTAATGGGCCTGATCTTTTGATAATGGATACTGCTAATTTTATGTTTAGAATGTTTACTGGTGGAGAAGTTATTACACAATTTGGAGATTTAACCGAAGGGAATAGTGTTGATTTCTATATTGGTGGAGACTTTTTAGAATTAAGTGATAATGATTATACTGACGGCTTATTTGACGATGGCGGTTTGACATTGGGAAATGTTGCTGTACCAGAAGTATTTGTTAAATTTGATGTAGATGATTCTAACCTAAGCGGCGTTTCAATTGATGCTATGAGTTATAGGCTAGTTCCTGTTTCTGAAAGTGATACTAATCTTTGGTTAAATGAAACATTTTCATTAAGTGAGTTGTTAGATAATCCGGAAGCTATGATTGGTTCTTTTGATGTAGTTTATGATGGATTGAGTAGCCCTACAAGAAGTAATATTAAACTTGTATCTAATTCTGATGATAATGTATATAATTTAAGTTTTGAAAATGTGCTGGGCGAAAGTTACAATTTTCCTTATATCTCTAATGAAGGTTCAGTTTTCAAATATGGTTCTTCAAATTCAATGTTTGTATTTATAGAGGGAGAGATTAATGGTTCTTCAAGTGCAACTGCACATGATCAAAATTTTACAATAGGCATTGGAGATTATTTCCTAATTTCTTCTCTGAAGGATGATGCTTCTAATTTGAATACTGCACAATCACATATCTTTAGATATGAAAGTATAAACTCTGCTAATTCTGTTGTAACATTTACAGATCTAAAAGATGATACTACTCTGGATGTAACATTTACAGACCCATCAATAAATGGAGTTTTAGGGAAGGGGACCTTAACTGTCGGAGGGGTGAATTATGAGTTGTATGTTGGAAATTTAAGTAATAACTCCTTAGAAATAAATCCATTGGCCATAGACCAAGATTCTGACGGAATAGTAAAACCGAATACTATTGGAATTGGAGATATGGATTTAGATTGGAGCGTTCTCCTAGTTTCTAACTATGGAGGAGTTTATCGTTTAGGGAAGAATAATGAATCAGTGGGTGGAATTTGGGAAGCCGTAAATGATTTTTCAGGAAACTGGAGCGTAGATGATAACCTACTAACTATTGATGGAGACTATTCTAATTTTAAATTAATTTCTGCTTATGAAGAATTTGGATATAACTCTTCATTCCAAACTTTGGAAGGAGATTGTTCACTTACTTCAGAAATAATTTGCAATAATGTATTACCTGTTGCGACTGAAACTAAAATGAATGTTTCTTTGACAAACAATTTAGATTATTTAGCCTTGGTAAGCGTGGAAGTTGAAAGTTGTTCTCCTAGAATTACTTTAATTTCAAATATGCCTCAAGGAACAACAAGATTATTTGAATTTGAAAATTGCACAGGACAACAGTTAGTTGGAAGGAATATCGAAAAGGATGTTTCTATTAGTTATCAAATAGGAAATACTGGAAATGAAACTAATGTTACTCATTCTGGAAATTTAATATCTAGAATAACGGGGGATGTTGAAGTTTGCCTTGTTGAAGAATCATTTGTGAACATCAAGAAATTAACTGGAATGAAAGTGGGAATAACTAATGCTGCTGGAGATTCATATGGTACTTGCGGGTTTAAATTAAATGGACTTACTGGCTTGGATCAAAGTCAGGGCATGACTTCATATGGGGCATTTTACAATTTAACTGGTGAAGGTATTGGTGCAGATTTAGACATAGGTTATCCTTCTGAACAAGTTAAGGGAACTGTTGCATTTGTAAGCGGTTCAAGTGAAAGTGGATGTAGCCCATTGACTCAATCAGAAGCTTGTGTGGATGTTGGGTTGAATTGTGGATCTGTTAGTGATAATTGCGGAGGTATGATTGATTGTGGATCCTGTTCTGGAAATGAAACATGTGGAGGAAGTGGAACTGCAAATGTTTGTGGTGATGGTAGTTGTACACCTTTAACTCAATCTGAAGCATGTAGTGATCAAGGATTAAACTGTGGCTCTGTTAGTGATGGATGTAGCAGTACATATGATTGTGGATCCTGTTCTGGAAATGAAACATGTGGAGGGTATGGCGGTTCTGCAAATGTTTGTGAAGGTAATACTTGTAGTTCAAATTCAGATTGTAATTCTGGTTATGTTTGCACTAGTGGGTTATGTGTTTCAGGCAGCGGAGGAAATTATTCAACATTCTACTTTGATTTAGATAATGATAATTCAGAAGAATTTGATTTAGTGGAATTAGATTTGGTTATTGTAAGTGGTTTAGATATAGATTATACCTTTGAATTAAATAGAGTTTATACTGATGGAAAAATTAAATTAAAGATTGATGAATCCTCCCTCGGAAAAATATATTTGGACGAAGAAGGAGATATTGCTAATGTTGATTTGGATGAAGAGAACGGGACTGATCTTTATGTAGAATCTATTTCAGTTGATCCTAATGATGACGAAGCAACTGTTTCCTTTACTGTCGGAGAATATGTTTCAACAGGTGGTTCTGGAGACTCTGGAAGCTCAGGTTATTGTGGCGATGGTTCTTGTGGAAATGGCGAATCTACATTTACTTGTCCTTCTGATTGTGGAACGTCTTCTACTGTGCCTACTGCAGGTAGTTCTACTGGCGGAACTTCATTTAGGTCTACGGATACAAGTGGAGGCTATGGTGGCGCAGTAGTTATACAACAAGAAAAAGATAGTTCATTATTATGGGTGATTATTGGAATATTAGTAGTACTTGTTGCAATAGTTGTTGTTATGACCTTTATGAAAAAAGGCAGTTCAAATAAATTTGTAAAAGTTAAACCTAAAAAAGTTGTAAAATTTAACAATAATATTCGTCCTGTTAGAAAGAGTATTGGTAATGGAAATCGCGGTTGGTAAAATTACTTCTTTTCTTCTACTTTTTTAGCTACTTTCTTAACAACTTTTTTTACAGTTTTAGTTTCTGCCTTAGCTTCTTCTTTTGCAACTGGTTTTTCAGTTACTTCTTTTTTAGCTTCTACCTTTGGCTTTTCAGCTTTCTTGTTCTTATCTTCTTTATCCTTTGACAATTCAATTGGATGCCCAATAAGTTCTGCCCTGTAGTTGTCTTCGTCTTTGATTACTTTAACATGAATTTTAGAAACAACGTTTTTTCTTCCGCCACTTTGAAGCTTTTTGTTAATTTGCTTTCCCAGTAAAACGTTCTTAGATTTAGTATGCTTTTGTAAATATTGTCTTATAGCTATCACTGCCTTTTTAGTACGATCATATTTTGCTACTTTCATAACTTCTTTTCTTAGAGGTATGATATATTCTGCTTCAGTTCCTTTCATCTTATGCTTTTATCGCTTTACCCCTCTTCCATGAACGTTTAATAACTGTATGTCTTCCCATGTGAACTTTTCTACCTGCCCCATATATCTTAGGAACTGTCCAAAAAGGAGCCCATCTAGTTTGAAGTAGTCTCTTTGCTAATCTTTGTTTTTTTGCAGGCTGCTTAACTTTTGCCATTTTATTTTTTACCTATCTTGCTTAGAAAACTCATTCCTTTAGGAGTTACAACTCTTCCCTTGTGTACGCCTTTTTCAACTTGCTTAACTAATCCAGCTTTCTCAAGTTGTTGTAATGCTGTTCTAATAATCTTTCCAGAGGCTATAGTTGTTCTTTCTGGTTTATGGCCCCTGTTTTTCTTATGTGAATATGCTTTCTTTAATTTTGATGTTCCAATTGGACCATTAATGTAAATTTTTCTCAAAATTGAAGCAACTCTAGTAACGTACCAGTTCTTTTGTTCAGGTCTGTTTCTTTTACCGTGACCTGTTTTAACAAATTTAGTCCATTCAGGTGTTTCTATACTGCCTTCTAGACCTTCGGATACTTGTTTTATTGCCTTGTTTGGATTTATATCTTGAATTGATACCATGGTAGACATGGGAGAAAAACTCGGTTTATAAACTTTATTGTTGGGTTTTGAGCGCCTATTGCTTCTTTAAGAGATATCCTTCTTTTTTGTCCTCTATTGTGTATCCTTTGGACTCTATGAGATTTCTTAGCTTATCTGACTGTTCCCAATTGGATGAATCTCTTGCAAGTTTCCTTTCTTTTGCTAGATCTTCTATTTCTTTTGGGATTTCTGTTGTGAATGAGAAAGCTTTGAAGATACTGTTGATATTTTTGAAGAATTCTAGAGTTTGTTTTCCGCCAGTTTTAGTTTTGTTTGAATCATTCATGAATTCGTATAGGGCAGTTAATGCTTTTTGAGTATTGAAGTCATCGTCCATTGCTGCGTAGAAATCTTCTTTTAATTTTTCTAGTGATTCTAGATTATCTTCTTTGTCTAAGTTGGTTATGAAGTCATTTATTTTCTTAAGACTATTTTTTGATTGTTCTAATATTTCATCTGAAAATTCTATTCTATTCCTGTAGTGTTGGGAAATTAATGAGAATCTAATTGTTTCTTTGTTTTGTTTTTTTAATAAATCTCTTAAGTTTATGATGTTTCCAACTGACTTGGACATTTTTTCTTTTTTCATATCTAAGAAACCTGTGTGCATCCAATATTTTACA
>JABHVN010000021.1 GCA_018658265.1 Candidatus Woesearchaeota archaeon | reverse complement strand
TAGTCCACTGAGTAAACGAGATACCTTTTCTTCTCTCTCAGAGTAGGTGTTAACACCTTAATCTTTGTCTTTTTTTGCATATTATATACGAAGAACAAACCTTTCTTCTTTCTCTCTTACGAATTTTTTAGAGTCTGTAGCATATATAAAGATTTGCAATTGTCCAATTTACCCTTTAAAACAACCTAAAGACACCACTTAGCTAACATACCTATTGAAAAACATAGGCTTAAATACCCTCCAAAGACCAAAAACTACAGTGCATATGAGATTCTATCTCAATATATATGCAACTACGGAGGAATACGCAAATGGGAGATTTCGAAAACAGAGGCCCTAGAAGAAACGAAGGCCCTAGAGAAATGCACAAGGCAACTTGTTCTGACTGTGGTAATGAATGTGAAGTACCGTTCAAGCCTACAGAAGGTAAACCAGTTTATTGTAGAGACTGCTTCAGTAAAAGAAGAAGCTTTTAGTCTAACGCATAACAACGGTTAAACCTTATTTTTTATTTTTTATTTTATCAATTTTATTTCATTCTAGTTAGAATTATACAAAAATAAAATATCGCCGTCTGTACCTTTTGCAGTTCTTGCTTTATCAAAAATCTCTCTGGGAATTTCTAAGAATTCAGTTGTATTTAATTTACCATGATTGTGAACTAAAACATTTTTTTCATTGAAACCAACAAGAGGTACAAAATGTCCTTGATATCCTTTTTCTGGAGTTCCTTTAACATAACTCCAATCCACTAAAACGATGGGTACGCAGTTTTCACTTAATTTGCCTAACAACTCGTCCAATTCTAATTCTTTCTCAACTAGATTTACACCCTTTTGTTTAGCTTCTTCAATTTTTTTCTTTCCTTCTTTTATCCAATCGGTTCCACCATGTTTTTTGTAGTATTCTAAATCCAACAAACTTTCATCAATTTCAAAAGAATCAGACATTAAATCAACATTGTAACCAAAATCTTTTGCACAAACTGCCAATGTAACAGTGGAAATAGCATTACTTTCTTTAGCACCGCAATTTTCTTCGATGCTATCTAAACTTTCAATACCTCCGAAATAAGAAAATATCATTTGTAAGGCCACAGGGCCGCAATTAAAATCAGTTGTCTGTTTAATGAATGGAACTTCTAATTTCATCCAACCACCCTTACTTTCTTCTCGTCTTTTTTCCAATTTAAGGCTTGTTTAGCCTCACCAGGAGTCATACCAATAACATTAGCAAATGCAAGTAAATCTTTTGCACCCCTCATTTCCTTAACATTATTTGCATAAGAACATACAACCATTTTAGTTTTTGATTTTCTACAAATTCGAACATTCTGTTTCATTCTTCCAATCATTTGACCCAATTGAACGCCTTCTAAATTTAAAATAAAACTAAAACCAAATCCAATTGCCACATCATTTTGTTTAGCTAATTTAGCTAAAACTTGATTCAATCCAGATTTCCTATAGTGAACTTTATCCCCAATACTCTTCAATTCAGGATTCATCAAAACATCATTTTGTTTATCACTTGTATATTTCCTATTTTGATCTTCACTTCCCCCCTCCTTAACTTTCAGATTAAGAAGTTTAGAAAAGCCAAGCTCTTTAGCCTTATCAGAACAATCTTCATTAATTTTACATCTTACAATATCAAACATGGTTCTACCTTATCTTTAATTTATTTAATCCTTTTCCCTCGACAATTTTAACTTTATGTTTCAAATCTTTAGCTTCAATTAAACAAGTCTCCATTATCTCAGCTTCTACATTCTCTTCAACCTTATTCTTACTATATTTTCGTTTCTCCAATCTTTTTCTCAAAGTTTTAACATCACACCTAACAACTACAACATAATCAACTAAATTAGAATCCATATAATGTGTCAAATGTCCATCCAACACAACCCCTTTCCAACCTTCTTGAGAGATACCTTCAACTACATCAGTCAAAACTAATTTTAATTTATCAACATCTACCAAATAAGTTTTTAATTTTCTATCGTAAGAATCATAAATTTTATACTCCTTAACAAAACTTCCAACATCAAAATAAAGATATTTTTTAGCTTTAGCTAACATCTTGGCATAAGTACTCTTACCTACGCCTGCACTTCCTGTAACTGCAATTACTTTCATCCTATTTAGAAAATATCCCTGTTTAAAACCCTTTTGAGATTAATTAATGCTAGTGCCTACAAATTTTTTACCTCTAAGTAAATTTTTCAGATTAGCGAAACTTCCGCTGACAATAAATGTTTTTATACGATTTTTCTTAATTGTTTCAGCAGCATGTTGATCCAAAATGAAATGTTGGCCAGGATGATATTTTAATTTATTTACTAATTTACTAAACTCTTCATATGAAATTTTAGAAACTAATTTAGCTCCCTTAAATCGATTAGGGTCTTTTGTATACAAACCTTTAACATTTGTAACGTTAATAAATCTAGTTTTTAGATAATGTGCAATTTGTGCAGCAGTACCATCACTTGTCTGGTTAGGTTCATATCTTAATGCTCCACAACAAACAATTTTATGTTTTCTTAAATAACCTTTAACATGTCTAAGTGTTTTAGGTATATCCCTAATATTCGAATCCTTTCCCAAAACATTTGCAATTAGTCTAGCATTAGTCCTTGTAATTCCAATTCCGAAACGAGACATAGTATCTCTATTAGCACCTAATTTTTCTAAGGCATCAATATATGTTCTAGCAACAGTTCCACCACCTATAACTAAAACAAATTTTCTATCTTTAAATGAACTTAAAAATTTCTTCAAATCTTGAATATAAGAATAATTTACTTTCCCATTCTTGAAAAGAAGGCTTCCACCAACACTTAACACCTCAACTTTCATAAGAATATCAAAACTTCTTTATTTAAATAACTAATCATCAACAGTAAACAAAACTGAATCTCTAACATCCCACAATCCTATTCTTGCACCTGCATCCAACCACCCATGTGCATAACTAACAGCTGCAAAAGCATTAACATAATCACCCTTGCCTCTGAAATGCTTGGCATCACTAACATATCTTTCAATCATATCTAGAAAATCTTCTCTTGCACCTTCTAATTCTAATTTTTGCGGAGCTTTCTTTGCCATATCCAAGGCTCTTGAAGTAATGTCAAAATACTTATCCAACTTCTCATCAGTAATTTCTTTCATAAGTTAAATAAATAAAACTAGTTTAAATCTCTTACGGATACCTTGCAAAATCAGAAATTCTAATTTCGTCGAAAACAGCAGTAGAATAAAAACGCCTTTTACCTATCCTAAACAATTCATTATTTGAAAAGTCTCCAATAAAACCTTGAATTTGTGCATCAGTATTTTGTTCAACTCCATCGACAAAAGAATATAGCCTATCATTTTCTTCATCAAAAACAAAAACAAAATGATGCCATTCAGAACCAATAATATTGTCATCTGTAAATAATATTATCTCTTCTCCAAGATTATCTCTAATAACAATAGCAAGTTTTCCACCTTGCACACCTAATGAATATCCTGTTGCATCTTGAGCTATATCTCTTTTACCCATAATTCCGTCCCTATTATCTTGGACATCTTTAACCCATCCTTCTATAGTGAAAGTTCTTGGATAAATTTGATTTCCAAAGTTTAGAGAAGCATCTGACGCAATACGTATCACATCATTCTGACCGTCAGTTTTAACAGCAGATCCAAAATAACCAGTTTCCCATGTAGGGCCGTTGGTAAGTGAGCCGTCATTGCCATGACTACTTGAATCATAGGCAATATCCCCTTCAGTTTCTTCAAACTTCAACAATAAAACTGTTTGACTATCGGGTTGATAACCTGTTCCGGGACCTCCGGGATTTCCACCTTGTGAATCTCCTCCACCACCCATTCCTTGTGAACTTCCGCCTTCAATAACGGCCCCAACTTTGAAATCACTCAAATGATCCAAAGAACTATCTAAAAAACTATAATTCAAAATGAAAGTTTCATCGATGTAAGTTCCTTCAACTCCAAAACTACATTCACTAACAGTCAAAAAAGTATCCCTCCCATCTTCAAGAGAAGGATTATCAGAACCCAATGTACAACTTGGATGTGTAAAAGAAATTTCTGCTAAATCTCTTCCAAGTGAATTTGAAACTTTAACCATTACAGAACCCTCATCAGCTTTGAAATCTCCACAAAAAAATCCTGGAGACATATAACATCCTTCGTTAGCTAAAAAGTTAGAACCTGTTCCGAAATAAAAAGTCAATGATCCAATTGCAATTAATACAACTAATAGGGCCCAACCATAGGTCATTAAAAATTCCATAGACCCTTGAGCCTTTCTTCCACACCTCATGAAAAATCCAATAATAAACAGCTATTTAAATGTTATTTAAATAAGAATAATCATGAAAAATATAATAATGGACACCTGTTTTATACTAACTTGTCTAGAATTTAAAATTGACATAGATCAAGAATTAAATAATATTTTAGAAGAACAATATTCATTATTTTACATTGACAAAACAATTGAAGAATTAAAGAAAAAGCCATTAGAAAAATTAGCAATATCTATTTTAAACAAAATAGGTGCGAAACCAATCAAAACAACAGAAGACACAAATGTAGATTCCCTATTAATAGCCCATGCAGAGGCAAATCCAAAGGATATCTTCGCAACACAGGATAAAAAGCTCAAAGAAAAGCTTAAAAAGAGAAATGTAAGGCTAATTACAATAAGGCAAAAAAGGTACCTTAAGATCGTAAATTAAGGAATTTGAGGCAAAAAAACAAAAATGTTCTACGAACTGGAAGTTAGAAGTCACATAAGAGTCCCACCAAAAGAGTTTGCAAACAATACTCAAGATGCAATACTTAGAAGTCTAAACGGTGAATTTGAAAATTTCGTTTCTAAAGATTTAGGCGTGGTTATTGGTGTAACTGAAGTATTAAACGTTGGTGAAGGAATTATTATTCCTGGAGACGGAGCAGCTTATTATGACACAACTTACAAAGTTGTAACATTTAGACCAGAACTTAATGAGATCGTTATGGGTAAAATTACAGAAATAAGTGACTTTGGAGCATTTATGACAATGGGCCCAATTGATGGAATGATTCACATTTCACAAACAATGGATGACTTCGTTTCATTTTCAAAAACAAACGTACTAACTGGAAAAGAATCAAAAAAGATCTTGAAAGTTGGAGAAGTTTGTAGAGCTAAAATTATTGCAGCATCATACAAAGATATGAGCAATCCTAAAATTGGACTAACAATGCGTCAACATAGATTGGGTGCAGCTAAATGGATCAAAGATGAAATTAATAAAACTAAAAAGGTAGAAACTAAAAAATGAAGAAAGCTTGTAAAACCTGTAGAATTTTTGTTGAAGGACCAACTTGTCCAGTTTGTAAAGGAAATCAATTCAGTGAAAGTTGGAAAGGTAGAGTTTTCATAAGTAATGCAGAAAATTCAGAAATTGCAAAAAACACCGACATTAAAGTTAAAGGAGAATATGCAATTAAAGTAAAATGATTCAAGAAAAAAGCAATACCAAAAAAACAGTATTAAGTACAATTGTAGTAGTATTAGTAATTGCATTTGTATTATGGGGAATTCCTAATTACGCAGTTTATTCTAAAGAGCTAAATGGTAAGGCTCAACTTAAACAGGCTGAATGGAGCAGACAAATTGCAATCCAAGAAGCTAAAGCTGAAAAAGAAGCAGCATTATTAAAGAAAGATGCAGACATAATTCGTGCTGAAGGTGTAGCAGAATCAAATAGAATTATCTCAAAAAGCCTAACAGAAGAATACATAAAGTGGAAATGGGTTGAAGGTCTACACGATGGAAGTAGCGAAGTTATCTATGTTCCAACTGAAGCAAACATGCCAATATTAGAAGCAGGAAGCAGGGTTTTAAATTAAAATGACTACAAAAATAATTACAGAAAATGTACAATCTCTAATGAGAAGAAAAGAAATAACTTTAGAAATAACACATAGTAAGAAAGCAACACCTAAGACTGAAGACGTTGCAAAAACTGTTGCTGAAGTTACAAAAGCAGATGAAAAATTAATAGCAGTTAAAGAAATTTTAAATGACTATGGAAGTAATCTTGCAAAAGTTAAAGTTTATGTTTACGAAGACGAAAAAGCAAAAGAATCAATTGAAAAAATTAACAAGAAAAAAGTAATTCAAGCTGAAATAAAAGCAGCTCACGAAGCAAAAAAGAAGGCTGCAGAAGAAGCGGCTAAAGAAGCTGAAGCTCCTAAGGAAGAAAAAGTTCCTGAAGCACCAAAAGAGGAAAATAAATAATGGCAAAAAGACAAGTAAAAAATAAAGTACCTTCACAAAGATGGAAACTATACGAAGTTAAGGATGGGAAAATTATTAGAAAGAATCCTACATCTCCAAAAGAAGGACCTGGAATATTTATGGCAGTTCACAAGAACAGAAAAACTTGTGGAAAAAGTGGATATACAGAATTCACAAAAACTGAAAAAAAAGAAGAATAATTCTTAGTTTTTATAAAAAGCCTAATCCGCTACAATAATCTATATAAACTGAAAAAAGTGGATAGCATACATGAATTTAGGTGATAATTCCGAGTATCAAAGGGAAAATAATTCTGAAGAAGTTAATCACAAACCTGAAGAGAATAATTCAGAAAGTGAAGATCAAAAACCTAATTATGAATACGTTGACGAAGATGGTAATCCTATAGATCCAAGTGAAATGGAAGAATACGAAGTTGTTGACGAGGAAAGTGATGGAGAATCTTCCGAAGAAGAACCTGAAGAAGAGGGCGAAGAAGAATTTGTTGACGAAGATGGTAATCCTATAGATCCAAGTGAAATGGAAGAATACGAAGTTGTTGACGAAGAAGATGATGAAGAATCTTCCGAAGAAGAATCAGAACAACAAGATAATAATTCTCAAGATCAAGCATTATCTGCACAAGAGTCAGAAGAAATTTTAGAAGACATAAAAGATATTTCAGGTATCCATATGGATCAACCAAAGAATCCAAGTCCATCATTTGTAGAAGAAACAATTCAAACTCCTGTTGAAGAACCTCGGGAAACAATTGTTGAACATATTCAAGAACAATCTACAAATTATGAAGCTCCTGAACCAGTTATGGAAGAGATAACTCAAGAAACAATTCAACCAGTTGAAATTACTTCTGAACCTATTCAAGAGCAAATTGAAATCAGCCAAGAAGAAGTGGTTCAAGAATTCATATCTCCGGTTATAGAAGAAACAATACCTCAAGTTTATGAAACTCCTACACAAATTCAAAATGAAATTATTCCTGAACCTATTCAAGAAGAAATAACTCAAGAAACAATTCAACCAGTTGAAATTACTTCTGAACCAGTTGAAGAATCTCCACAAACTGAACAGATTCAAGAAACAGTTATTGAACCTATTCAAGAACAAATTTCACAAGAAGATTTGGACTTCAAAAGAAAACAAGAAGAGTTAATTAGAACCATTTCAACAGGGAAAAAACCTGAAGAAAGTGATTTAGACATTTTTATAAAACAAGCGCAAGATTCTCAACAGGAAATAACTCATAAAAAAGAAGAACCTATTCAAGAAATTCCTCAACAAACTACAGAAATTTATCAACCAAGTACGCCAAAACCTATTCAAGAACAGCCTCAAACTTATGAAGCTCCTGAACCTATTCAAGAAGAGATAACTCAAGAAACAATTCAACCATTGGAAATTACTTCTGAACCTATTCAAGAAACAGTTATTGAACCAGTTCAAGAGCAAAAACAAGAAACAAATGAAGACTTATTACAAAAACTTTCAATGAGCAATAAATCTTCTCCAGAAATTGTACCTGAAAAAACAAACGGTGAAGATAGTATAGAAAATCCTTACATTTATAGAAAAGGGCATCCTCATTTAGGTGCAAACTTTAGCATGGATACTATTTCAAGTTTAGCTAATAAAATATTCAATACGGATGAAGCAGTAGATAAATTAAACAAAAACAAGAAAAAATAATTCTAAATAAGCATAGCTAATTGTTAATAAAACCCGAGGAAGATACTCGAAAGTTTCTTCCTGGGGAAAAAGAGGTGATACTAAATAGATCTTAAAACCCCTATATAAATGTTTCGATTGTAACTATTCCAGAATAGTAACAAAGAGAAATACACTAGAATGTTCCCAAGAAAGCTTAAATACTAATTTCCGCTTTTAAGGCCAATGGAAGAAAGGATATACGACCTTCTTGTTAAAAAAAATGAGGTAACTTGGAAGACTATTATCTATGAACTAATTAATAGTGGAGAAATGGATCCATGGAATGTAGATTTAAGCAAACTTTCTAGTAAATATATAACTACAATTAAAAATCTCAAAGAACATAATTTTTTCATATCTGGAAAAATGGTTTTAGCATCAGCATTACTTCTTAGAATGAAATCAGATAGACTTCTCAATGAACATATTGCAGAATTTGACAGTGTACTATACCCTGCAGATGAAGATCTATTATTGGAAGATGAAAATGACTACAAATATGCAATTGAAGGGGCAAATATCCCTAAGTTAATGGTTAAATCTCCCCAATCAAGAAAACGTCAAGTTAGCTTAAATGAGTTAATGAAGGCATTAGAAAAGGCTCTGGAAGTGGACGAAAGAAGAAGGATTAGAAAAATTTACGAAGAACCAATAATTCAAGAAGCAGTTATGCCAAAAAATGTATACAACATTTCAGATTTAATTAAATCAGTTTATGAAAAAATAATTTATATGTTTCACAAAAAAGAAGTTCTTAATTTTTCACAATTATTAGAAACAGATTCTAAGGAAGATAAAATAACTACATTCATCCCACTACTCCATTTATGCAATCAACAAAAAATAGATATAAATCAAGAAGAAGCTTTTGGAGAAATTAAAATAACTTTAATGGACTAATTCGCTAGTTAACAACTTAAAACATTCGTTAATTGTTAACATCTGTTCTTCACCGGAAAACATATTTTTTAATGTAATTTTCTTAGCTTCTAATTCTTTTTTACCAACTAAAACAACATACTTAATTCCTGCCTTTGAAGCAAAATCTAAATTCTTTGAAACGCCCCTTTCTAATAAGTCAAAATCGACTTTCAAATCCCCTTCTCTAAACTTTTGAACAATTTTTCTTGTCTCTTCAGAACAACCAATTGAAACAACATAGGTATCAACTACAGTTTTCTTAACAGCCTCTTCATTTTTAACTAATTTCAAAGCTTCATTAATAACATCTAAACCAAAGGAAATACCCACAGAGGGATATTCCTTGCCGTCCCCAACTAAATCTCCAATTAATTCATCGTACCTTCCACCAGCACTTAAACTTGATCTAATTGATCCTTTTTTCATGAATACTTCGAATACTGTGCCAGTGTAATAACTTAAGCCCCTAGCCAAGGATGGGGAAAATTCCAAAAAATCAATTTCATTAAAAATATTATTCAGATTATCAAAGCCTTCATTTTCTCCGATAAAAGAAGAAATAATTTTTAATTTATCTTGATTAGATCCCTTACAAAGAACTATTTCTAAAAGTTTATCAGAAACAGTTTTATCAATTCCAACAGAATCAACTAATTCCTTTTTAACAGCCTCAATTCCAATTTTATCTAGTTTATCAATAACTAAAATTACTTCGTTTATTTTTTCTTTATCAACGCCAGATTTTTCTATAATTACATCTAACAATCTACGATCATTTACCTTTACAACAATATCCATTCCAATTTTATCAAAAACTTCTTTTACAATATTCAATAATTCTGTCTCAGCAACAAAAGTTTTACATCCAACAACATCAACATCACATTGCCAAAACTCTCTATATCTTCCTAATTTCAAAGGTCCATCCCTAAATACTCTGCCAATTGCATATCTTTTGTAAGGCATCCTTAAACCCTTATTCATAGCAATTACCCTTGCAAATGGAACTGTCAAATCATATCTTAATCCTAAATCTCTTCCACCTTGATCTTTCAGAGTAAAAGTTTCTTTCATAATTTCTGCACCACCAGCATATTTAGAACTAAGAACATCCATCCTTTCTAGTGAAGGAGTTTCTAATGGATTAAATCCATACTTCTCAAAGGTCTTCCTAAGAATATCAACAACATTATTTCTAGTAATCTTTTCTTCGGGTAGAAAATCCCTTGTCCCCTTCGCTCTTTTTAATTCCATTTTTTTCTCCAAAAAGAAAGGACGACAGGGGGGAATCGAACCCCCTTCTCCCGCTCCACAGGCGGGTATCTTAACCGTTGGACTACAGTCGTCATATTAATCAAGAGGCTGTAAACTAGTTTATAAGAATTTCCCAGAAAAGTAAAACCATTCCGCTAAGATAATTTATTTGAAAATGTACTTACCAGTTACAAGGAACTTTCTTATTAAACAAGAAAAATGTCTTAAACTATGAATTTGGAAAAACTCTCTTATTGGATAGGTCTTGCACAAGCAGATGGATACTTCAAAAAACAAAAAATAAGTAAAAATGGAAAATCCTGCACAAAATATTCTCTCGTTTTATCTCAAAGAGAAGATAAAGAAAACATTGTAATCAAATTCAGAGATATTTTTAATGAATTATTTCAAAGGAACAATAACTGCATCTGTACATATAAAAATATGAAAATTGTAAATCTTTCGGTAACATCTTTACTGAAATTTTTTGAAAGTAATGATATTATTTTTTCCGACCCTCCAAGGCCTCCAAAATGGATTAAATCAAACAAGTATTTATTTGGCGCATATCTTGGAGGAGTTATAGATGGGGATGGAGACATTAGAATCTCAAGAAAAGAGTATCCTTATTGCGCAATTAGAATTACTAGTGGAGAGAAACAAGAAGAATTAATCAATAGTATAAAAGAGAACTTCTGCTGTAATGTAAATTCCAGAAAATTATCTAGAACATCCCAAATAGACAATAGAAAAATTATTGGAAATTATTCAATATTGGAGTTTTACATAAGTAGTAAAAACAAAAGATTGATTCAAAAGTACCTATTACCTCACATTTCAGTAAAATACAAAAAAGAAGCAATTGAACAATTTTTAAAGAAAAGGAAATACAAAAAGAAACCTGCTAAAACTTGGGGGAAATCTTTCCAATGTGCATACCAGAATATCTTTTCTCATAAATCAGTGATAACATCTCTAAAGTTAAGCTTATATAGTAATTACAACAATTTCACAATATCTAGAAATAGATAATGATCATACAGAACAAAAAAGGAGGTTTTAATTATGGTCGAGAAAAAAGGACAAGCGGCAATGGAGTTCCTGATGACATACGGATGGGCTTTATTGGTAGTACTTGTAGCGATTGGAGCATTAGCTTTCTTTGGAGTTTTGAACCCTGGACAGTTTTTACCC
>JABHVN010000020.1 GCA_018658265.1 Candidatus Woesearchaeota archaeon | reverse complement strand
GCAATAATCGCATCAAATCCATCACTACCGAAAAATTTAATTTTCTTCAACAAAGCGAAAACAACAACAAACACAAACAAGAATACCATGATCATACTAACCATGCTTCCTAATCCGCTTGCTTCTAATATTGTAGCCATTTTATTTTGATTTAGATAATTTTTTTATGCCCTTCCCTATGTAATCTGCAAAATCTTTAGGAGGCTTACTTGTATCTCGCGTGATCATAAAGATAAATATTACTAAAAAGAATAAAGCCCAAGCCATACCTGTATTTCCTGGCCCTATGAAGTCGTACCACCAACCAGAAAGCCCATAACCTGGACCTATAACTGGACTAAACATATCTGAAAATAAAGCAAACCCTATTGCTATAATTGAAACAATGAATGCCCATCCAAGCATGCCTTCTCTAAAGTCGGTTTCTCCACCAAAAATTCCAACAACTAACAACAACATTAAGAATATTATTAAAATAATTGAAACATTAGGTAAAAACTTCTGCAATACAAATATCAAATAAGTATTATTCAAGAAGAAGATGGCAATAACTAAAGATACAACCATATTGATGTTTTTCTTTTCACCAAATAACTTAATTTTTTCTAAAACTGCAAACATTAATGTAAACACTAAAATGAAAGGTAACAGTAAATCAAAACCACCTATTTGATCGAAATTCCCCAAAAGTTCATAAAAGTCCATTAAGTTCACACCTCATTAATATTATTCAGTCATTAATCCTTTTTAATACTTTTTGAAATATAAAATTAATCGGAATTACCAGATTTAGACCCTACAACAATCCACATAAAGATTCCTACTACTAATAGAAGTATCACTGTTGAAAGAACGGGTCCAGTAACATGGAAAATTATCCAATCTATGAGATCTTCCAAAGTTCCCATTGCTCCAAGAACAATTGCAACTATTGCTATAAATAATCCAAATGCAAATATACCTTTTGCCTTTGCACTAGAAAAATGACTCCAAATGTCAATTCCATCTGCACTTTCTGCCATTGTAGAACCAAAAAGAATCATAAACATAATTATCAAAACTAATAAGAACATAATATAGGGTAAAGCTGCCTGCATTAATTGAACTATTTGGGTTGCAGCAACTACAAAGAAACCGATAACGAATGCAACCATTGCATTCAAATTCTTTCTAGAACTGTCTCCTTCTTTACCAAAAACTTTTGTTTTTTCGAGAATACCAAAAATAACTGTGAATACTAATAGGAATGGTAAAATTATATCAAAAACCCCAAAGGATTTCATAAACTCTATTGCACCGTATAATGGAGAAACCATTTCATCACCTCATATTTTTGGAATTAAATTCCCTCTTGCATGTTTCCTTCAGAAGATTCGCCTTCGCCAGTCTCCCCATACTCAGGAATTGCTGTTTTGCTTATTACCATGATATCTCCCACAGCCTTAACTAACCTGTGAGGTACGATAACACCCTTTGCTCCACCAAGTACTCTTGAAAGAGAAGAGTTTCTAGTAGCTCTAATTCTCCAACCAAAAACCTTGGTCATTGTAACAATTGCTTCTTCAACGTCTCCGAAATAATCGCCTGCGTCAGTAAACACTTTCATGTCGTAAACAGAAGTCATCTTTTTTAGTTTAAGCATTTGTAAGTCTCCAAAACAAGCTAATTGATAGCCTAATCTTTATAAAAGTTTCCGTGTTATTTCTCATATGATTAAAAGATTTAAAAACATCATACTGGTTGGAACCTCACATGTCTCAAAAGATAGTTTGGTAGAAGTAGAAAAGACCATTTTGAAAGAAAAACCAAATATCATTGCAATTGAACTCGATAAAGATAGATTTCAAACAATAATTCTAAATAAAAGGGGGAAAACCTCTCTCAAAGCAATAAGAACAATTGGGTTCAAAGGTTATGCTTTTGGAATAATAGGTGCATGGCTAGAGAAAAAGGTCAGCAAGATTACAAAGTCCAATCCTGGCGCTGAAATGAAAAAGGCCATAGAACTAGCGAAAAAAGAAAAAATACCTGTTGCATTAATAGATATAAATATCAAATCCACATTAAAAGGAATTTCAAAAAACATAACTTGGAGGGAAAAATTTAGATTTTTCAAAGAATTCTTGAAAGTTGCTTTCATAAAGAAGAATCAAAAAGGAATCGACATAAGAAAAGTTCCTTCTGAAGATAAAATTGACGAATTAACAATACAACTAAAAAAGTTCTACCCCTCGTTATACAAAATACTCATCACTGACAGAGACATACACATGTCCAAAGGTTTATATAAAATATCGAGGACTAATGATGTAGTGGTCGCAGTTATTGGTGCAGGCCATGTTAAGGGAATAATTAGTTTATTGAAAAAAGAAAAATGGCCAACAAAAAAACAAACTGGCAAGAACTCAGAGCAATAATTATTGCTGCTGCAATTTTAGGATTCATATTTGGTTTTGATGACGGTTCTTCAACATTCATTTTATCATTTTGGATAAGAAATTTTATTCTTCAATTTGTAATGTCATTAATATTCATTATGATCTTTGTTCAGATTACTAAATCTTATTCTTCAAGAAAGGGAATAAATTCTAATTTTTCATTATGGAACATCAAAAGATATGGGTTCTCAAGATCCTCACACTACAAGTCAGGAGGATTCCCGATAGGAGCCATCATTTCATTATTACTATCAGTACTAAGTTTAGGGAAGATATTTTTCTCTGCAATATTAAGTCCTGAATTCAAAACTAGTCCTTCTTCCCGATTAGGAAAGAAATTTGAAAGGGCTACAGATAAAGAACTTGCACTAATTTCATTAGTAGGGCCTTTAACTTTAACAATCATGGGAATTGTTCTTACAAATTTAAATTCAAGCTTGTCCAACATAGCAATAATTCCGTTTTCAATTGCATTCTGTTCATTGATCCCAATATCAGCGCTTAATGGGGCAAGGGTATTGATGGGGGCACCATCATTATACATTTTCTCAGTTGCATTTGTAGTAAGTTCATTTTACCTAAGTCCCCTATTAACAATAACATCTTCAATCCTTGCAGGAGTAATTATCTGTCTTGCTTTGATGACATCATTTTACTATTACATATACATCAAATAATTAGTGTAAAAAACTAAAGAATGCTTTCTGAAAAAACCAAATTACAAATAGCCAAATTACTAGAGAAGGAATTAAAATTCCGTAAAAGCTTATTGCTAAAAGAATAAGTCCTCCGAAGATATCAAGGGCACTTAGCAACCCACCGAAGAAGATAATAGATTTAATAAAGAGTAATACTAAAACAATAGCTAGAAAGGGGCCACTGATGCCAAAATTTGCCAATAGGAGCAATATTCCAAAATACAGGTCCAACAGCCCAAATAATTGAACAATCATAAAATATCTTAACAAACACTATTTTTAAGGATTAGCAAAATGTACAAAATAGAAAAATTTATTCCAAGAGAATATCAAAACAATATCCATAATTCTATAGAAGGTAAAAACACACTTGTTTGTCTCCCGACTGGAACTGGAAAAACAAAATTAGCAATTATGTCATTAATCGAAAGGTTAAATGATTTTCCAGAAAGTAAAGTTGTAATCATTTCTCCAACAAAGCCCCTTTCTTCTCAGATTGCTAAAGAAATCAAAGAGTCTACGAATATCCCTCAAAATGAAATTATTCTTCTCACAGGAACAATCAAACCTTCTGAACGAACTAAACTATTCAATGATTCTAAAGTGATCGTTGCTACTCCTCAGACAATTCAATTTGATTTAGAGAAAAAAAGAATTTCTGTGAAAGATATATCTCTCCTAGTTGTAGATGAGTGTCATAGGTCTAAAGAAAATTTTGCAAATACTGTGGTTGCAAAAGAATATGTTACCAAAGCAAAAAATCCATTAATTTTGGCGCTAACTGCTTCACCGGGAGCAACTAAAGAAAAAGTTTCCCAAGTTTGTTCAAACCTATTCATAAAAAACATTGAACTTAGAACTGAAGAAGATGAAGATTTGTCAGAACACATTCAGGAGAAAGAAAGTCTAAACATCAAAGTCAAGTTACCAGTTAAATTCCAAAAAATACAGAACTATCTCAAAGCACACTACAGATCTAAAGCAATTGGGTTGAAAAAATATGGAATTTCGAAACCCCCTTCTTCTATAAATAAAACTGATTTGTTAATGTACCAAAGAGGTTTTCAAGCGAGAATAAAAAATGGAGACTATTTTGCATACAGCGGTGTTTCGGAAGTTGCTGAAATGATTAAAGCAGGACATGCGTTAGGATTGATAGAAACACAAACCCCTAATGCCATAAATGAATATTTTGAAAAACTAAAAGGTGAAAGTAGCAAAGCTTCAAAGAACCTTGTAAAAAATAAATTAATTGAAAAATGTATGGAACTTACAAAAGAACTAATTGCTTCCGATGAAAAACATCCCAAATTTAACAAATTAGTAGAAATTCTAGAAGAAGAATATGAAACTAATCCCGAAATAAAAACTATTATCTTTGCAAATTATAGGTCCACTGTTAATGAAATAAAAAATGCTTTATCTTCAATCAAAAATATTCATCCTGCAGTTCTAGTGGGTCAAAAAAATGGAGTTACTCAGAAAGACCAACTTGC
>JABHVN010000019.1 GCA_018658265.1 Candidatus Woesearchaeota archaeon | reverse complement strand
CTTTAGAAAAGATATTCTTAGACTTGAGTAAGAAAGTTTATTCTTTTGAAAGAAATAGGACTAAATTAAACAATAAGATTTCTGGAAAAGACGTTTACAAATTAATCTGCAAATTAGAAGAAATAAGTAATGTAGAAAATAGGCTTGGGTCTTACATTGGTCTGAAAATTAGTGAAAACACTTCAGACCATAACGCACAGGCATTAAATTCAAAGATAGAACAATTTTTGACAGATATTTCTAATAAATTAATGTTCTTTTCACTATGGTGGAAAGACGTTGATGAGGAAAATGCTAAAAGGATTTTGAAAGATTTAGGAAAGCATAGAGATATGATGAATAGATCTAGAAGATTTAACAAATATACATTGAGTGAATCTGAAGAAAAAATAATGAATATTAAGGATACTACTGGTGCAAATGCAGTTGTAAATATCTATGAAATAATAACTAATGCTTATACTTATGATCTGGGAGGTAAAAAGGGTCTCACTGGAGAAGAACTAGCTGGAAAATGTAAAAGTCCTAATCCTAAGATAAGAGAAAATGCCTATAAAACTATGCTTGGAAGATATGGTGATGAAGAAAATGTTCTTGGTGAAATTTATAGAAGCATTGTTTTAGACTGGGTTAATGAAGGTATTAAATTAAGAAACTATAAATCTCCAATTTCAGTTAGAAATTTGGGAAATAATATTCCTGATGAAGCTATTGAAGCTTTGTTGAATGTTTGTAAGAAAAATATAAAGGTATTACAAGAATATTTTAAATTAAAAGCCAAAATTCTTGGAATGAAAAAACTAAGAAGGTATGATTTGTATGCTCCTTTGAAGAATGTTTCAAAAGATTATAAATTTGATGAAGCTAAGAAAATAGTTCTCGATGTTTTCAATGACTTTGATCCGAAGTTTTATGAAATGGCTAAAAGAATGTTTGACAATAAACATGTTCATTCGGACATTAACAAGGGTAAGCGTGGAGGGGCATTTTGCCTCAGTGTTGCACCTGAAGTAGACCCTTATGTTTTGGTAAATTTTGTTGGCAAATTTAAGGATGTTAATACTATTGCCCATGAATTTGGGCATGCAATTCATGACATGTTGGCAGAAGAAAGGACTATTTTCGACTTCCATGCACCCTTGCCTTTAGCAGAGACTGCTTCAATATTTTCAGAAATGTTGCTTAAAGAAAAATTATTAAATGAAGGGATGAAGAAAAATGAAAGAATAAACTTACTGGCTACCCAATTAGATGGAATTTATGCTTCCATAATAAGACAATCTTATTTTGTTATGTTTGAACAAAAGGCTCATGAAATGGTACAAAAAGGATGTACTGTAAAAGACCTTAATAAAGAATGGGTTAGAAATTTAAAAGAACAATTCGGAAACTCTGTTGAAGTGAATGATGTATTCCAACATGAATGGAAATATATTCCTCATATTTACCACACTCCATTTTACTGTTATGCTTATGCATTTGGAAACTTATTGGTTTTGGCATTGTTTAATATGTACAAAAAAGAAGGAAAATCTTTCGTTCCAAAATATAAAAAAATCTTGAGCTATGGTGGAAGTAAGGCTCCTGCAGATATATTGGATGAGGTAGGAATTGATATTTCTAAAGAAGAATTCTGGCAAAGTGGATTTGATGTAATTAAGGACATGGTTAAGAACCTTAAGAAAGAGTTAAATAGCTAATTTTGAAATCTTTTTCTGAAATGAGTGCTGAAAAAGAATTACTAAGACCTATTGAGCCCCATGAGTTGGAAGATAAAGGTAATTTTGGTAAGTACGTTTGGAAAGTGGTAGGATTTTTTATGATTTTATTAATCTTGAGCTATATGTTAACTGGATTTACAATTATGGGTGCAATTGCAGGAATTTTTGATAGTGAGAAAATTGAAGATGGCTATATTGGAAGTAATTATGGTAGAATGATATTTAGTCCTATGGCTAGTAAAGTTTTAACTACACTCTATTATGAAAATGAAAAAGAGTTTAGAGCATGTGTTATGGGAGAATATATTGAAGGCAAATACATTTTAGATACAGTTTTTTTACCAAATATTCATTTTCAAGATTATGATAGGGTAATAAGTTCTCCTTGTCCCAAGGGAACAATGTTAGATTTACACAGTCATCCACAACAGCATTGTATTTTTTCTGAAGTAGATATAAAAGGATTCGATCCTATTGAGAAAAACACATTGTTAACTGTAATGTGCGGAGATGGAAGATTTATCTTCCATAAGTAAAAGATATAAAGTAACAGTTAATCTTCTTCAGATGATTTGGAAAAAAATCTTATTATTGACTGTAGGAATTATTTTATTTTCTTCTCCAGTTTTTAGCCAAAATGATTTAATTTCTTTAGAATTAGTCGATTCTTCAGGAAATGAGTTAAACAATATTGTTGCCCTTGTTGACAGTGATAGGGTGGTATTGGTTAATGATGGTGCTTTGAAATTTGAGTCAAGCGTTTATGGTAAAATTGTTGAAGTTATTTTAGATGATCCTAACACGGAAATTATGGATTATTACTTCAATGGAGAGATTGAAGAATCAATGGAAGATATTGTGTTATTTCCAATTGCACAAGTTAGAGGCTCTGTTTATGATTCACTGGATAATCTTTTAGGAAATGTTGATCTTGAATTTGATTGTAATTCGTTGAGTAGTATTGATTTTCCAAGGAAGACTGACAAGTACGGAGGATTTTCTACATATGTTCCAATTGGTGAATGTACAATACTTTCTACAAATGGAAAGTTTATGGATAAAAATGTATTTGAAACAACCCAAGGTGATTCTATAGATATTAAATTAATTTTAAATGATAAGATTGATTCAGGAATTAGCTTTTATTGGGTCATTTTTATTTTAATTTCTTTATTCACATTATACAAGTTCAAACCTAAGAAAAAGAAGATTGTTAAGAAGAGTCCTACTAAGGGGAAGTTGAAAGCTATTCTTAAAACCTTAAGTGATAGTGAGAAACAGATAATGGAATTCATTATTTCTAACGGAAATGCTTCTACATCCTCAAAAATAAGACATGGTTTGAAGATTCCTAAGACAAGTTTGTCAAGGACATTGAATAAATTGGAATCTAAGAAAATACTAACAATGGAAAGAGAAGGAAAGCTAAAAAGGGTTAAAATCTCTGATTGGTTGTTAAAATAAGCTTTTTTCTTTAATGGACCGATATTTAGTCTTCTTTTTTGTATTGGTTCGATTAAAATTCTTATATTATTATTTAGATCCTCTCAAGGAATATATATGAAATTTATTTGTTGGAACTAAGACAAACCGAATGAGGTTACAAACTAAAATGAAAATGAAAAATATAATTGGATTGATGACGTTAATGATAATTACATTAATGTTGCAAGCTGCTCAAGGGCAAGCTTACGAATACGAATGTGAGCCCTACCAAGATAGTTATGGGAATGATGAACACTACTGTCTTGGAGAAGGCGAAGCTAGAGACCACAGTCATAATGGGAAAATCTTTAGAGTTAAACTCCTAATTGTTGAAGATACATTTCCTCTGTCTGCTGTCTTTGAAATAGACGGAGAAGTTACACCTCAAATGTCCAGCGGAGATTTGTATGAAACAAATAATGAATTTGTATTGAAGCTTAAGGGACTT
>JABHVN010000001.1 GCA_018658265.1 Candidatus Woesearchaeota archaeon | reverse complement strand
ATTCCCATATAACTTTCATATAAAACTAAACTTAATGCTAAAATTAAACCTAGCGCAACGGCAATTCCCTTACCAGCATTATTCTCTTTGAACTTTTCACCAAAAACACCTAATGCGGCAGAGTAAAACAAAGCAAAAAGGAATGCAAAATCGAACCATCCACCAGAAGTTGCATACAAACTAGCTACATCATTCCAACCATAGCCACCGATACCCCACCCAGAATAAGATTGGCCCAAATAAACTAAAGCACTAGCACTTTTCAAAACAAAGAATGAAACAAAGGAAAACAAAAATGCAAAACGAACACTTCCCTTTAAACTAAAGTCGTTAACCCCTTTCACCATCTTTAAACACCAGTTTCAATCATTTATAACCGTTTTCACTTATTTAAATGCTTCCCATCCTATTGAGGAGTAAAACTAACCGCATTTGCCAATAAATTAAATAATATTACGCCTATTAAAGCAACAACCAAATACAAAATCATACTTTTTTTAACATTCTTACCAATTCTATGTCTCGCAGTTGTTGCGTCAATCCCTCTTTCAATTTTTGTACTTAAGATTGTCAAAATAATTGTAATTTGCAAAACATACAGACCGACCACTAATTGAAAATAATAACTTGGAATTGCATCTTTGATATTCATTATACTTGAAAGTGCTCCTAAATTTGAAGGTGCATCGGAACCAGCCCCACCAACGGTATCAAAAGCAGAGCCCAACTTACCTATGATAGTTGTAACCATACTTCCGATACCTACAACTATTCCTGCAATCAAAGGAGTTAAGAAATTAATCTGACTAACCATACTACTCAGAACATCTGCAAGTAAATCTTTCAATCTTTCATTTACTTTTTTAATTCTATCAACATACTTACTGATAGTAATCAAACTTGAACTAACAACTTGAGGTCCTTTTTGTGCACTCTCCACCAATACCTTCATAGTGCTATGAATCAAATTACTAGGGAACAACAAAATAGCTCCAACTCTTGAATCGAAAACAGCCTTACTCATGCCATAACCCAATTTTCTAATGTTCCTGTCGACTGTGCTAAAGAAGTTTCCAGTAGGAGTTCCACTCATTGTTTTTGCAACTTCTCCAAATGCAACTTCAGAAGGGATTCCATCACCAATCCTATTCCCTAATTGGAAAACGGCTCCACTAAATTCTTCTTCTAAATCATCTACTTTTTTCTTAATTTTAATCAAACGATTGGTTTTGATTCCATAATACATTGAAATCCCAATTGCTAATCCCAAAGGAATTAACATTCCCATTATCAAAGCACCAACGCCATAAGGTCCATTTTCGCCTTTGTAATCTAACAAAGAACCTAAAGGTCCAAGAGACATATCAAAAGCAGGATTCACAAAATGAATCAACAAAGGCAATAACCCTATGAAAACAATTAATCCTCCGACAAACATACTTGCAGCTTTTGGACTAACGGGAACAACTTTGTCATTAATCACCCATTGTTCATAAATTTTAAACTCGGGATTACTCTTCAATAATTCACTTTCTCCATATCCAGTTGGCCTTTTTGCCAGCATATTATTTCCCATAACAACTAATACAACAGGCAAGATCACATTGTACACCATTCCCAAATGATACCACTTAACGGCACCACCCATAAAACTTCCAATTAGTGGAAAAATAACTAATCCTAAAATTGGTAAAATTACACCAAGCATGTAAAGTAATGTAATTGGACCTTTCAGATTATGTGCATAATGCAACATTTTATTGTAAGTTCCTTCAAGCATAACTTCCAATGATTTTTCCAAAAGCATTATTCTTCTAAATTCATTTGGTTCATACAAACTACCTTCGATCAAGTGGAAAGACTCTACAAATTCTAAATTATAGTCCCTCCAGTTTTCTAAATAATTATCCAAACTTTCCTTTATACTAAAATATTTTTCAGTTTGAATATCCCAGAATATTTTTTTGAAATCTAAACTAAGTGGAGCACCGATATGCTCTGCAGCAAATTTAACAGCATGCTCTAAATTACTTGTATGTCTCATATACATAACAATGTACAATATACACAGAACCATCTGATTACTTGCTTCTAATCTCCAACGAGTAGCTAAGTAATTAGGGATATTTCCAATTGGTTTAATCGCAAGTGCACCTGCAATTATCAAAAATATTGGAAAGAAAAAACTAATACTTCCAAATGCATAAGTTATTCCCATAACTAGCATTCCAAAAACAATCAAACCTAACGCAACTAAAGCTCCAAAACTTGCAGCCGCTTCAGGAGTTACATTCAAATGTGCAACTTCAATGCTTTTTTTCAATTCAGGTAAATCTTTTTTAGAAGGAGAAACTTTGATTATCTTTTCAGAAAAATAACACCACTTTTCATAATTAGTTACTTTATTTTCTAAAACTTCAGAACGAAATAAATCATATTCTTTGTTTACTAATTCGGGTTCAAACGCCTCGATATAACCAGAGCCATACTTATCTTCTAGTTCCCTTTCATACTTCTTAATTATATCATCAGTTCCCTTAGGCATAAATTTTCACCAACTAAACTCTATTTTTCTTGCTTTTTATTGATTTTCTAACCCAATCATCCCATTCGTGGAATACCCTATTAGAGTCTATAGATCCCACTTCGCCCCTAACTTGTTCAATCAAACGATGGAACATATCATTAGAAGCTACTACAAAATTAGATTCTATTATTTCTTGATTATTAGTTTTTCTTGCATAATCTACTAAAGTTTGTTTAATCTTAGACCTTAATAAAATATTTTCCCAAACTGCATCCCAATTACCAACCCATTCCCTAACACTTCCAGCAATAGATTTTACAACTTCACTTTCACCGTTCAATAAATCAGCAGTAGGAATCAATTCATCTTTTTTAGTATCATATCTCATTAAATCTACAAAACCCCTTTCTTCCATAGGATCATTTGTCCAATGTTTTCTAACTTCTGTAATTTGTAAAACTCTTTTCCAAGAACTCAATCCATCTGCAGTTTTAACAGGATTCGCAACTGCAATAATATCTGTTGCTTTGAAACTTGTTTTGGGAACTTCTAAATCATTAACAACTCTATCATAAACACCATAAGGACTTGCTCCGTGGATTGTACCTGCCACAACATTTGCTAATGCACCAGTTCTCATAGCTTCATACAAAGCCTTTGCTTCCAAACTTCTAACTTCTCCAATAATTAAACTGCTATCCCCCAATCTTAAACTAGTTCTAATTCCATCATCCGCACCTAACTCCGAACCACCTTTTGACAAAGCAGATCTAACTTTCATATTTTGAATATTATATCCTAATTTACGCATATATTCTACTGGCAATTCTAAAGTATCTTCCACTGTAATTACCCTATACTTTCTCATAATCTCAACTAAGAAACTTCCAAGTAAACTTGTCTTACCACTACTTCTTGTTCCTGCAACAAGCATTGTTCTTGCACCATCAATCAAGAAACTAATCAATCCTGCACCCAATGGACTAATCATCCTATTATTAACAAACAGGGGTAATGTCCAAGGCCTATCTCTATGTCTTCTAATTGCAAATGCCAAACCGTCCGGACTCAAGGGACGAGTCATAACTGCCACTCTGCTTCTTGCACCAGGTATTGACAATTCTGTATCTAAAACGGAATTTGCTTCATCTAAAGGTCTTCCACTAATTAATCTAAACTTGGTTGCCCAACTTTCTGCATCATCAAAGCTAGGTAAAATATTGGTATAGCATGCACCATAATCTTGGTGAACTAAAAACATTGGAGATTTTCCAATCGGACTATTAATTGTAATATCTTGAACTTTTTTATCTGCCAATAAAACTTCAATCAAACCAAAACCTACTGTATATCTTACTAAGATTTTTGCAAGATCGCAAATTCTGTCATACTCAATAGTATATCCTTTATTTTTTGCAAGTTCATCCAAAAGATCTCTTCCAATGTTGTAAAAAGTTGTACGCATCCTAGTTGTATCTAAAAATTCTTCATTCCTAGGTTTATGTCCCGCTAAAACATTCTTTGCTAGGTCCAAAAGTTCATACTCATCTTCCTTTAACTTAAACTCTACTGGAACTGCGTGATAATATGTTTTAGTATCGTTAGGCATTCTATACAATGTAACTTCATTATTTCCCACAGTGTAAACATCTAACTCTTCTCCATTCAACGGAGGATTTGCCTTTAATCTAGTATACATGAAATCAGGAGTTACAACGGCCCTAAACACATCTCTATACAAGGCCCTATCTCCTAAATGGAATCCGTCCAATCTTCCTTCAACTAATTGAATCAAACGAGTTTTTCTTAACAAATCAATTGAATCTGTTAACAAAGAAATATAATTTACTCTAGCTTTTGCAATCCTTTCATCTTTATCTCTCTGTAATAATATTTTTTCTTCTCTTAAAATTCTCTTAGTTTCAACAAATGAACCAATTGGATCACTTCTTAATAAATTCATAAATAAATGTTGTATTTCGCCAATCTTGTCTCCATAAAATCTAGAACTAACTTCATCAAAGCCCCATTGTGAGATACTTAAGACTCTTTTATTCTTCATCAAGTGAGAATATATTCCTGCAATCTCCAATAACAATTGAGTTTGGTCATATGAATAAGCAAACTTTTTCCTTTGATTAAAAACAATTCTAACTATTCCAGGAGAGGAAACTAACATGTCAACAACACTCGACATAACATTAGGAACATCTTCCACAGATGGAGTATATTGCCAAGAGGCAGCATTTACCTTTAGAATTTCTTCATTCCCCTCCCTAACTACTTGGTAAACTCCCTCTTTTTGAAAAGCCATGTATTAGTTCTAACTGTCAAATTTATATAAATTGCTCCCTCGCAGAATCTAACAAAGTATTTAAATAAACATCACTACAAAAGCAATTAAGAGGTAAAAAAGAGTGCCAGCACCACAGTTTAACCAAGTTGACCCTAGTCATGTAATTGCAGACCTTAATGGAAGAATACGTGCACTAGAAAACAAATACAACATTCTAACAGAAAGACTTCTTGTTATCAATCAAAACATGATTGAAGAATATAAAAAAATAATAACTGGCATGAGAGACCTTTCAACTGAAACAAAGAAAGCAAGACTTGGAACACAAACTACACAAGACGTTGTAAAAGATATTGTAAAAGAAATGAGCATATTTGCAAAGAAAGATCAGATCAAAGTTTTAGAAAAATACATGGATATGATCAATGTTATTCAATTAGTTACAGATGAACAACTCGAAACAAGATTAGAAAGGTTTAAATCTGAGATAAAAAACAAGAATACCAAAGAGGTCAAATAAATGCCAGAAGATACACCCATAAACAAAGTACATGAATTACAAAATAGCGGTAAATCTAATACTGAAATAATTCAATCTCTTCAAGGAGAAGGGTATTCTTTTCAACAAATTTCTGAAGCATTAAATCAAACACAACAGGGTATGCCTGTTGCAACCCAAGAATCGCCTTCTGAAATGAAACCTTCAGTATTATACTCTGAAGAAACTAAACCTTCAACCCCTATTCAAGCACCCTCTATTCCTGAACCTACTATGATCGCAGAACCTCAAATGGCACCAGCTCAACAAAGTTATCAACCTCAAGCATGGCCAGAACAAGAAAATTTCAATTATCAATCTTCAAGTCTTGGTGCAACAACCGAAGACATAGAAGAAATCGCAGAATCAATAGTTCATGAAAAATGGCAAAAGCTTACAGAAGAATTTGGAGACTTACTTTCATGGAAAGATAAAGTTACAAATGACATTGATTCAATTAAACAAGAAGTTATGAGAATTGAAAATAGATTTGAAAATTTACAAGGATCAGTAATTGGAAAAGTAAAGGAATATGATGAATCTGTATCCGATGTAGGTGTTGAAATTAAAGCTCTTGGAAAACTATTATCCAACATAATAAATCCTCTAACAAGCAATGTAAAAGAGTTAGAGAAAATTCTAAAAGATTTGAAAAAATAATTATTTACTTTCTGCTAAGAAAGATATTGTATAAGCTCCAATGAAGAACAATACAATCATCCCTAAGAAATGTCTACTGAATATTAATCTCTTGGTGGTTGCCCAAAATCCTATTGCAGTAGGATCTACCATCAAGAAAGGTCCAAATGCTTGTGTCATAGAGATAAAGAATAGCATTAATATTCCCCCTATCCCAATTACTTGCATAAATGGTTCTTTGGTTAATCCTGCAATTGTTTCTCCTTTAACTCCTAAGAACATAAAGAACATAATTATCATTAATGCCAATAATAAGAATAAAAAGAACCAAGGTAAAAAGTTACCAATCACTACATGAGTTTCGGGTACCATTAAAGTAAACACGGCAAACACAAATGCAATAATCGCATCAAATCCATCACTACCGAAAAATTTAATTTTCTTCAACAAAGCGAAAACAACAACAAACACAAACAAGAATACCATGATCATACTAACCATGCTTCCTAATCCGCTTGCTTCTAATATTGTAGCCATT
>JABHVN010000018.1 GCA_018658265.1 Candidatus Woesearchaeota archaeon | reverse complement strand
GTTGTTTTGATCTTGTTTGTATTGGTTGGTGGAAAGCTTATTAGTAAGATTTGGCGAGCTACTTAGGTAGTTTTATATATCTTGGTCAAGAGTTCTATTTATGTTTAAATTTTTGAAAGATAAGGTTAAGGGCGCTTTAGATAAGATAAATCAAAAGGTTGAAGATGAAGTTCCTGAAGAAGAAACTGAAGTTATTGAAGAAGTCATTGAAGATACACCTAAATTAAACAAAGAAGAAATTAATGAAGTTGCCGAAGCTCCAAAAAAAGGAATTGTTGGGAAAATTAAACATTCCTTCTCTACTAAAAAGATAAATGATTCTAAATTCGATGAACTTTTTTTTGAATTAGAAATGGCGTTATTAGAAAACAATGTCGCGTTGGAAGTTATTGATAAAATAAAAAAAGACCTTAAAGAAGATATTGTAGATAAGCCTATCAAGAGAGGAGAAATTTCTAAAAAAATCCTTGAGAGCTTACGGAGTAGTATAGAGAGTCTATTCGATGTAGGAACCATTGATATTTTACAAGAAGTAAAGAAAAAATTAGACAAGCCTTATGTAATTTGTTTCATTGGAGTGAATGGTGCAGGAAAGACTACTACTATTGCAAAATTTGCAAATATGTTAAAGAATGAAAAATTAAATGTGCTTATGGTTGCAGGAGATACGTGGAGGGCAGCAAGTATACAGCAACTTGAGGAACATGGAAGTAAATTAAAAGTTAAGGTAATTAAACATAATTATGGGAGTGATCCTGCTGCAGTTGCATTTGATGGAATTAAATCTGCAAGGGCAAATAACATAGATGTTGTTTTAATTGATACTGCAGGTAGACAACATAGTAATAAAGATTTGATGAGGGAGTTAGAAAAAATAATTAGAATTGCTAAACCTGATTTGAATATTTTTGTAGGGGAAAGTACAACTGGAAATGATTGCGTGTTACAAGTACAACAGTTCGGTGATGTTGTTGAAGTAAGTGGAATAATTTTAACAAAGGCTGACGTTGATGAAAAAGGTGGTGCAGCTGTTTCTATGGGATATGTCACTGGAAAACCAATATTATTTCTTGGAAAAGGACAAGGGTATGAAGACCTAGAAGTTTTTGACAAACAAAGTGTTATGGATTCTTTAGGAATTTAGTTTTGTTTCTTTTAAAAAGGTTTAAATAGGCGTTGTCCATGTGAGTTTAAGGATGGCTACGAAAAAGAGGGTTACTCGTAAAAAATGTCCAAGTTGTAATAAACTAACTGGAACAGACCATAAGTTTTGTCAACATTGCGGACATAATTTAGTTCCGCAAAAGAAAAGGGGAGTTCATAAATGTCCAAGTTGTAAAGGCATTATTGAAGGACATTCTAGATATTGTAAACATTGCGGTGCAAGTGTTGATACTTATGCACATCATACATTTGTTAGGTTGTTAATGTTCTTTATTGTATTTTTAGTCGTAGCATTTGCTTTATTGATTTTCTTTTCACCTACATTAGTTAATTATAATTCTTCTAATCAAGATGTTGTTGTAGAATCAACAGATCCATTTTTGAGGATGAGTAATGCTGTTTGTACATGGAAAGATGATTCGTTTAACTTATGTACTAACGTAAATTGGGATGGAAATTCTGGAGATTACTCTAAATGTAGTTTTTCAGGAAATATGGATGAAAAAACATGGACTTCAAGTCCATTTACATGTTGTGGCGATGTTGGGAAAGATGAAGGCGTTAAACTAGCAAGATCATTTGTATTTGATGAAGAAGGAAATATTTACAACGACGAAGGAGTTAGCGTTTCTTGTTTAGGTAAGCCTTCAAAGACTACAATTTCTACATTATCTTCTGCTAAAGATTATGCTTTAAGTTATTGGTTTACTGCGAAGACACGTAGTACTTCTGGTAGGGGTGAAGGGGTAGAATACATTGAATTCCCTGATGATGTTAAGAGTTGCGAGTATACTGGAAGATGGATAACAACAAGAGATACAAATTCTGATTATTGTCTTAATGCACAAGGAGAGTTTAATGGTTATGCAGATTTATTCGCACAAACAGTTTATAGTGATCCTGGTTTGTTTAAATGGGAAGGGTTAGCTGAAAATTTAATTGATCCTGAAGGGAAAATTTATGATGATTATACAATATATACTCCTATCTGTAGTGATGAATTTGGAATAAGTCCCAAATCTTATGTCAAAGGAACAATATCTGGTTTTGAAACTAATGTGTTGAGTTTGGAATGGGAATATTTTAGTAATTATCCTAGGCCTGCAGTGGATATTTTCTTAGACTTTAATTGTAAAGTTTATTAAGAAAGTTTTATAAGGATGTATTAGACTAAATAATTAATTGGGAGGGTGATTAAATGAGAGACCATACAGTTTTTGCAGTAGTGTTATTAGTTTTTGCAATTGGTTTCTATTCATTTAGTGCAGGTGTTCCAACTGGTCAAGCTTATGGCGTTTATTCTTCTGGAAATTATTATGATGGTCCTGTTAAAACTTACAAGACAAGTACATTTGATTCAGGTAATAACTTTCCATTGTTAGGTAATCCTTCAAGAGTTATGAGTTTATTTGAAGGGGAAATAAATTTGGATAGAATAACGATCCAAGATTGTATTGAACGGGCAATTACTCAAACAAATAAAGCTTCGTATAGGGAAGCAGAGCTTCAATTTAAATTAGCTGGAGGAGTTTGCAAGGGAATAGAACCTACGGACTTAGATATTAATGGTGATGGTGGTTTATCTAGACAAGATGTGGAAATTGCAAATGCATACTATAGCAAATCGGTGTGGACTAAAGGTCAAAAAGAGCAAATTAACAATGTTATGCTTTGTGGATCTAGCAATGAAGGAAAACGTATTTGGTCAGGTGCTTATAGAGAATTTTTAGAATGTACTAATCTTCAAGGATATGAAGGTTTTAAGTTCCTAAGGGCCGATTTATTCGCATACGTTTAATTCTTTGGGGAAAAGCTTATAATTAACTATTTCTTGGTGGTAACCATGGCAAACTTAGATGAGTCCACAAAAAAGATTTTATTATTTCTTGGATTAGTTTTATTAATTGGAATTATTGTAATTGTAAGCCTTAGTTTGTTAAGCAGTTCTGATTTAAACTTAGAAGAAATTAATGATTCTATTGAAACTTCTGAAGTTATAGAACAGTTTGAATTAGAAGAAGAAATTGTTGTTGAAGAGAGTTTATTGTTTTTTGTAGATGCTGTTGAACCAGATCATATTCAAAAAGGTAGTTTGAAAATAAAATTGGGAAACGTTTACGCTGAAGAATCTAATGAAGGCGAATGGGATTTATATTTTGAAGTTCTTGGTGAAGATTTGCTAATTGATGAAGTAGAAAGTAGATCTACTGGCAATTTCTTTTACAGAAGTCCACTTTCATGGAATGCAGATCTAATGAAACATAGAAAAGATTTGAATCCTCTATTAACTTGCGAGTTAAATAATAATGGAAGATTTTGGAATACGACTTACTGTATTAGTTTGGATGCTTTAGATGAAGGTTATTTTGGACAAACAGTTAGGTTTGTTTATACTGATAAAAGTTTTGCAGATGTAGAAGAACTTACACTATTGGCCTTGATGAGGGAAGATAGGACATTTGTATTCGAATTAGAAATACCGAAAGAGTTTTATGAAGATAAACTTTAAATTCTAAATGCGAAAAAAAGGACAAGAATCATTTGATTATTTATTTTTTCAGGATCTAGTTTTACTTGTTTCAATACCCCTTTACCTTTTTAGCCTTAGAACTGCAGGAGATTCGTTTAGTGCAAGTTTAACAACAGACGCCTTGGATAATGTTGCATCTGCAGCAGATGATTTAAATGAGATGGGGCCAGGAAACAAAAAGATAGTAAAGATAAGTTTACCAAATGGGATAGACGAGTTTTATATTTCTGATGAGGAGATAATTTATTCTTTAAATGGCAATAATATCAGTGCAAAAATACATTCTGAAGTATTGGGGAAACTTCCTACAAATGAAGGATCTCATTCTGTGAGAGTTAGGTCTCTTTCCGAAGGAGTTGTAGTTTTAGGAGATTGGTTGCGTATAAATGAAATTACTCCTAGTTGTACAGTTTTCCCACCAGATCCTAATAGGGAGAGTCGTGTAGATATTATCGGTGCAGGATTTAATGAAGATGTTGAATTGTATGTTAATGACGAATTGTTGGGTGAAGAATATGTAGATTTTCAAGATTTTGAATGGATTAAGCTTTATCTCACTACAGGTGTGTTTTCTGGAAATGCTCACGGTAAAATTTATGATGTTGTTGCAGAGAATCCTGGCGGGGAAAGATCAAATTCTATGAATTTTGTAATAAAGTCTAATTCTTGTGATTAAGTTCCCTTAGGCAATTTTATAAATGTCCTATTCTAAGCTTTGTTATGGTACTTGATAGCTTAGGAGATGCCCTAAAAGGGGTTTTTAAGAAACTTACTAGCTCCGTCTATATTAATGAAAGGCTTATTGATGAAATAGTTAGGGAAGTGCAAAGGGCATTATTAGGTTCTGATGTAAATGTAAAATTAGTCTTTGAGTTAACTAAGGGAATTAAAGAAAGATCTTTGGGCGAAAAACCACCAGCAGGCGTTACCCCTAAAGAACATGTTATTAAAATTGTGTATGAAGAATTAGTCAAATTCTTTGGAACTGAAAAAAAGGGTATTGAGATT
>JABHVN010000017.1 GCA_018658265.1 Candidatus Woesearchaeota archaeon | reverse complement strand
GAGAAATGCAAATAGAACATCCCGCAGCTAAAATGTTAGTTGAAGTTGCAAAGACTCAAGAAGAAGAAGTTGGAGATGGAACAACTACTGCAGTTGTTCTTGCAGGCGAATTATTAAAAAATGCTGAAGGATTAATTGAAAAAAATGTACACCCTACAATAATTTCAAAAGGATATAATTTGGCGGCAGAAAAAGCTCAAGAAATTCTTAATAATATTTCTGAAGACATCAGTACAGACGATGAATCAGTTCTAAAAAAGATTGCAATGACTGCAATGACTGGAAAAGGTGCAGAATCTTCTAAAGAATTATTATCCTCCTTAATTGTTAAAGCAATTTTACAAATCGCAAATGGGTCAAATGAAGTTTCATCAAACGACATTAAAATTGAGAAGAAAGTTGGTTCGGGAATTGAAGATTCAGAATTAATCAGTGGTTTAGTTATAGAAAAAGAGAGAGTTAACTCTGCAATGCCTCAAAAAGTAACTGACGCTAAAGTGCTTCTATTGGACACCCCCATTGAAATAAAGGGTACTGAGACCGATGCAAAGATTCAGATAACTTCTCCAGATCAAATGGATGCTTTCTTGAAACAAGAAGAAACAATGATCAAAAAGATGACTGACAAAATCAAAGAGTCAGGAGCAACAGTCGTATTCTGTCAAAAAGGAATTGACGATTTAGCACAATATTACTTAGCTAAACATGGAATTTATGCTACAAGAAGAGTAAAGAAATCTGATATGGAAATGTTAGCAAGAGCTACAGGAACAACAGTAGTTACCAACATAGATACAATTAATTCAGAATTATTAGGTAATGCTGGTTTAATTGAAGAAGTTAAAGTTGGAGACGAAGAGATGACTTATGTTAGGGAATGTAAGAATCCTAAAGCCGTAACAATTTTAGTTAGAGGCGGAACAGAACATGTTGTTGCCGAAGTAGAAAGAGCAGTAGATGACGCAATTGGAGATGTTATTTCTGCAATTAAAGTTGGAAAGGCTGTTGGCGGAGCAGGGTCTCCAGAAATAGAATTAGCAAAACATCTTAGAGATTATGCAAATACCCTTTCAGGTCGTGAACAATTAGCAGTAATGGCATTCGCAGAATCAATGGAAATAATTCCAAGAACTTTAGCAGAAAATGCAGGGTTAGATCCAATAGACATTTTAACAAGTCTAAAAGCAAGTCATGATAAAAATGAAAAGTTTGCAGGTGTAGACGTTTTCACAGGAAACGTAATCGATTCTTGGAAAGCAGGAATTATAGAGCCTTTAAAGATCAAGACTCAAGCAGTGAAATCGGCTTCAGAAGTAGCAGAACTAATTCTTAGAATAGATGATGTGATTGCTAGCTCACCTTCTGCAGGCGGTCCTGGACCAGGCCCTATGCCTGGAATGGGCATGTAAAACCAAGTTTTTTATATTTCATTAACTTCTAAAAAAACATGGTGCATCGTATAAAAGAAGAGGATATTCACAAATCATCTAGATTTCTAAAGAAAAATGATCCTAAAAGAAAGGGCCTAAAACTAAAAGAAATTTCTAATTTTTTAAACGAAGGCCATGTATCCGAAATTATCTCAGAAGAGAATTTTGCAAAGAAAAATAAAAAATCAATAAATGTTTTTGCCCATACAATAATTTACAAGAACAAAAAATCAAGAATCAACAACATTGTAATTTCTCCAAAAACAACAGAAAGAGATTTGTTTGAATTAATAATCAACTGTATAGATTACTTAATAAGGAATGGTTCAAAAGAGATTGAACTTAATGCCCCTTCACAATTAGAAGAGTTCTTCAAAAACATGAAATTTGAAAAGATAGGATTAAAAAATAACAGTGTATTAATGAAATACACAGTTAAATCGGACAAACAATCAAGTTTAAGCAAAAAGTTTGAAGAAGCAGAAATGCTCAAAAACATCTCTGAAAAAACTTCAGAACAGTTATTGAAACAAAGATAACTCACCAATAATTTTATAAAGTTTATAAGGTCAATCTAAATCAGTAAAAAAGAGGAAAAATGCCAGCTAAAAAAATCGCACCATCTGAGCCATTAATTGATGAACTCATAAAGCATAATATCGCTTTAGAGAAAGTTTCTTTAGAACTTCTTGATTCAATGAATAAGATGACCTGTAGAATGGACAGAATGCTTTCCTTATTCGAAGAAGCAGCTAAAAACATAGAAAGGGCAGAAAAATTAGACGAAAAACCACTTGCTAAACAAATTTCAGACTTAGTTGAACAAAATAAAACTATTGCAAGGGGATTAATCTTGATTGAAAGATTTGTAAGAGATAAAACTTCAATAGGATTTAGTTCCTCAAATTTACAACCAAAATCTCTACCTAAGACAAATTTACAATAATGGCAGATGAAATCAAATTCGTTCTAGATGAAAGATTAAATGAATTAAATAGTGAAATCCAGGGCATTCTATACAATATGAAAGAACCTCTCTCAGGAGAGAGAATACACATCCTAAATAAGTTCACAAGAGGATTAATTCAAGCACACTATAATCAATCTGGAAAGAAAGTAAAAAGAAGGCCTGTAAATGAAGCATTACTTCTAACAACTAATGAAGGAGAATTTATTCCTCCAGAATTAGATATTCCTACAACAGGTACAGAAGAGTTTACAATTCCTACATTCCCAATTGAACCGCAAAAAGATCTAATGCACGAAAGTTTAAATTTACAAGTAAGAGATTTTCAAACGAAGAAACTTATAGAAGAACCAAAAAAAGAAATTCCTGTTGTAATTAAGGAAGTTCCAAAAAATATTGACTTAACAGAAGAACACGTATCCCTAATAAAATCTCAAGTAAATGGGGATGAACTAGCTTCTGCAACAATAAAAGGATTATTTTACGTCGTCCATGAATCCCAACTTGGAGAAAATGAAATTACAATTCTAAATGCAATAAGGCCACTGTTAGAAAAGAAGCAAGGCTTATTTCATGATAAAGAAAAATTCACAAAATTGATGAATAAAACGGCTAAAAAGAATAAAGTAGCCAAAGAAGAGCTTAGTCCATCAAAATTAAGGTATTTCCTCATAAAACACTTAGTTAACTTTGGTTTAATTGATCCAATTTTAAATGATCCAAAGGTTACAAAAATAATATGTGGGGGTCCAAATTTAAAGATCAAGGTTCAAAGAGAGAATAAAGAACTAATTACTAATCTAGAATACATTAATACCCCTCAACTGAAGGAATTTATTGAATACTTAGCTAAAAAATCTTCCAAGAAAATAACGGAAGAAACTACAACACTAGAATTAGAATTTGAAAATTTCAGAATACATATCAATGTTGGAGTTGAAGGTGTTCCACCAAAATTCACATTAGAAAAGACAATTTAACTATTTCCAATCAACTAGAATATCATCTGTTCTTTCATAAGGTCTGATTTCAACTTTACTTTCTTTTCTTCCTGCACAATGTTCTAAAATTCCTTGATATGCAATCATTGCACCATTGTCTACAAGTAATCCTTTAGGTGGCGCATAAAATTTAGCACCTCTTTCTTTACACATAATTGCGCACATTTCTTGCAATCTAGAATTACATCCAACTCCTCCACCAATTAAGAGTTCCTTTTTACCACAATGCGCCATTGCCCTTTCTGCAACTTCAACTAACATTGCAAATGCAGTTTCTTGCAAGGAATAAGCTAAGTCTTCAGCACTAAAATCTTTAGAATTATATTTATTTTTTAAGTTCGTTAACATCCCTGATAAAGAAATATCCATTCCTTTCACAGAATAAGGCAATTCAACATAATTTTTACTTTTCTTTGCCAATACTTCAATTTTAGGTCCTCCTGGAAAACCAAGTCCAATATGTCTTGCAAAAGCATCTATGAAATTTCCTATTCCTTGATCAAGTGTTTCTCCAAAAACTCTATACTTTCCACCCTCATAGGCTATTACCTGGGTATTCGCTCCAGAAGCGTATAGTAAAACTGGATCCTTTGTAGCGGTAACTAAACTTCCAACCGATAAATGTGCAACACAATGATTAATCCCTATAACTGGAACTTCTAAACTTTCTCCTAATTCTCTAGCAGTATTTTTACCAACATGTAAACAAGGTCCAATTCCAGGACCACGAGAATAAACAACTAAATCAATTTTCCCTTTATTTTCTCTTTTAAATAATTCAATTGCCTCCTTAACTAACTTCATTGCAATTTTTTTATGGTGTTCTGCTGCTTCAATAGGAATTATTCCACCTTTTTCAGTAGTATAGGCTTCTCTTAAATTAACAAGAACTTTTTTCTTGCTAACAATACCCACGCCGAATGTATGGGCAGTACTTTCAATACCTAATGCAATCATTTTAGAATAATTTTACTTCCCTCAACTTCGTGAAACATCTTCATGAAATTAGT
>JABHVN010000016.1 GCA_018658265.1 Candidatus Woesearchaeota archaeon | reverse complement strand
CAAAGTTAAAATAATCAAACTAGACAAACCAAGATCTGAAATATCAATTTTCTGTAAAAAGAATTTCTCAGTAAGTGTTATTAGTTATTAATATGAGATCAATTCAAAAATTAGACATGAGAATCATGGGCTACATTACCATGTTCGAAAAATTAACTAAAACTGAATCATTAGATTTCTTAGAAAACAAAGGCCAATTAGTATTCTTTGTAAAAGAAAACTCTGCAAAAAAAGCTGCAGGTAAACAAGGAAGCAATATCAAGAGATTATCACATTTACTTAAGAAAAAAGTTAAAATTATTGAACTTAATGAAGATCCAAAAAAATTCGTTCAAAGTTTAATTTTCCCTTTAGAACCTTCTTCCATCGAATTAAAAGAAGGCAAATTAGTTCTTAGTTTCAGAACATCTGAAGAAAGAGCAAGAATCATAGGGAGAAATGGATCTAATTTAGAATTTCTTAACAAGCTTTTGGAAAACCATCACAAACTAAGTTTAAAGGTTGTCTCTTAATTACAGCCACTTCTAAGTCCATATAACGATGTTTAAATGATTGAAAAACCATTTCTGGTTCATGTCCATCAGAAGGAACAATTATTCCTTGATTTAAACCAAAAGAAAGCCTATACCATGAATTTCCATTTACTAAAGTTCTTTCTTCAATCCTAACTACAGAACTAGGGTCGACATCAACTCCAGGAAAAATAGAATTAAGAAAAGTTTCATTCCCTTTTGGTAAATTATTATTTTCTGAACCAAGCGTATTTGTTTGAGCATAACCTAAAACTGAAATATCTGAACCCCACCCTAAAAAACCATCAGAGATTAAAGGTATAGGGTCATTTGTTGAAGTTTGTTCTCTAACTTTCCAAGAAGATAAAACTTTTCTTTTAGAACCATTAACTAATCTAAATAAATCTGGCCTAGTAGGATCTGATTTTCCACGATTAAAAAAATCTTCATAAGGCATAGAGAAAACATCAACTAGTTGACTTCCAAATAAATGTGTTGGAAAGCAAGATCTAAATCTTTCTTCAAAGGATTTACTTGGAGAACTACATTCTTCATTGACCATTGTTGGATAAGCCCTTAATGGAAGTTCAATATGCGTAGAATCATCATTAATGGCCAAAGTTAAAGTATCTCTAACACCTTGGGCAGGAGAATAAGCTAAATGAGATGGATCTAGACCTTCCTTAAATCCTTCAAAAAAATCTTTTCTTTCTAGTTCAAGTCTTTGAATTAAAGAATCGCTAGCTTCTTGACCATTAACTTTTGTAATTAGCATATTATGTCAACCCTAATATTATACGAACCCTAGAGGTATTTAAGTTTTACTTCATATCCTCCATAAACAAAATTCAACTATCAAAAACAAGAAGAATAAGCCCTATAAACTCAGTTTAGAACCAAAATGTTTATAAAAGGAAATTAGTGAAATCATACAATGCCAAAGAAATCAAGAGGACTGGGTGCGGAAAAGAAACTTTCAGCTAGAAGGAACAAGTTCAAGTGGGCTCAGCCATTATACAAAAGGAAGAAGAGAGGACTATGGCATAAATCTAATCCATTAGGAAAATCTTCACAAGCAAAAGGAATTGTTCTAGAAAAAAGACAAGTAGAAGCTAAACAACCTAACTCCGCTATGAGAAAGTGTGTTGTTGTACAACTTACAAAAAACGGTAAAAAAATTACTGCATTTACACCAGGAAATGAAGCTATCAAAAGAATTGATGAGCACGACGAAGTTATTATCGAATGTATTGGTGGATCCAGAGGAAAATCCAAAGGAGACCTACCAGGAATTAAATGGCAAGTTATCAAAGTTAATGATCAATCACTTAACGCATTAGTACGTGGTAAGATCGAGAAGGGAAGAAGATGAAATTATTCAATTTATGGGAAACTCAAGGAATTATTCTTACAGATTTATCTCTTAAGAATTCAATAACTACAACCCCTAGAATAGTTGCTAAGTCTCAAGGAAGAAATGCTTCACAAAGACTTCACAGAAATAAATGTAACATTGTAGAAAGATTAATCACAAGATTAATGGTACCCGGACACAAAGGTAAAAAACATTTCAAGTCCTCAGGTAAATGTTCAGGTAAATATCTTACAACTGCAAACATTACAATTAAAACATTAAAGATTCTAGAAGAAAGAACAAAAGAAAATCCAGTTCAAATATTAGTAACTGCAATTGAAAATGCAGCTCCAAGAGAAGAAATCACAACTGTTGAGTACGGAGGAGCTAGATACCCTCAAGCAGTAGACTGTTCTCCTACAAGAAGAATTGATATGGCATTAAGAATCATGGTTCAAGGATCTTACCAAAAATCATTTGGTAAAAAAATCAAGATGGAAGCTGCATTAGCAGATGAAATCCTAGCAGCATACAACTTCGATCAAAAATCTGCAGCTATTTCAAAGAAATTAGAAATGGAAAGAATGGCAGACGCAGCAAGATAATTATTTTTTATCCATTTTTTTCTTAGCAATCCAAAGAAGTAATACTAGTTCTATGAATACTACGAAGACTCTCATGAACTTAGACATATCTGAGAAATATCTACCTGTACTGTAAATCAACAATAGTATTCCTCCAAACATAAATCCACTAGCAGCAACTTCAAACGAATAAAATAAACCAATTAAAATCAGTATAATTCCTATT
>JABHVN010000015.1 GCA_018658265.1 Candidatus Woesearchaeota archaeon | reverse complement strand
TTTTAACTTCTTACCAAAATCAACAGTCCCATATATCTCAATTTTTTTCTCAGCTGAATTTTTAGCAATATTTTCTAACAGTCCTGGCAAACCAAATATGTGGTCTCCATGGTCATGAGAAATAAAAACTCTAGTAATCTTTGGAGGCGCAATGCCAGCAATTCTTAATTGTCTTTGCATACTTTCCCCACAATCAAATAATATTTTTTCCTTACCACAATCTAACAGAATCCCACTTTGTCCTCTCTCCTTCGTTGGAACCATCGAAGAAGTACCTAGAAAAGTAATTTCCATTGCCATAAATAATCTCACCCAAAGACTTTTATAAATGATTCTTTTTTATTGCATTTATGGCGGCTAAAAAACCATTTCAAACAAATTTTTTAGGAGAAGGGGCAACAGCAGAAGATGGTCCTAAACCTAGAGAAATCTATGAAAAAGGTCGTTTTGGAGAGTTAGTGAATGGTAAATTCAAATACTCTTTATCTGAAACATTATACTTATTAGAAAATAATAAAATTGAAGTTGTAGAAAAGAATAATTCTCTTTCTCCAGATGAGTTCATAAAAAAGGCTAGAAGAGTAGACAAAAACTTCTGGACTAAATACGTCGTATTTTCTAATTTGAGATCAAAAGGATATATAGTAAAAACTGCATTAAAATTTGGAGCAGACTTCAGAGTATATGATAAAGATGTTCAACCCGGCGAAGATCATGCAAAATGGATTGTATTTCCAGTACATGAATCAAAGACATTAACTTGGCATGACTTTTCAGCTAAAAACAGAGTATCTCATTCCACAAGAAAAAATCTTCTAATTGGAGTAGTAGATGACGAAGACGATGTTACATACTACGAAATCGCTTGGAAAAAGCCATAATTCTTATATATTGAAACACTAAAAATAGCATATGCTAGATATTCATTCTTTAGCAGAAAGAGCTGCTAACCGATCACAACCAGAAAAAAAAGAAGTGTCAAAGCCTAAACCTAATTTAAAGGTACAAGTTTTAGAATTCTTAAAGGCCGAAGGTCCATCATTTCCAGTTAAAATTGCCCAAGGGGTAGGGAGAGAATCTTTTTTTGTTGGAGCAGTATTATCCGAATTAATTGAAGTTAAACAAATAAAATTAAGCCATGCAAAAGTGGGCGGATCAAGAGTGTATTACATGCCTGGACAAGAAGAACAATTATCCATTCTTTATGAGTATCTTCCAGAACCAGAAAAGCAAGCATATGACTTATTGAAAGAAAAACAAATTGTGCGTGCACATGAAACAACGCCGGTTATCAGAGTTGCTTTAGCAAGTATAATAGATTTCTCAAAACCAATCACAATACAAGGGGAAAAAGCATGGAAGTGGTATTTAGCAAATGAAGAAATTAAACCTGAACCTGTTAGGGAAATTAAACAGGAACCACCTAAAGTTCAAGAAAGCCAAACTAAAATAGTTCTAGAACAGCCAAGAATAGTTCAACCTAAAGTTCAAGAAAAAATAATCAAAGAAGCTCCTAAAGAAATAATTAAACCGACTCCAAAACCAAAAGTAACAAAAGAAGATATTTTCGCAAATGAAGTTGAAGCATTCTTCCAAAAAAGTAATATTAAAGTTTTAGAAAAAGAAGTTATCAGAAAGAACTCTGAATCTAATTTTGTTATTAAAATTGCATCGCAAATAGGACCATTGGAAATGTTTGTATGTGCAAAAAACAAAAAGAAGATTTCTGATCAAGATTTAATCTTAGCAAATCAAAAAGGTAAGAACAAAAAAATGCCAACATTATTTATCACAACTGGAGAACAAACAAAAAAATCAAAAGATTATTTAGAAAAAGTTCTAAAAGGATTTATGATTTTTAAAAAAATATAATATGAAAAGATTATGCTTATTATTCCTCTTTCTTGTAATTATGCCCTTAGCTAGTGCAGCAACAATAACTAGTGTTATGGAGGATATTGATGAATATTACTATTTAGTTATGGGGGACAATGCAGTCGGTGGAGACGTGTCTGCAGCAACAGAGATAGTTCTAGGATTATTCAAACATAATGACTTAGATGTTGAAACTATTTTAGAGGGTGAAGTAAGTGTTAATCTTCCAAGAATATTGGTTGGCCCTCCTTGTGGAAGTGAATACATGGAAGAAGTTCTAGGTTACAATTGCGATTCATGGCCATATGAAGAAGGGCAAGCCTTGATTAAAGTAGATGGAAATAATATTATTGTAACAGGTACAACTCAAAATGATAGAAGAAGGGCAGGTTTAATTTTAAGAGAATATCCAAATTATCCAATACTCAACAATTATTCATTTATTTTAGTGTCTGGTAATTCATTGGAACCAGCAAATTTAGATTTAGAAAAAGCAAAAACTGAAAATGAATTTGTTTGCGGGGATGGAATTTGTGAACCCGGGGAAGCATTCTTATGTTTTCCAGACTGTAATAAAAAAACATGTTTTACTATCTGTCAAGATGAAGGTTTTGAAGAAGCCTTTTGTAGAGATGTTCCTTCAAATCCTGAGGTAAATATCTGTCAAGATGGAGAAAAAAACAAAGGTCTTCAATATTGCACTTCTGAAAAATCTTGTTGCTGTAAACCCCAAAATACAGAAGAAAACATTCCAGTTCAAGCTCCAATTCAACAACCTGTGATCCAAGAAGAGAGTTTTTTAACATCTTTTCTCAATGGGGATTCAGCAGGTTTAATTGTTACCATCTCTTTAGTTATCTTAGGATTCATTCTACTGCTTGCATTCATTCTTACGAGGTAGGTGGAAAATCTTTTAAACAACCCAAATCAGCTTTAATATCAAGTCTCGGTAGCTCAGTGGTTAGAGCACACGGCTGTTAACCGTGAGGTCGAAGGTTCGAATCCTTCCCGGGACGCTTTTTACTTCCTAGAAAATCTTATAAGTTAAGATAAAAAGGATTTTAAAGCAAGAGCCCGTGGCTTAGTCTGGTATAGCACTCGACTGATAATCGAGAGGTCGTCGGTTCAAATCCGATCGGGCTCATTTTAAAAAAAATGAAAAAAACAATTAAAAAAGTAAAAAAGAGTACAAGAAAAATTGTTAAAAATAATGTTTCAATTTTTCCAATAATTTTAGTATTAATTATTATTGCACTATTTGCTTTTATTATTTCAACACCAAATAACATCTCTTCAGAAGATGCAATGTATGAAATAACTGATGTAGATCTTTTTTCATTAGATGATTTTAACGCAAATGATGTTTCCGTAATGGGATTAAAAGTTGGAGATAGAACACAAACACTTTTAGAGATTTTAGGATCTCCAGATTTACAAACAGATTATTCTGGAGGAATTTCAACTCTTGAATATTCAGAATCAATAGATTTAGAAGAAACAGGATTAATTATTCTTTTGGATAATGGCGTTGTAAAAAGAATTACTCTAAAAGAACCCTTCAATGAAAGGTTAACTGGAAATACTAAGGCAAATTACACCAAAGAAGAAATTTATTCTTTGTTTGGAGTCCCCGAAGAAGTTCTAAGAATGCCATTAAAACAAGATTCATCTTTGATGTTAAAGTCATTACAATATTATTCTAAGGGTATTGAATTTACACTTAGAAGGGGAGAAGCACTGAGCTTTTCTTTAAACTTAAATGATCAAGAGTCTAGCTAATTCTAGCGCCTGCTTCAATAGTTTTTTCTGGAGAAATAAATATTACCTTATCATCCTTTCCAGCTGCAAGAACCATTCCTTCACTCTTAACTCCTCTAAGGTCTACAGGTTCTAAGTTCGCAAAGATCACAACTTCTTGCCCCTTCAAATCTTCTAGGGAATAATATTTTTTTAATCCAGCAACAATAGTTCTAGGACTTTCTTCACCAATATCAACTTTAATAACTAATAATTTGTCTGCATTTGGATGATTCTCTACTTCAAGGATCTTACCGACTCTTAAATCCAATTTCTTCCAATCGTCAAAGCTAACTTTAGTCATTTTCTATTTTCTTAAACATCACTTCTGCCTTTTTAATCTTACTAATCTTTAATTTATCATTAAGTCCTTTATAATTTATCTCAAAATTAAATACTTCAGAAATTTTCTCAGAAGTTTCAGGTATAAATGCGCTCAATAGTATAGCTATGTCTTTGATAGCATTACTTAATTGATAAAGAACTTTTGTATCTTTGGTTTCCCAAGGTTTTTTTGTCTGAACATATTCATTACAGTGATCAACAAATGCAAAAATAACATTTAATGCCTTGTCAAATTCTAATTTATTCAAATGATCTTCGACTTTCTTTTTAGTTTCACTAATATCTAAAGGTTCAGTTTCTTCAAGGCCATATTTTTCTACTAATGCAGAAACTCTACTAACCAAATTCCCTAATTTATCGGCAAGTTCACTATTATGCCTTTCAATTAATGAATCTTCTGAAAAGTCACCATCATCTCCAAATGGAAAATGTCTCAAACAGAAATATCTAATTGCATCTGCACCATATCTCTTAACCAATATGCTTGCAGAAATTGCATTACCTAAGGATTTGGAAATCTTCTTTCCATTAAATGTTAAAAATCCATGATTAAACACTTTCAATGGTAATTCTATTCCTGCCGATTTCAACATTGCAGGCCAGTACACACAATGGAACCATGCATTATCTTTACCAAGTAAATGTAAGTTTGCAGGCCAATATTGCTTATCTTTAACAGCAGTGTAATAGTTAATCAAAGCATCAAACCAAACATAGGTAACGTGTTTATTATCTAAGGGAAATGGAATTCCCCAATCAAAAGAAGTTCTAGATATACTCAAATCAAGTAGCCCTTCTTTGACCCTGTTAATGATTTCATTCTTCCTTTCTTTAGGTGAAATAAATTCTGGGTTCTTCTCATATAAATCTAATAAAAAATCTTGATATTTTGATAACTTAAAAAAATAAGATTTTTCTTTTAAATTTTCCAAAGGCCTATTGTGGTCTGGACAAATTAAATTAGGTGCATCTTTTTCAGTGTAATATGCTTCACATCCAGTACAGTATAATCCGCTATATTCTCCCTCATAAATATCTCCATTGTCATTAACTTTCTTAATAAATTCTTCAACAACAGTTTTATGATCTTCATCAGTTGTTCTAATGAATCTATCAGGTATTACATTCAAATCTTTCCAAGCTTTCTTAAACTTCTCAGAAATTTCATCAACAAATTCTCTAGGATCCTTACCAGCATTTTCAGCAGAATCTGAAATCTTTTTACCATGTTCATCTGTTCCAGTTAAGAAATAAACATCTTCTCCAATAAGCCTATGCCATCTAGCTAAAACATCAGCTACAATTTTCTGATACGCATGTCCTATATGTGGCTCCGCATTAACATAATCAATCGCAGTAGTCACGTAAAATGTTTTTGTCATATTGTTTTTCTCAATCCCTACATTATTAAGTTTTCTAAAAGCAAATATTAAAAATGAATCCTTCATTGGTAATGGCATAGCCCTGTAGTGTAGTGGTCAAGCATACGAGGTTCTGGGCCTTGTGACCCAGGTTCAAATCCTGGCAGGGCTATATATTTAAAAACTCTAAATAAATCTCAACAAATAAGCTCCTTTAGTGTAGCCCGGTCAATCACTATGCCCTCTCACGGCATGAACCTGGGTTCAAATCCCAGAGGGAGCGCTTATTTTTTCATAAACATTACAGTTTTTTCTAAACAACTTGTTTTAAACAAAATAAGATTAGCCTATTATGAATCCAACATTCGAAGATTTTTATGAAGCTCATAGTCAAAGAATTTATGGGAGATTAAGAAAAAACACTCCTAATGAACAAGACGCAGAAGACATCTTTCAAGATGTTTGTTTAAAGGTTTACAATTTCTTAGAAAAAAAGGAAAAAATTCATCGTTTTAACAACTGGGTAAACAGAGTTACATCTAATGCATTATGTGACTGGGGAAGAAAAAGAAAAACATGCACTTTGTTAGAAGATATTTGCACAGAAGAATCTACTGAATATAGCGACGAAGTAGATAAAATCCAAAGATTAGAACTTGCAATAGATCAACTACCTGAAAGATACAATGAAGTCATACAATTACATTACAATCATGGAAACTCTTTTGATGAGATGGCCAACAAACTAAAGATTTCAAGAAAAAATGTACAAATTAGAATCTATCGGGCTAAAAAATTCCTGAGAAATGCAGTATAGTAATAGTTAAATACTAATTAAAAAACAATTAATTAAAGAGGAAAAGATGGCACTAAAATTACCAAATTCTATGGATGAATGCATATATTTTACTAATAGGACTATGGGTTCTGGTAAAATCAAGGCATGGGTTCT
>JABHVN010000014.1 GCA_018658265.1 Candidatus Woesearchaeota archaeon | reverse complement strand
TATGATTCAAATAAATGGTAAAAGGATGGTTAGTTCATTTGTACAGAAAATAGGCTTTTCTAACAAGAGGCATAAAGATAAAATCAAAAAACATTTTCAAAATCACTAAACTTTCACATTTCAAATCCCTTCGGTGGCTTATTTAACATCCACACCTATAACTTCAGAAATATTCTCAAATCCATCTCTTTTCATCAACTTAACTAATCCTAAATTAATATCACTAATCAATTGAGGACCTTCAAAAATCATACCTGTAATTAATTGAACTAAAGAAGCGCCATTTCTAATTTTTACATATGCATCCTGAGCATTGCTAATTCCTCCACATCCAATAATAACAAATTCTCCCTTAGTTTTAGAATAAATATATCTAATCAACTTATCAGATAAATCTCCAACAATTTTCCCGCTCATTCCGCCAACTTCTGGAACGATTTCATCAATAATATTTTTATTATCTCTTTTTTTAGTTAGATTAGTACAAATGAATCCGTCAATCCTATGTTTTTGACTTACCTTAATGATACCATCAATTTCTTTTTTACTTAAATCGGGAGATATCTTTAGAAAAACAGGCCTATTTCTTGGCACACTATTAATTTTAGTAAATAATTTATCGAGCTTTTTTGCATCAGTAAAAGGTTCCCCTCCATAAGCATTAGGACAGCTTATGTTAATGGTATAATAATCTCCCACAGCACTAAATGCGCTATATGCCTTAAAATAATCTGCAATACCTTTGTTGGTATCAACAGTATCCTTACAATTAGTTTTTGCAATACTTATTCCTATGGGGATTTTAGTTCTTATTTTTTTTAATTTTTCAGATAAAACTTTACATCCTTCATTTTTCAAACCATAGTTAACAACCAACCCTTTAGATTTTTTCAATCTCCACAATCTAGGTTTAGCATTCCCTTCACAAGGTTCACCTGTAACAGAACCAACCTCTTCAAAACCAAATCCTACTGAAGGGAGTATTTTAACTAACTCAATATTTTTATCAAAACCTGCGGCAAGTCCAACAGGATTGTTAAATCTTAATCCCAATATATTTTGTCCTAATTTTTTATTAGAATAATTAAACTTTAAAGAAACAAGACCTCTAGTAATAAAATTACTTCCTAAAAACTTGCCCATTCGAACTGTCTTATCGTGAACAGATTCAGGGTCCATCAAAAAGAATATTTTTTTCAAAGTATTTCTATAGAAAAATCCAATTATATCATTTCTTAGTTTGATTAACACAAAAATTATTTATTATTTTTAGTTAAAAAGCTTACCTAAGGCATATATTCGTATCTTAAAACAGCCCTATTTGTTCTAAGCCGATACCATAAAAAGAATGAGGCGATAGCACCAACAATTCCTACAATAAAGGATAATAATGAAAGATTAAATATTGGAACAATCATACTTCTTGCAAGATTAGTTGAAAGTAAAAATGCAGTGGTAATAGGTATACTTGCTGCGCTAAAGCCAGTTCCAAGAACAATATCCAATTGAATATTTTTTAATTCCAGTTTGAATATAACAAAGACTAGTTCAAAAACTAAACCTGCAATTAACAAAATCCAGATTTTATTCATATGGGTAATGCCCAAATCATTCAAGCCAAACATCAAAAATCCGCCCATAACATAAAACAATATTGCAGATCCTGCCTTTCTCACAAGATGAACAGTTAATGACATTAAAAATGTAGCAATTAATAAAGAAATCACATAAGATGATTGTGGAGTAAGAAATATATTTACAAAATATCCTATTCCAGACCAAATCAAAGCAATGAATAGTATTATTGCAAGGTCAATAACCTTAAATTTCTTAAAACTTTCAATTGCGATCATTTTTTGAACTCCAAAATTGCCTTAGGCTTTACGTCTTTTTTTACAACAATTTCTTTCCCAGTAACAATTGATTCTAGAACTGGTAACTTATGTTTAATTTCATTCAATCTTGCTTAAACCTAAAAATACACTTTTTAACACTTATCAAAAGGTTTATAATTAACAATTGTTTATTTTTTCCATGACAGATTACAATTCAAATAAACAAACAAATTACACAGAATCCAATGAAGACTCTAGTTTATATGTCTTACAAGGAAGGATCAAAAAGAAAGGAATCTGTACTTGTGAAAAGAAAATGCCTTGTAGAGGAACTTGTATTCCTCGTTAAAAGATAGTCTGTATACCTAATAGGTTAAGTACAACTAATACGAACATTCCTACTGAACTTAAGATTCCTAAGAAAGCAATTACATTAAATTCTCCAATATTAACTGGACATCTAAATGCTCTCTTCTTATTTTTCATCTTATATCTAAGAACCATCATACTCAAATTAACTATTGCAAATGTGGCGAATAAGAATAAATTAGTTAGATTAGCTACAAACTCAATATCATCGATAAATACAAATAACATTGTAACTGCAGAGAATAATAATATCGCTATCCAAGGAGTTTGAGTTCTTTTATGTACGCTTGCAAGGGCCTTAGGTAATGTTTTTTGTTTAGCCATCCCATAAATCATTCTTGAATTAGTAACTAATGTGATCAATACAGTATTTGCAGTTGAAAATAATGCAACTATTCCAATGATGATGAATGCTATTGGGCCCATCGAATGTGCAACAACTGTTGCTAATGGTGCAGTTGATCCAGCTAATTCTCCCCAAGGAATAATACTAACTGCAGAAATTGCAACCAATACATAAACAATTGAAGTTATAATAATTGAATAAATTAATGCTAAAGGAATATTCTTTTCAGGATTCTTTGTTTCTTCTCTTAATTTAATAATACTTTCAAAGCCCATGTAAGCAAAGAAAACTAATGCTGCAGTACTAAATACTCCAGGTAACCCCGTAGGCATTTCCATTAAGTTAACTGTTCCCCAGTTTTTTACCCCTAAGTAAATAACTAATATCAAACCGCCAAATTCAATAAATGTAGAAACTGTATTGAACCATGCTGACTCTTTAATCCCTGTAAAGTTGATTAAAGTCATTAAAACAATTAAACCTAATGCAGCAACAATTGTAGAAATTCCTACAATTTTAATAAAATAGCCTGCAAACCCTAAAGAAACAGTAGCAGCACTAACCATTCCTGCAGCTAAAATCATCATGCTAACAAAGAATGCTAATTTTTTATTGAACGCTTTTTTGATATAATCGTATTCGGCAGCATCGCCTTTGAACATAGAAGTTAATTCTGCATAACTCAATCCTGAGAATGCAGCAACAATTGCTGAAATTAAAAATGCTAACCAAATTGCATTACCTGCACCAGCTGCAGCAACACCGATTAGTGCATAAATACCTGCACCTAAAATTATTCCAACACCTGCAACAGTTACTTGCCACAAGTTTAATTCTCTGCTAAGTTTCACCATTTTTTTATAACTTATTAAATAGTTTCTTAGCTTCATCCCTATTTAAGCTTGACTTAAACGATAACATTTCAACTAAATGCGGTTCAAGTCTAATAATATCTTTAGAAGTAATAATTCCTTCAAGTTTTCCATTGTCTATAACTGGTAAATGTTTAATGTCGGAACTACTCATCAGTTCAATTGCTTCATAAATATCCCTTGTACTTTCTACAGAAATTAATTCTTCTCCTGCAATACTTCCAACTGTTTCAGTTTTAGGATCCTTTCCCTTTGCAACAACTTTTCTTGCAATATCTTGTTCCGTTAATATTTTTACGGGTGCCTTGGATTCAGTAATAACTACGCTTCCAACTTTGTTATCACTCATCATTTTAGCAACTTCAGAAACAGTTAATCTAGAATCTGCAGTATGAACTTTCCGTTCCATAACATCGTAAACTTTGTAGCCAGTATCCATGCTAATATTAATGTGCTTGAAGTATTTAATGTTTATTGAATTGGAAAATAATATTAGTATTTATCGAATGTAACTATTGAATAATAGTTAATTTAGTAAAATTTATAAGTTAAGCGTTACTAAAAATTTCCTATGATAATTGATAGTCATACTCATATTGGTTTTGAAGAAAATACTCAGAAACAAAATCCTGAAGAGTTAATGAAGTGGATGGATATCGCCAAAGTAGATAAATCTGTAATCTTTCCTCTAGGACCCACAGAAGGCAAAGAACAGTCTTATTTCAAAGAAAACGAAAACATTTCAAAGCAGCTCGATAATCCTAGATTTATTGTTTTTGGCAGAGTAAATCAGCTATCTCAAGATTCTCTTCAAGAAGTAGATCACATCAAATCATTAGGCTTGAAAGGTATTAAAATGCACTCTGAAGCAGCCGGTTTTTTAGGTTTCGATGAATTATTCAAAAAAATAGAAGAGTCCGGACTTCCATTAATTGTGCACACTGGCGAATCTGAAAAATCATCAGTATCTAATTTAGAAAATATTCCTTTTAATGGAAATTTAATTATTGGTCATGGTGGAAAAGGACATTTCAAGGAGGCAATTAGATTAGTAAATTCAAGGAATAACTTTTTTATTGAAACATCCCTTTTATCCCTAAGAAGAACAAAAATAATCATTGGGGAAGTTATAGACAAATCCAAAATTCTTTTCGGATCAGATGCACCGTTCAATCCTCCGGAAATGGAAATAAGAAAATTAGAATATGCTTGCAAGGATAAAGAACTGTTAGCAGATATTTTAGGAAATAATATTTTGAGGATTCTATGATGATCGATTACAAAACATTAGTTATTGCAAGGGAAAGAGATGTATTTAATGGAAATTTGTCTTCTGAGCTATGTTTAGCCCACTCTGCATATCAAAAAGGCCATAAAGTTTCATTTATGCTGCCTGAAGATTTTTACATTAAAGATAATTCATTACATGGGATTACAAGGAGGCCGAATGCCGAAATAATAAGATCTTTAGATGATTTTGTAGATCTTCTAGGAAATGAAAGACATACTCTCACCGAAGCTAAACCATTAAGAGATTATGATAATATTCTTTTTCGTGTAGCATTTAAAAATCAAGAAGAGATGGCCACTATGCAAAATGCTTTGGGATATTTGGCGAGTTTAAGAACAACAAATCCTGAAATTGCAATGATAAATGATCCTTCAGGAATAATCTTGGCAGGTTCTAAAATTTATGAAACTCTTGTTTTCGGAGAACTTCTTCCAAGAACTCAAGTAACAAAAGACGCTTCAAGGTTGAAGAAAGTTATGGATGAAGCACGAACTGAAGGCGTAAAATTAGTTGGAAAACCGCTGGATGGCATGGGTGGGGCATCGGTTATACCATTACCATGGGAATCACATTCTACTTTCGCAGAATTATTAGTTCAGCCACTGGGAAGTGACCACCCCATACCTTCGATTATTCAAGAAGAAGTTAGGGGAATTGATAGAAGGCTTTTTGTTTTAGATGGCGAAATTATTGGCGGCTATGGGAGAATTCCTAAAGAGGGAGATTTCAGGGCAAATCTAAGTACTGATGGAATATTAAAACAATACACGCCTCAAGAGATAGACTATGAATTGGTTGCCAAAATGAAAGATTCTTTAGAAAGAGATGGCTTACATTTTGTTGGTATTGATGTGATTGGTCCAGAAAAAGAAGGAACCTTAGATAATACTAAGTTGATAGAGATCAATGTTAGGTGTCCCGGTGGGATAGCAGAGTTAGATAAGATTCAAGCAAGAGAGTTATCCGATAGAGTAATCTCCTCTATGGAAGAATTATCAGATAATCTTAGATTAGGGTAGACCAATAAGATTTATAAGCGCCTTAATTTATTTTTTCTCCTACGCGAGAGTCCCATAGTCTGGTCAATTGGGCAGGACTTAAGATCCTGTGGCTTAGTGCCTACGAAGGTTCGAATCCTTCCTCTCGCATTAATGCCACCATGGCTCAGTCTGGTAGAGCGTTGCATTGGTAATGCAGAGGTCGCGGGTTCGATTCCCGTTGGTGGCTTTCACTTTTCGTACTTACCTTCTTACTCAAAAAACTATATCTATGCTTCAATTCAATTAAGTCAAGGTGATAAAATGGAAAAGCAACCATATAAATTACGGATGTCGATGGATCAGTATATCAATAAAACACACGATAACTGGTCTATATTAGAGGATTTTGGGGTATTCTTCTAGCAGAGTTCTTCTGCCCCACCTCTTTTTTTCTTCAACAGATAGTTTTAAATATATATGATATATGCAAACTATATTAATTTTACGGGAAGTGGTCACATGACTGATAGAAGAGATTACGGAGGATTTTTAGGTGATACAAAAGTTAATAGGACACAAGATTATGCCACATCTTTTGCTATTCCTGGAACAGTAGATAGGATATTTTCAATACACACTAACAGTTTAGAAATTTTAGCTAGGGCTTTTACTGGAATTAGATGTATAGTTGGAGAAGATCTAGAATTAGTAGATCTCAATGACTCCAAATACATATTGGAAGCTATCGCTGCAGGAGGATTAGATGAAGATTATGAACCCATAAGATTGGATGCAGAAGATCCACATTTCTTAAATAATTTTAGGGACCTTTACCATTCTCCAACTTTAGATGGTTCAGACGTAAACATTCAAAGCTTAATCACAAAAATTGGCGGATAGTAAAAACAATATGAAAAACTTAAAGGAAAGATATTCAAAGTTATCAAACGAGTTTAGTTTACCTTCTTACGAAGAACTAAACAATGAGTTTGAATTACTTTATATTAAAGAATTATTTGAAATAAACAGACCTTTAGTTTTTATCAGAAGAAGAATAATTGACAAACTTGGATGGGTCGGCGCAATGTTGCAAGGAATCATTCAACCCAATCCCGGATCTTTATTGAGTATGGAAGAATCATCCTTCTTTACAAAGGAAGAAAAAGACGATTTAATCAAAACTCTAAAGGATTTAATGTTCTATACAAGAAAGTCAATAAACCTAGATCTTGAGTCTAAAGACGTAGAAGAAGCAGAATTCATTAAAGAATCTTTAAAAAAATGGGCAGAATTAAAACCAAGAATTAAAGAAATTTCCTTACAATTAAAGAACGGTTGGAAAAAAGAAAAAGTTTCTAAGAAAGTTAACAACAACTATATGGGATAGTTTAATAAGAAGAATTCATTCCAATATATTAATGAAAAAGGGGCAGATATACATTCTTTCAGTATTAATTATCGGATTTTTATTATTCACAATAATTACACCTTCTAACTTCATACATCAAAGAGTTATCGATGATGATTTTGAAGAGCTATCTAAAAACTATCAACTAGAAAGTTCAAAACTAATTAATCAACTATTGAACAAAGAAGGAACAAATGAAGAAGTAATAAGTGACACATTCCTAAACTTCACAGTTTTATTCACATCCTATTCTAAAACAAAAAATCCAAACTTCGGTTTAATTTATGCATTCCCTTACAATGGAGAAGTGTTTGTAGGAAATTACGCAGATACAGATCTTACATTTGTAGCTGGAGGTTCATCAACAAATCATTATTTGCCAGGGTGCTTTAGTGAAGTAAGTACATCGGTTTCACTATATGGAATAAGTTTATCTGTTCCAGACATAGTTCCTGCAGATTATGCTCAATGCATAAAATCCATATCTTATCCATCTGAGGATACAATCAAATTCACCATTGAAGGAATTGAATATGATTTCCAACTAAAACCCTCTAGGTCAGATATAATTATAGTAAGCAGAGAAAACTTACAAGAAGATGTTAAGGTATTCATAAGCGATTAATTAATAAATAAAAATAAGGTAATATTAAAGTGAGATTTAACAAAAAAGCGGTTACACCTGCAATTAGCTGGATTCTACTTATTGGACTAACTGTAACAATGGCAGGAGTAGTAACTGTATGGATTAAATCCACGGCAGGAGAAACTTCTGAAACTTTGGTAAACAATGTAGACAAAGATATGAGGTGCGTAGACACTTCTTTCAATGCTTACGAAACAGAAGGCATTTCAAATTGTAATGAAATAACTGTTCATAATAGGGGATTTTTCTCAATACATTCTATCAAAGTAAGAAATGGTAATGAAGTAGAAGATTATGAGTTAACTGACCCATTAATTCCTCAAGAGATAAGGGCAATAAGTTTAAATATTTTAACTCTTCCTCAAGATAATAAGATAGGGCTTATCCCAATCATAAAGGTTCAAGATGAATTCCTTGCATGTATGGCAAAGGAAATTTCAATTGAATGTACTCCACAATGAAATCAAATAAAAGAAAAGGTGTTTCTCCGATTATAGCTACGACAGTTCTAATTGGATTTACAATTGCAGTTACATCCATTGTATTATTATTTGGAGGAGATATTCTTGAGGATGTTCAAAAAAAACAAGGCATCAATTTAGAAAAAACATTACAATGTGACTCAATGAGTTTCAAAGTTATGGGTTTATCTGGTGGAAGAATTCAAGTTTCTAATGATGGAACTGAAGACATCCATGCATTCCTAATTCGTTACATAGGGTCAGATGCAGAAAGTATAGATTCACATCACAGAGTCAGTGTTCCACAAGGAGGAATAGCAGAGATTATTCTATCAAGTGGCCCAGGAATAGGTACATTAGAAAAAACTAAAATTTATGCAAAGTCTGCGGCAGGCCCAAAAGGTAATATTATTTGGGGAACTTGTGGAGAAACAGAAACAACAGTTACAATCGCATAATAGTTAAGTTTAATAATAGAAAAGGTTCGGTAAGATAAGATGAGAAGAAACAAAAAAGGGATTTCACCATTAATCGCAACAGTTCTATTAATTGGTTTTGCAGTTGCATTAGCCGCAGTCGTTATGACTTGGGGTTTAGATTTTATTAAAAGTACTGCAGATGCTACAGAAAGCCAAACTCAAAACACTTTGATTTGTGCTTCAGATCTTTCTTTCGCAATTTCAGATGTAAATCCTTCAGAAGGAAGTGTTACAGTTGACAACAGAGGACAAGTAGATATTAAATCTGTAATCTTCAGAATATACGGTTCCAGTGGAGTAGACACTCTAGATTCCTCAACGGGAGAATTAAACATAGCATCCATTCCCAAGTTCGGAGTTAAGAAATTCATGGACAATGAAACATCTACAAGATTAATTGATTTACTAGGTTCTCCAGCAACAAAAGTTGAAGCTATCGCAACAGTAGCAGGCGACGCAGGTGAAGAAGATATAGTTTGTCCACAAAACATCCAAGAATTTAACATCATTTAATTTTCTTATATATTCATGGCATCAAAAAAGAGAAAGGGTCAGATTTGGATTTCAGCAGTTCTATTTATTTCTCTAGGTGTAATGGTTATTTCTTTAATTTTAGCAGCTGCAATTCCAATGGTTAATAGAATTTCAGATAAGAACACTGTAATCAGAACAAAAGAAATTCTACTAAAAGTTGATGATGCAATTAAAACAGTAATCAACGAAGGACCTGGTTCTCAAAGACAATTAGACCCACTAATCATAGATCGTGGAGAATTACATATTACCAATGACACTTACAACATTCGTTGGCTCATGGAAACTAAAGCAGACTTAATGGAACCAGAAATAGAAATCGTTGAAGGAAACATCAAACAAATATTAAACACTACAATTGTAGAAGAAATATATGAAATTAATATTTGGGTAGATTCAGATAAGTTCAACATTTCATTAAACTCTCCATTCACAAGCCCATTCAAAGGGGAATATATTGTAACTGTAAAACATACTGGAGAGTTCACACCAACGGACAATCCAATAATTGAACTAAGAGTTGCTTAATCAACGCATTTTACAATAAGAAACTATTAAAAAACCCAAACTTCTCTTAACTATACTTGTTAAAAGAGGGTGTAATGTGGGTTTATTAAATAAAGAGGGGACTTCTATTTCAGCTCCATCTCCGGATGTTGAGTTTAGGATAGATAAAACAAAAGACATTCCTATTTTGCCAGATTTTTCAAACAAAAGAGAAATCGATGTAAAATATCCCTTACTAAGTCCACATGCTTATGCACATATTCATTGGGATGAAAACGAAAAGGAAGTTATGTATGAAATCATAGAACCTCCTCTTAATGAAAACGAAAAAAAGATTTTAACATCTTTAGAAAAAGGAATTGAAGAACTAATTAATATCAGTTTTATTAATATCAAAGAGGAGTCAGCAGTTATTTCTTACTTAGAGAAAAACGCAAAAGTTCTATTGTCCGAGTTAGGAATCAAACTTCCACGTGACGTATTCATGAAATTAATGTATTACATTTACAGGGATTTTGTAGGATTAAATAAAATCGAAGCAATGATGCATGATTACTACATTGAAGATATTGAATGTAATGGTGTTAATACTCCCCTATATATAGTACACAGGAAGTACAGAAACCTAAAAACTAATGTAACATTTAAAACAACTTCAAATTTAACAAGTTTTGTTGAAAAGCTTGCACAAAAGTGTGGAAAGTACATTTCTTATGCATCCCCTATTTTAGATGGAAGACTTCCAGATAAAAGCAGAATTAATGCAACTTACACTCAAGACATTTCTTCAAAAGGTCCAACATTTACAATACGTAAATTTACAACGGAACCTTGGAGCCCAATTAAGTTAATTGATGTTAAGACTGCAAGTCCAGAATTACTAGCTTACTTATGGATGTTAATTGAGTATGAATCCAATATAGTTATTATAGGTGGAACTGGTTCAGGTAAAACATCTTTCCTTAATAGCATAGCATTCTTTATGCCTCCCCAAGCAAGGATTGTATCCATCGAAGATACTCATGAACTTAATTTACTTCACACTAATTGGCTACCTTCCGTTTCACGTGAATCTACAGGTGTAGGTGGTGAAAGTAAACTTGGAGAAGTATCCCTATTTACACTATTGAAAGCGAGTTTTAGGCAACGTCCAGACTATGTAATTGTTGGAGAAGTAAGGGGAGAAGAAGCGTTCGTTCTATTCCAGGGAGCTGCATCAGGACACCCTACAATTTGTACAATGCACGCTGAAGATGTTGAAACAATGATTAGAAGATTAGAAACACCGCCAATTAATTTACCTCCCTCCTTAGTAGAAACTTTGGATGCGGTTTGTGTTATGACTCAAACAAGAATACAGGGTAAAGAAGTTAGACGTTTAAAAAATATCACAGAGATTATGAAAGTTGGAACTAAAGTAGGTTCATTAGATAAGAACATGCCTTTTTCATGGGATCCTCAAACAGATAAATTCCTCTTCAAGAAAGAAAGTTTCATTTTCAAAAAATTAAAAGAACAGTTTGGAATGACTGAAGCACAAATAAGAAAAGATTTTGAAAGAAGAACATTACTTCTATGGGAAATGTACAAAAGAAAAATATTCGGATATAAAGAAGTACATCAAATAATCAGTGCTTATTACAAAACTCCCGAAGAAGTTCTAAAAAGATTCAACATTAAATAATCAAGATGCATATAAGTTCAATCAGACAAAATGCTCAAAGCATAATTGATGCATATGAAGCTTACTCCAAAGCAGCTCTAGCTCCAAAGAAAGAGGAAAAGAAGATTGAAAAACTAAAGAACTACATTCTTAATTTATC
>JABHVN010000013.1 GCA_018658265.1 Candidatus Woesearchaeota archaeon | reverse complement strand
GCTTCCTGATGCTGCGGAATCTGGTGCACAAACTTTACTATCAAATTGTAATTGTTTAGCTAAGTCTAAAGCTCCAATTGTATCTGCAGATCTTGCGTCTGCTCCAACAACAATTGCTATGTTGCCTGAATCTTTTCCATCAACAATAAATGGTGATGGGTAATCTGCTAAGTCTGGTTGTGCAAGTGCGCCTGTCATTGTTGCGCCTAACATTGCTACTCCAGTTCCAATAGCTGCAATTCTTTTAACTGCTCTTTTTAATCTTTGCATTTGGTTAAACCTCCGTGTTTAACTATAATCTTTTTCTCTCAGTAAAATACTGAGTTATGTCGTCATCTAAAAGACAACTGTCTCTATATGATGTCATTACTATTTATCGAAATACCCCAATTTTACTTATAAAGATTTCCTAATAACAGACTATATATCTTGCCTTAGAAGGCTAAATTCAGGCAGTACAGCCAATTTTAGACAAAAAATCCTACTTTTTAACATTTGTTGGTAAATATTAACTACAATATAGTAATTAAGTCTTACATAATCTCAATTTAGCTTCATAAAATATTCCATCTCTCACAAAGACATAACTTGAAACTATCCCTATTTGGCAGGTACTTGTAGCATAGATTTCTTCATCTTCCATCAATACCCAATAACTAAATGTAGTTCCGGGCTTTAATACTGCAGTATAAACCTCTTTTAAGGCATTTTCTAATTGATTACAATCAAATCCTCCGCCACATTCAACAATCAAATCTTGAATAGTCTTATCGTCATAATTCTCTAAATTAACTCTTAAAACGGCATTTAAAGCGTTTTCCGTCTCTATTCCAACCCTCTGAGAAGCCAATGTATCATTTCCAGCTAAATTTGCAAATCCTAAGTATAATACACCCATAAAGATCAAAATAAGCACAATCACCATTAATCCAATTACTTCTGATTGTCCCTTTCTCATCGCCTAATATCTCCATAATGCTCTATTTCTAACCTTCCGACACGATATTCGTCAAATTCTGGATAATATAATGAAACTATAGTAGAAACCTTGGCCGCAGGTTCATTTTCAGGATTATAATCATAAATTACCCAAGATCCGCAGTTTTCTGGATATTCCATCTGAATATACTTAACAACATCACATTCAACTTCTTTAACAGAATCTTCAATAGGATACAATTCTTTCACAACTATTCTCTTTCTTCCAAACATTCTCTTATATCTTCCAAAATCTTCTCCGAGAACTCTCTTGAAAGGTAAAAATTTAGAAGTATCCATACACCCCAAACCTTCACAACTTAATTCTTCTAATCCAACTGCTTTTGCAAGCATTATTGTTGCTTGTTCTTCGCTTAATTCTTCCGCCAAAGTTTTTGATTTTTCCACAGAGAATTTAAAATAAATGGTAACTCCCATCATCAAAATAATAACAACTACAAATAATACTAAAATCGTTTCTGAAACATGAACTTGTCCTTTTTTAACCATTAGTAAACTGTTGGACAGTCCTCCCTTTCAAGTTGTAGGTTTTGTTTTTCTATTTTTTCAAAATAATTATACAATTCAGTTTTTGTTAATGAATTTTGATAAGCCTCTAACATTTTTCTTGCTTCATTCAGTAAATCTACACATTCTTGTCTGTTTTCTTTACTCATAATTCTACTAACTTTTTCAGTATAGATTCTTGTTAAAACATTGAATCTTTCCATCGCAATATCTTTAGTGCAAGAATATTTACTTCCAGAAAAAATCAAACCATACAACATTTCATCTCTAAAATAAAATACCTCTTCTTTATTACCATTATAATCATAAACTTCCGCAGTGTGATCTGCAGTGTTTACTACAATAACCTCCAGGTCCATGAAACTACCATATTGTGACTTTAGAACACTCCAGTCATAAGGTGTCCTATCAAAATAAACGACTGTAAATTTATTTGATTGTCTAGCTTGGGAAGTAAAATCTGCAGGATTAAATTGCGTAGTTTCAATTGCAGGCACACCCATAATACTAGGTATCTTTCCAGTAAAATCACTAAACTCTTCCGAATTTGTTGACCCAATTAACAAAATATTTGAACCCTTATCTTTCAAATAATAAAAAGTTGAAATTCCATATGGTGCTTCCCATTTTTTTGTCCATATAGATATAAATCTATCATTTATTTTTTCTGGTCCAAAAATTATTTTATCCGTTTTTCTTTCAAAAAAGTTCTCACCCATAATATCTCCAGAAGTAATTAAACTACAATCAAAACCTAATGAAAAATCATCTTTCAAATCAAAGACATCTGTTCCTTCCCTGACACCTAAAGCATCTAATTTATTGTCTACAGTTAATAAAATTCTATTTCCTTCAATTAAACTTTCGCCAGATAAATGTACATAAGAAAACCTAATAAAAAAAGTTAAAACTATTGCCCCAGCAATAATTCCAAACATCCACTTAAACAATAAATCAGTATTTCCTTTTTTAGACTTGATCATAATGGGCTTGCCCCCACGAATACTTGATTGCCTTCAAAATATGTCTCCAATAATAGTTCTGTCTTTCCAGTATTGGGAATACAAAGGGGATTGGGGAGTGAATCTTTCAAATTAAGATTTTCAACATAGTAGTCAGGATAAGGTGCATTAGCTACATCAACTGGAACCAAAAATAAATTATCTTTGATACTTGTGTCCAAATAATAATACAATTGGTCATCCATAGAATCCAAAGATCCCCTATCCATACTAATACTTCTAGATGGATCAAAAAAGCAGGCATAAGTTACCGCCTTAGGTAAAGCATTTGAAATAAACTTCTTAGAACTTCCAATATCATAGTTGTAAACTATTTCAACATCATCTTGTAAATCTAAAACAAACTTACTAATTTCTGTAGTTTCTTTTGCATCAAAGATTTTTCCCATAGATGTAAATCCGAAATACAAAACTAATCCCATCATCACTGCAACAGAAATGTAAACAATGGGCATGCCAACTATTTGACCTCTTTTCATTTAAAATCACCTAAGTATTTATCCATCAATACTTCGACAAGCATAGTTATTTGTTCTTTATATTCTGTAACTTCTTCTACAGAAATATTTTCTCCATAATAATTAATATTGTTTCTAATTTTTCTAAATTTGTCAAACTTAATTGAACTGACGTCTTCATCCTTTTCTTTTAAGAAATAAGTAAATGCTTCATGGGAATAAACTTTGTATCCTTCGACCAAAGCAATTGCTTCTAAGACACTCCTAAGAACATCATAATAGTTACACATAATTTTTCTAGCAGATACACCATCTATCGTTAATCTGTATAAAAACTTCAAATCATTCCTGGATGTATTAATTAATGATCTTATCAAAGATATATCTTTAGAAACTATTTTTACCTTTTTAAGAGTTATAAAATCATTAAATTTCATTTGAAGATCTCCCAATAACCATACAGTATATACCCATTAACAAAATTATTTAAAAGTTCCTTATTTTTTATCTTCATTTCCTCAATTGATT
>JABHVN010000012.1 GCA_018658265.1 Candidatus Woesearchaeota archaeon | reverse complement strand
TCAGAAAAAGGAGTTGAAGTGGGACAAAAACTAGCAAAATTTCTAAGAAAAGAAGCAGATAATGCTTCACATGAACTTGCCAAACAAAGGGGAACATACCCTCAATGGAGTTTATCTAAAAACGCATCCAAAAAAGAAATGAGAAATGCTACAAGATTAAGCATTGCCCCTACTGGATCAATAAGTATGATTGCAGATTGTTCTGCAGGAATAGAACCCCTATTTGCAATATCCTATGTAAAAAGAGTAATGGGCGGCAAACAATTCTTTTACATAGATGGTAATCTTAAAGATGCTTTGAAGGAGAATAAAATCTATAAAGAAGAACTCATTGATAGGATTGTTAACCGAAATTCAATTAGAAAGATTAAAGATATTCCACTAAAAATAAGAAAAGTATTCCGAGTTGCACATGATATTTCGCCAGAAGGCCATATTAACATGCAGGCAGTATTCCAAGAATCAATAGACAATGCGATTTCAAAAACAGTTAACTTTCCCAATCGTACAACTATGAAAGATATTGAAAAAGTATATCTTCATGCCTGGAAAAATAATTGTAAGGGAATAACTATTTATCGAGATGGGAGCAGAAGTAATCAAGTCGTACAATCAAATTCTATGTAAATGACAGAAGAAAGAAAAGGTTTAGTTCAAATCTATACTGGAGAAGGAAAAGGAAAAACAACCGCCTCATTAGGTCTTGCCCTAAGAGCTTTGGGCCATAATATGTCTGTTTACATGATCCAGTTTATGAAAGGTGGAGACACAGGCGAAATGTTCGCAATTCAAAAATATCTCCCCAACTTTCATTTAGTTCAATTCGGCAAAGATGCATTAAAAGAAAAACAAATGAAAATAGTTTCATTTGATTCAGAGGAAAAGAAACAAAATTTCTTAACAGAAGAGGAAAGATATGTATTTTTTTCAGATAAAGTTGAAACAGATCCTTCAAAAATGGGATTTGAACATGCCGAAAGAATAGTTAATTCTGGAGAATATGATCTTGTTATTTTGGATGAATTAAACTGCGTTTTAGGAAGAGATATGATTCCAATAGAAGACGCCCTAAAGCTAATTAAGAACAAGCCTAACCATGTAGAGCTAGTTATCACAGGGAGAGACGCACCGAAAGAAATAAAAGACGCTGCAAATTTAGTTAGTGAGATAAAAGGGGTCAAACACCCTTACGACAGCGGAATTCTCGCTCGAAAGGGCATCGAATATTAGGAGAGTAACAGAAATGACAATCGATAAAATATTATCCAAATCTATAGTCGAAGAATTATGTGTGGGAGATATAAAACTGCTTCTGGAACACAATTCATACTTAGATGAATTAGCAAAGGTAAAAGTGAATGGGATAAATCGGGATTTATTATGTGATCCTATTTATTGTAGGGATCGTGGAGTAAATTATGGCCATCCTAGCGAGATTGTTCAAAATTCAGAGTTTACTGGAAGAGAAATAGTAAGGGCAGAATCTGTAAGGATATACCTTTTCCACAAAAAAAGTGAAACTACTTCGCAGCTTTCAGTGCCGCAATTGAAACTTCCAATTGTTTATCGTCAGGTTCCTGAGTAGTTATTTTTTGTAACCATAATCCCGGAGTTGTTAAAAAACTAGTAATCTTATTTGGATATCTAGAGTTAAATCTTAATATTTCATAACTCACAGATGCAATTACAGGGATTAATATAAGCCTATACAAGAATTTTAAGATCCAACTATCGCTCCAAACTAAAGAGAATAATATGATACTAATTATTAGTACAATAAAGATAAAAGAAGTTCCACATCTTGGATGTATTCTTGAAAACTTTTTAACATTTTTAATGGTTAATGCCTTTCCAGCCTCATAACAATTAACTGCCTTATGTTCTGCACCATGATATTCAAATACCCTTCTTACATCTTTAAATCTAGATATAAACCATAAATATCCTACAAATAATACAATTCTCCAAAACCCATCAACAACATTAAACCAAACTCTTTCTTCAGCTGCAAATTTACTTAACCATAAAGGCAATGCAATAAATAATCCTATTGCAAGTCCAAATGAAAATAATAACATAAAGAACATTCCCCAACCACCAATTTGTTCTTCCTCTTCTAAACTTTCATTACTACTCCAAGTCAAAGCCTTAGTGCCAATATACAACATTTCAAATAATGAGACTAATCCTCTCAAAAAGATAGTTTTCCTAAACTTCTCAGAAATATTACTTCTTTTCTCAACCTTAGTCTTAATTTTACCATTCTCTTTTCTTACAGACATAGCTACCTTATTCTTACTAGCCATCATTACGCCTTCCATAAGCGCCTGTCCGCCGATATAATCTGTCATATCACTATGCTCAAAACAAGATTTAAAAAGCTTTAGAGTACAAAAATCATATGAAATGCGACATTTGTAAGGCAAAAGCAGAGTATACATTCCTGAAAAAGCCACTAGGTACATATATCGGATCTGGGAAGGCTAGAAAATTTGTATGTACTAAATGCCAAAAAACTAATTCTCAAGAAGAACTTACTACGAAGTTAACGAAGTAATATTTGCCTCTATAGCTCAATGGTTAGAGCGCCGTCCTCGTAAGACGGAGGTTCAGGGTTCAAATCCCTGTAGAGGCTCCTGATATCTGCCACTAACTGTAGATACCTAGTTCTTAAGGAGAACATATAGATATAACTAATTAAAGTTCATTTATGTCCGATAAAACAAAACGTTCTAATTTGAAATATAATTTTGATGAAACTATGGAACTTACCTCTGAGTTATGTGAATTTGTTGGTGCAGTAATTGGAGATGGTTCTTTAGAGAAATTTCCAAGAACCGGAAGGATTCATATTACAGGGGATAGAGTTTTAGACAAGAGTTATTACCTCGACCACCTTAGTGAGATATCAAAATCGTTATTCAATATATCTCCAAAAATCTATGAAAAAGAAAATACCCTAAGGCTGAATATATACTCCAAAAAACTCTTTGAGATGATGCATCTAAGATTCACAATACCTCATGGAAAAAAAGCATACACAGTTCTTATACCTGATGAGATATTAGCTTCAAAAAAGAAATTTATTAACTCGACCATAAGGGGAGTTTTTGATACAGATGGTGGAGTTAGTTTTGACAAAAGAAAAATCTATAAGCAACCTTACATACGATTGAATCATACCTCTGCAAGTAAAGGCCTAATAAAGCAGATTAGCAGAGTTCTTTGGAGTTATTGTATTAATCATTCAATACACAAAAAAGATAAAACTTATATGATTCAAATAAATGGTAAAAGGATGGTTAGTTCATTTGTACAGAAAATAGGCTTTTCTAACAAGAGGCATAAAGATAAAATCAAAAAACATTTTCAAAATCACTAAACTTTCACATTTCAAATCCCTTCGGTGGCTTA
>JABHVN010000011.1 GCA_018658265.1 Candidatus Woesearchaeota archaeon | reverse complement strand
ATTTAAGAGGTCCAACTTTAGTAGCAGCTAGAGAGATTGCAATCCCTCTTAGTTTGTTATATGGTGCAGAGGTAAATAAAACCCTAACCAAGACTTCCGAAGAGTTAGATGTACCTATCGAAGAACAGTTTGTTCGAACTTGCGAAGATTCAGACGATACTACCTTAGTTATCTGGCAAAGGCTTGGCGATGAAACTGCAGTTTTTGAAGAGAATGGTTGTTTGATTGTTCAAGGCAAGAGTCCAGACGAGATGGAAATAATTAGGGCTGCCGATAGATTATATCTTACTATGATTGGTATCATGAGTTAAGTTTAAAAGTCGTTTAATTGAATTATATTCACTGCCGCAATCGCATAATCTGGTATTGCACCGGCCTTGAGAGCCGGGCCCTCTGGGCATCCTGGTTCAAATCCGGGTTGCGGCGTTTATTATTTTGTAGTTAGATTTATCTTTCCTGTTTTTGAAATCTCTAATATTTTTTTAACTCTTCTTTTTTTAGTCTCTAGAAGTTTGGCACGGATTATCCATCTGTATAACATTTTTTTTGTGGATTGTGGGAAATTAGAGAATTTCTTTTCTAATGTTTTATTTTTGTCCAATGATTCTTTAAGGATTTGAGGCATATTTGGATTTTTAGGAATTCCAAAATCTAGAGTTGGTTTTTTTAATCCCAAATTATAATATTTCATACCTCTTGGAGTCATTTTACCTTGTTGGATTAAATCTCTTGCATACTTTTGTGTGTTGTTACTCCAGTTACTTTTTTCAGTTCTTTGAGTAAACATTCTAAGGTAAGTATTTTCATCCAACCTTTTGAGAGTAGTGTCTATCCATCCAAAACATATGGCTTCTTCGATCTGTTCTCTATGTGAGGGCGAAGGTTTACCAGTGTGCTTTTTGTATATTCTAATTGCAACCTTATTTTCCAATACATGGTTCTTTTCAAGCCAATTTCTAAAATCTTCTTTTGTTAGTACTGTTATTTGTTTCATTTTAATAATTCTAATACTTTTTCCTGATGCCCCCATATAACAATCTCTTCATTGTAACAATATACTTCTGGCTATAAAAAATTAAAAAAAAGAAAGAGGTGGAAAGGAAGAAGGTTTACTTCTTCTTTCCTTTGATTAATGCATATCCAATGATTAAGATAATCACGATTACAGCAAGTGTAACTGTTAATCCGCCATTAGAGCTAGCATAATCTTCTGTATCTTCTTCAGTGGTTGTTTCATCTACAGATTCATCATCCATAGCTTCTGCTTCAACAGGTACACTGATTTGTTTGAAGGTTAAATCTGCTGATGTTTTTGCGAATAGCTTGTGGTATGTAACCTCAAGATCTGCAATTCCATCACCATTAACATCTACTTCTTCAGTTTCTCCAGCGTTAATTGTAACGTCGAAAGGTTCTGATGAAATTGTTAGTACTACTTTATCGTCTGTAGCAGCTTTAACTTCAATTCTATGGTTTTCACCACTGATATCTAACTTGATTACAGCATTAGTTTTCATAAGTCTACTTATGCCTTCAGTAGTAAGTCTTCCACCCTCAGATACAGTTCCTGATCCAATCATAATGGTTCCTACTGGGTTTTCCCATCCTTCGATTGCTGCAGTACCTGTACTACCTGCTGCAGAACCTGCACCAACAACTACTGTTTGAGTTGTAAAGTTTAAAATTGTAGATACTGTGTTTCCTGCGTTATCTTCTACAAAACACTTAATACTATACTCTCCTAAATCTCCACGAGTTTGACTGTCTAAAACAGTTGCAGTAACTTGAGAAGTTGTGTTTGCAGTTAATGATAAATTATCACTGTATGAGCTTACTCCAGGATATTTAATTGAAATATAACTTTTGTATATATTAATTCCTGCTGTAGCATCTGTAGGTGTACAGTTAACTAAAACTTCACTTCCATAATCTGCTTTCAAATTAGCTGTTAAGTTTGTCAAATCATTATCTGTGAATTGAACTGTTGAAGTTGGTGCTACAGAATCAATGTTTAAAACATTTGAAACGCTAGTTGTCTGATCTGTACCAAGATCTGTTCCATTCCATGCAGTTGCATTAAGTGTCCAATTTCCATCTGTAGAAAAGTTTGCCACAGATATAGTTGCATTAAATAATGTTTGATTATCTGTTTGATTTGTTATATTTGAAGCTACTGTCCATGTAGTTCCCGCATCATCTGAACGATAAAATACTACCCAAAGCGTATTAATATGGTCCATTGTAGTATTCATAACAATGGCCGTTGCGGCATTGGTGTAACTCGTACTTGCTGATGGTGTATCTATTGTAACACTAGCAGATACTGTCATCGCACTAATTATCACAAATAAGCCTAGAATTATAAGACTTGTAACTTTTTTCATATTCATAATCTTTCCACCCCATATGGTATATTTATATTGTGTAAACTATGTATTTACTTGCTAAATGGACGCTGTTTTGTATATAAAGCTTTCTGAAGAATAATGGTTTATTCACTCTCTAACGGGAGTATATAACTTTTTTAAATAGATTATTTGCGTGTATTTGTTTTTTCTACTAAATACAAATCTAAGAAGATAGTCATAATAGATAATATCAATGGGCCTATTATGATTCCTAAGAACCCAAAGATTTCAATTCCCCCAAGAACTCCTAAAAGTACTACTGCGGGATGTATGTTTGCCCTGCTTCCAATAATGCTTGGTCTGATAAAATTATCGATAGTACTTATTATGAACATACCATAGAATAGTAATCCTAATCCGTTGAATGTTTCACCTGCTGCTAATTGAAATATTGCTGCAGGTAACCAAACTAATGCCGCACCTACAAATGGAAGTATTGCAACAATTACAGTAACTAATCCCCATAAAATTGGAGAATTTATTCCGAAAATCCAGAATCCTAATGCACCTACTGCCCCTTGAACGAATGCAGTTACAATCATCCCATAGATGGAGGCATAAATTACATTGCTGAACCTTTTTGCAAGTTCTTCTTTTTGTTTTGTTTTTAATGGAATATGTCTTCTTAATTTATCTACAATGCTCTTTCCTTCCATAAATAGGAAGTACATTAAAAATAGCATAACAAACATACTGATTATTTTTTTTGGTAAGCTCACTAAGAATTCAGAAGTACTTCTTGCAATTCCCAAAGAAATTTTGTTTAAATTATCTGTAATATATTTACTTATTTCTACGTCTCCTCCAAGACGTTCAGATGTAGCGGCTTCAATGCTGGATAAATCCAAATCACCAGTGCTATAAAAAAATTGGACTGATTCCGAGATCAATGCATTCGCGGCAAAAATTAGTGGAATAATAATTATAATAACTACAAGTAACGTAGTGAATAATGAACTTAGTTTTTTACTTTTTATTTTACTATTAATTTTTTTATAAATCGGATAGAACACATAAGATAATAGAACTGCGCCTACCATGGTAATAATATATGACTTGATTAAATAAATCGAAAGTAGTATAATCCCTAGAAAACTAGCTAAGAAGAAGTATTTTGAGTAGTGTTCAATGCTTTCTTTCGCCATGTATTTATAAACCTCTTAAATGCTTATAAATGTTGTTGTACGAAGTGTCTATTGGACGTTTTGCAACAGTAGGTAAGTTTATATTTTCAACAATATTTATTCAGATAAGATGGTTAATGAAAAAACAGTTATTGGATTTTACGAAGACGTAATTATTTGTGGAAAGAAAATAAGAGCTAAGGTGGATTCTGTTGCAGGTGTTAGCAGTATAGATTATGACTTGGCTAAAAAATTAAAAGTTGGTCCGATAATAGGTCAAGCTGCAGTTGTAAACACTTCTGGAAAAACTTTTAGGCCAGTGATTATGCTTGAGGTCGAAATTGCTGGAAGAGTTATTGAAGCTAAATTTAATATTGCAGTTAGGGATAAATTGAGATATCCTGTTTTAATTGGAAAGAATATTTTGAGACAAGATTTTATCATAGATTCAAAGAAGAAGCTTAAGAAATCAGATAAGGAAATAATTAAAAACACTTGTGAAACGCAAGAAATGGATTAAACTTAAAATGAAACTTTGTGTTATTAGTCTTGGCGGAGAAAGTAGTAAGTTAATTGCTAAGGAAGCAGAAAATTTCTTTGATTCAGTTACTGAAATTGGATTAAAAAATATTGAACTTTTGCTTGGAGACAAAGGTCTCGTTGTAAAAGACCATGAAGGAGAGTTATCTGATTATGATGCAATCTATGTAAGGGGAAGCCATAGGTATATTTTATTACAACGTGCACTAACAAGGGCACTATACAAAAAAGTGTATATGCCTATAAGGCCTAATGCATTTACATTAGGACACAATAAATTATTAGGTTCTTTAGAATTACAGCAAAAAGGAATTAACATTCCTACAAGCTATTTTGTGGCTAATGCTAAACAGGCAAAAAGTTTGCTTGGAGAAATAAATTTTCCAATTATAATTAAAATTCCAGAAGGCACTCAAGGGAAAGGTGTTATGTTTGCCGATTCTGAAAGTTCTGCACGTTCAATGATTGATGCATTAGACGTTTTCAAACAATCTTACATTATTCAAGAATACATTGAAACTGGTGAAGTAAAAAGTGAAGATATTAGGGTTATTGTTGCTGGTGGGAAAGTTGTTGGAGCAATGAAAAGAGTTTCACATTCAACAGATGTTAGAGCAAACATTCATGCAGATGGTAAGGGAGAAACTATGATCTTGGATCCCGAAACAGAGAAGATGTCTGTTAAGGCTGCAAGGGCATTAGGTGTAGATATAGCTGCAATAGATATTCTCCAAGGAAGGAAGGCTTCAGTTATAGAAGTTAACTTAAGTCCTGGCTTGAAAGGCATTATGAAGTACACTGGAAAAAATATTGCAAGGGAAGTCGCAAAGGCATTGTATGACAAGGCAGTTGAATTCAAAAAGAAAAAAGAATTGGGCGGAAATAAAAAAGTTGTTTCAGACGAAAATGGATTTGATGAACAGTACATAGAGTCACATATCGATAAGGGCTCATTATGTTTACCAAAATTTATTACAAAAGGTGTCGGTTTTGTTAATGGTGACGATTTAGTTGTCAAATTAAAAAAAGGCGAAATGAGAATTACCAAACACAACATTCGAAAAGAAGAAGAAGATTAATTCTAAACTAAACCTATATAAATGCTCAATCTGTAGTTAAACTTGGTGATAAGTTGGTATTAGAATCTTTAATTTCTCCACAAAGAGCAGAAAAGAAACCTTGGAATTTATTTTTTTTAGGTATGGCTTATGCAACATTAGGGGTTTTTCTATCACTTTGGGTTTTTGAAGAGCAAGCAACCATAGTTATGGTCCTTTTGACAGTAATTGCTGCCGTGCCATTGATGTATAATACATTGAGATATGAAGAAAAAAAAGACATTGAATTGAATGGCGAAATGACATTGTTGAAAGAGCATTCAAAAGCTTTAGCCGCATTTATGTTTTTATTTTTGGGAATGGCAATAGCTTTTTCTTTATTGTACTTAGTTTTGCCTGCTGAAACTGTAGGAAATTTATTCTCTTCACAGTCTCACACGATTAGTGAAATTAATGCTAAGGTTGTAACTGGGAATGAAGTTATTTCTGGAGCTGCTTATTCTGAAGGGTTATTATTAAGAATTTTTAGTAATAATGTGAAGGTGATGTTATTTTGTGTGTTCTTTAGTTTCTTTTATGGGGCAGGTGCAATATTTATTTTGGCATGGAATGCTAGTGTGATTGCAGCAGCAATAGGTAATTTTGTTAGGGTTCACCTTAGTTCATATGCTGCTCAATTTGGAATGGTTTCTTTTGCAAATTATCTTCAAATTTATGGTATTGGTTTGGCAAGGTACTTTATTCATGGTATCCCTGAGATTTTGTCCTATTTTATTGGTGGTCTTGCAGGCGGATTAATAGGTGTTGCAGTAATAAGGCATGATTTTTCAACCAAGGCTTTTGGAAAGGTTATGAGGGATGCAATAGACTTGCTTCTCATAGGTGTGGCCCTTCTAGTGGTTGCAGCCATAGTAGAAGTCTATATTACTTCTAATGTAGTTAGATTTTGATATATAGCAATTCTTTTAAAAGATAAATTAATGTTCGTTGTATGGATTGGGTACTATTATTCGTCTGTGTATTGACCATTTTACTTACTTATCATTCTATTAATTGGTTAATTTTTTTCCTTACAAAAGTTGGTCATGTTGTTAAGGATCAAAATAAAAAAAATAGGCCTTTAGTTCCAGTATCTGGAGGACTTGCAGTTTTAGTCGGTTTCTTGTTTGGAATTTTACTTTATGTTTGTGTAAATGTTTTTTATACAGAGGTTTTACCTTGGAATGTTGATGGAAATAATTTGACTTTAATTTTTGCTTCACTTATTGCCATAATTTGGGTTACACTTGTTGGATTTTTTGATGATGCATTTATTTATGGATCCCATGAAAAATCATTAGGACTTGGCCAATTACAAAAACCTCTTCTTACTTTATTGGGTGCAATTCCTTTAATGATTGTTTTGAGTGAAAGAACTTCATTTTTTATACCTTATTTGGGAGACATTTCTGTAGGTTGGATATATCCTGTGATCTTGATTCCAATAGGTTTTGTTGGAGCTGCTAATATGGTAAACATGCTTGCAGGCTTTAATGGATTGGAGGCAGGGATGGGAGTTATTTATCTGTTCTCTTTAGGAATGTATGCTTATGTTCGTCAAAGCTTTGTAGCCGCTTTGATAGCTTTTATTGCACTTTCTGCCGTTTTGACTTTTTGGTATTTTAACAAAATACCTGCAAAAATATTTCCTGGAGATTCATTAACTTACTTTTTAGGTGGAACTCTCGCAACTGTTGCAATTGTTGGAGGGTTAGAGTTTCCAGCATTGATAATTTCTATTCCTTTTTTAGTTGAGTTTTTATTAAAATGGAGAAGTAATTTTTCTGCAGATACATTCGGTATTTGGATTAATGGCAAAATACTTTCTAAATATGAAAAGGTTTATTCTATCATGCATTTATTTACTAGAACTGGAAATTTTACAGAAAAACAAATAACTAATTATGTTATAGCAATACAGATTTTCTTTTCAATAGTAATCTGGTTAATTTAATTTCAAATCTTGGTCTTGAATATATTCTAAATTATTGTTAAGTGCTAAGTATGCTTTTTGAAGTTCTGAACCTAAATCTGCTGCATGTTCGAACTTAGAAATTAAATTTAATCTCATTATAGTATAAATTATTTCTAGTGGAGTTTTACCCAATATTCTTTTTCGCAAAACATTGTCTGGAGTGCAGTAACCAACTTCGATTGCATTTTCTTCCCTATTAACTTTTATTAAAAAATAGCCCTTTGGGTCGTTGGAAAACTCTTTAGGAGAGTATGTTGCCTGGATATCTTCTAAGTTCTCTGAAACGGAGATATCTTCAAAATATCCTTCTATCTTTTTATCTTTCATGTAGTTTATTCAGTTATTTGCTTTTTAAATGGAATGGTAATAGTTAGTTATTTAAAGTAATCGGAGACACAACTATTAATGGATTTCAAAAGATTGGGGGATAAATCTAAGCCCTTTTTAGATAATATATTTAATTTTATTAAAATTTATTCTTCTAAATTTGCATATATATTAGTAGGCTTAATCATTATTTTTGCAACTTATGTAAGAACACTAAATCTTCCTTTTTTGAAAGATGCAACCACAGGGAAATATATCTCTTTGGCATTGGACCCGTTTTTATTCCAGAGATATGGTCAATACTTAGCAGATAATGGTTCCTTTTTGATACCTGATGTGCTAAGATCTGCACCTCTTGGAGCAGACGTCCCTGCCAGTTTGATGCTGATTCCTTCAATTAATGTTTTCATTCTAAAAATTATTAATCTATTTGGAAGTGCAGCAACATTTGATTTTGTACATGTTATACATCCAGTTATATTTTTCTTTTTGTCAATGATTGTTTTCTTTTTGTTAGTTAGAAAACTTTTTGATAATTGGACTGCAGTTCTTGCTACGGCATTTTTATCATTTATTCCTTCATTTTTGTATAGGACTACTGCAGGCTTTTCAGATAAAGAACCTATGGGCGTTTTCTTCATGTTTTTAGCGTTTTACTTTTTTGTTATTTCTTGGCAAGCTACTAATGTTAAATCATCTATTATGTTAGGACTATTGTCAGGACTATCCACAGTATTACTTTGGTTGACATGGGGGGGAGTTAAATTTGTTTTCTTGATATTTGGACTTTATATTTTGGTTGAATATTTCTTGGGCAAGATTGAAAAAACAGACGTGGTATCTTATTCTTCTTGGTTTTTATTGACATTTCTAGCATTGACAGTAGCATTGAGAGAAAGTGTTAAGGGATTTTTAACTTCCATCACTACAGGAATTGCTGTTTTTGCATTTGCAGTTATTATTATTGATTGGTTCTTTTTCGAAAAGAATCTTTGGAAAATTGGGACAAAAATTAAAAATATTGTTTCAGATAAACTTCCAGTATCAGTTTTAGTTTCTATATTGTCTTTGGTTGCGGCAATACTTGCTATAATTCTCTTTATGGGCCCTAGCGCCTTAGCAGACATTTTTAACAGTATTTCTAATGGTTTATTGAACCTTATGCAGGTGGGTCGTGTGGCTTTGACTGTTGCAGAACAGAAGCAGCCCTTTGTAGTCGACTGGATTGGCGAGTTCGGAGCTTTATTTTTTTGGACATTCTTTGTGGGATCAATATTTTTGTTTTATGAAATGCTTAAACCTCTTAAGAAAAAAAGATTACTCCCAACAATTCTCTATTCAATATTCCTTTTTGCATTTATTTTTAGTAGATATTCTTCAGGTTCAGCAAAATTAAATGGAACTTCCTCTATTGCAAAATTTTTATACATTGGTTCTTTAGTTTCTTTTGTATTTTTGATAGTAATTTTTTATCTAGTGGCTTATTATAAAAAATTAAAAATTCTTGATAAAATTTCTAAGATTGACAAAAAATATACTTTTGTGTTTGTTTGGTTCTTATTGATGACTGTTGCTGCAAGAAGTGCAATCCGATTAGTGTTTATTTTCAGCCCAATTATTTCAATAATTTCTGCACATTTAATTTGTTCAATATTCAAAAAAGGAATTTTATTAAAGAAAAATTATATGAAAATTTTAGCAGTACTGTTTGTAGTATGTTTGTTAGTTTTACCTGTAAGTGGAACACTATTATCTTTCTCAAAGCAAACTTACGAAAGGTCCAAATTCACATGGCCCAGCTATAATATTCAATGGCAATATGGGATGAGTTGGGTTAGAGATAATACTCCTGAAGATGCCGTATTTGCTCACTGGTGGGACTATGGTTATTGGGTACAGACTGGCGGAGAAAGGGCAACAGTTACTGATGGGGGCCATAACGTAGGATATTGGGATTACCTCATTGGAAGACATGTCCTCACTGCTCAAAATGAAACAGAAGCTTTAGAGTTTTTGAATATGCACAACACCACTCATCTGCTTATGATTAACGATGAAATTGGAAAGTATTCTGCCTATTCTAGTATTGGATCTGATGAAAATTATGATCGGCTAGGTTGGTTGTCTACATTTCAATTAGATGTTTCTAAGTCTACAGAACGAAGAGAAGATACCTTGTTATTCTATCAAGGAGGGTTTATGCTTGATGAAGATTTAATTTGGGAAGGGAAGGTTTACCCTAAACAAAGTGCAGGAATTGGGGCATTTTTAGTCCCAGTAGTTATCAATGAAGAGGGGGGTTCAATTGCACAACCTAATGCAGTAGTAGTTTATGGAAATCAACAAGTTCAAGTTCCAGTCAAATGTATTTATGTTGAAGGAAAAGAAATTAATTTTCCTGGAGAAGGACTTGGCGGATGTTTGAAAATAATTCCAAGAATTAATGGCAACCAACAAGAACCACTTGGAGCACTAATTTATGTTAGTTCTAAAATTAAGGGAACTCTGTTTTCAGATTTGTTTATGTTTGATAAAGAAAGTGAGTATTTCAAATTAGCTTACACTGATGAAGACTCTTCTCCGATGGCAATTTACCAAGGTCGTTTGATAGGACCATTAAAAATTTGGGAAATAACTTATCCCAAAGATTTAAAGAATAAACCTGAATATATTCAAACATTTTTCCCAGAAGAATTAGCTATTGTTCAAGGTTAGTCTTGTAGGGAATATATTTAAACCCTTTTTTGCTTGTGAATTATATGATTGTTATTGTACTTGGGACTAGGGCAGAACTAATAAAGACATTTCCTGTAATGTTAGAACTACAGAAAAAAAATATTTCTTACAAGTTTATCCATACTGGACAGCATAGCTTGGGAGATTTATGCGATAAATTTGGTGTAAATAAACCTGATTTAATCTTGTCTAAAGAACCTAAAACTAGCACTAAGTTTTATACAAAAGTTCCCAAGGCAATTTTTTGGAATTCGTGGATGGTTTTTAGACTGTGGAAAACTCTGTTGAAAATTAAAGACCTAGATTATGTTATCTATCATGGAGATACAATGACTACTGCAGCCATTGCAATTGCATCTTCAAGATTATTTAATCCATTTAAGAAATATAAAAATGTCCATTTAGAGGCGGGCTTGAGAAGTGGAAGTTTGATGGAGCCATTCCCTGAAGAGATTTCTAGGAGAATTGCAGATCGGTTTTCAGATATTTTGTTGGCTGTTTCAGATAGGTCAGAGAATAACTTGAAAAAGGCTAACCTATCTGGAGAAATAATCAAAGTAGGTAATACTGTGGTGGAT
>JABHVN010000010.1 GCA_018658265.1 Candidatus Woesearchaeota archaeon | reverse complement strand
TTCATCCTTTTACGTTGCCATTTCCAACGCATTTGATGCCTTTTTTTCCATCTTGAAGAGCTTCTTTTCATGTGTAAGGTATAGCTAGATTTCGGCTTTTAAAGGTTTTGGTGGTATTTAGAATAGGTTTTTATATTTAGATAATAGGGAGTCCCTATGGAGATTTTAACAATAGTATTGGCAGGGATAATTTTAGGCTTGTTTTTAGTACTTTGGTTGAAAAATAAAGAATTGAATATTTTGAAAGAATTACATAAAGAACTGAGATTTTCTCATAAGTCTAATGCAGTTAAACATGGACAATCTTTTGAACAATTATTTCCATTTATGAGCTCTTATCCATTTGATTCTAATAATTTTAGGTTTATTGGATCTCCCATTGACGGAATTAGTTTTGAAGAAGACTCAATTGTGTTTGTCGAATTTAAAACTGGAAGTTCACAATTATCAAAAAAACAAAGAAAGATTAGAGATTTGATTAATTCTAAACAAGTTGAGTGGAAAGAAATAAGAGAAAAATAAAAATAGATGAAGATTTACTTCTTCATCATTAGACCCCAAAGACCCAGAATTACTAATAGTGTTCCTACTACTTTCTGCATCATTATGGTCGGTTTCGCGAATAGGAGTATAATACCTGCTACACCAACAATTAAAATTGATAAATGCATTGCAGCTAATTCCTGATCCTTAGAACTTTTTCTAACAGGTGTTGCTTTTCTCACACTTGTTGAAGGTCTCCTCTTTGGAGCGGCTCTTCTTGTTGAAGTCCTTGTTGTAGCTCTTCTTGCAGGTGCTCTTTTTACAGAACGTCTTGCAGTAGATTTTCTTGTAGTTCTTTTAGCAGCAGATCTTTTTCTAGTTGTAGATCTTCTAGCTGTAGAACGTTTAGTTGTAGCTCTTCTAACTGTGGACCTCTTTCTAGTTGTGGATCTTCTAGCTGTAGAACGTGTTGTTTTTTTTGCAGTTTTTCTTCTTGCAGCCATATAATTCACCTCTTGTTATTATAAATATAATAATTAGAATGGCCCGTAGGACTATATAAATGTTTTTTATTTTTTTGAGTGGTTAATAATAAAGAAAAGCGCCCCGACTGGGATTCGAACCCAGGTCCCCGGCTCGAAAAGCCGGAATGATTGACCGAACTACACTATCGGGGCAGTAAACTGAAAAGCCATCAAATTTGTTTAAAAAACTTTGGATTTTAAAAAAAAGTGAGCCCGAGGAGATTTGAACTCCCGACCTCCAGCTTTCTTAGAGCTTATATCCTCTTCTAATGCGAAAAGACGTCATATAAGACTGGCGCTCTAACCAGACTAAGCTACGGGCTCGTATGTTCTTGAAGTTGGTAAGATGCTTTTAAAACTTTTGATGAGAAGCTTTATTAGGCGTTTAGCCAAAAATAAAACTATGATTATTGGAGTTGTAGGAAAACCAAATGTTGGGAAAAGTACATTTTTCAAATCTGCTACTTTGGCAGATGTAGAAATTGCTAATTATCCTTTTGCAACTATCAAAGCTAATTCTGGAGTTGGACATGTAAAAGTTGATTGTGTTGATGTTGAATTCAAAACACAGTGTAATCCTAGAACTGGTTATTGCGTAGGTCATAAAAGATTTATTCCAGTTGAATTAATTGATGTTGCAGGTTTAGTTCCTGGTGCACATGAAGGTAAGGGATTGGGTAATGCTTTTTTGGAAGATTTGAGACCTGCAGATGCTTTGATTCATGTTATTGATGCAAGTGGTGGAACTAATGAGAAAGGTGAAACTGTAAATGAAGGAAGTTATGATCCAGTTAATGATATTAAATTTTTAGAAAATGAATTAGATATGTGGTATTTAGGAATAATGAAACGTGGTTGGGAAAAGTTTGCAAGAACTATGCAGCAAGAACATTCCAATGTTGTAAAAACAATTGCAAAGAGACTATCTGGATTAAGGGTTACTGAGGAACATGTTGAAAGATGTTTAAAGGAGAATAATCTGGGAGAAAAAGCTCCTGCGAAATGGGACGAAGATGAAATGTTTAAGTTTGCAAGTTGGTTAAGAAAAGAAACAAAACCTATGGTCATTGTTGCTAACAAATGTGATAGGCAAATTGGAAGAGATAATGTTGTTAAGTTACAAGAAGAATTTAAAGATTATAGAATAATTCCTTGTTCTGCAGATAGTGAACTTGCCTTAAGAGAGGCTTCCAAAAGTGGAGTTTTGACTTATACTCCTGGAGACAAAGATTTTGTTATGGATGATTCTAAATTAAATGAAAAACAGATGGAAGCATTGGG
>JABHVN010000009.1 GCA_018658265.1 Candidatus Woesearchaeota archaeon | reverse complement strand
TTACGCTTGCATTTATTGCAGGTGTCATTATCAGCATGAATAATGCTAATATGTAGATTATTTTTTTGAACATTTTAGGGTATTCCTTCTCTATCACCTTTCCCTTTTTTGTCATCACTGAGTCATAATAAAAGTATTTAAAGGTTTTGGTGAAAGTTACACTATGGATCAGAAAAAGAGGGCTATTCTAGCCTGTAAGGTCAATGATTTGATATTTGAAGGAATTGTTAAGAATTTTAAAACATTCAAAACTGAGAAAGATATTGTAGCATATATCGGAAAAATCCTTAAAAAACATGGAATGACTAACTCATACCCTCCAATTGTAGCCAATAATACTTCTGTGATTCATGCTAAACCAAGAGATAAAAAACTTGCAAGAGGATTCTTAGTTTTAGATATTGGAGCAAAATACCGAGGAATGTGTTCAGATATGACAAGGACCCTATTTATTGGAAAGGCAAATGTAAGAGAAAAGACATTGTATAAATTAGTAAAAGACTGTCAATCTAAATGCATTAAGAAACTAAAGATAGGCATTAGTTGCAAGGAGTTACATGAATACTCCATTAGATTACTAGGTAAATATGCAAAATACTTCCCTCATGCATTAGGACATGGTATTGGAAGCAAAGTACATAGAAAACCTAGGATAAGCTACAAGTCTAATGAGGTTGTTAAAGAAGGAATTATTGCAATTGAGCCTGGAATTTATATCAAAAATAACAGAGAAGAGTTTGGAATAAGAATTGAGGACACTATATGTATAGGAAATAACATAGAAATATTAACTAAATTTCCTAAAAAATTAATTGAAGTTTAAAGGATAAACTTTTAAAACGCATTTTGAGTATATTCTATATGAGATACATTAATAGATTGATTATTACATTTTTATTTGTACTAATTTTCTCATTAACTCTTTCTGCACAGATTACTTTTGAAGGAAACTCTTACGTAAAGACTAGTTCTGCAACAACTTACAAGGTTAATTATACAATTTCACAAGATTTGGAATTTGATGGTCAGGTTAAGACTAGTATTGGGGCACATATGGGAAAACATATCTATAGTGAATATTAGGGACGGTCATTGGAAAGATTTTCAAATAACTAACCCATTAAGTAGTTCTTATTCCACCGTTGAAATGGTCAGAAATTCTTTTTTGTTAACTCAGGATCAATCTGGAAGACCAGGTAAAAAAACTTTAATTATTGAATCTACTAATTCATCTGACCCTTTGAAAGCAGGAGAAGTGATTAGTTTTATCATCGGCGACACTAGACAAGGGAGTGGGGGTTATCTTGTTGCACCTGCCCTTTCAACAATTCAACTTTTAGTTGAAGAAAAATTAAATAACGCTAGTGATTGGGAAAGAGCATATACAGATAGTTTATACCCTACTGTAGAAACTGGAGGAGTTACTTTGAAAAGATTTAAAGTTATTGCAGATTCTACAATTAAGAGAGGAAACAATGTCAATATTAAAGTTCAAGCACTACAAAATAAAGATTCATTTACATCAAGCAGTCATCTGATTAAGAATTTTACTGGAACAATTGAATTTTCTTCTGATGACCCGAATGCATATTTGCCTCAGCCTTACACTTACACATTACAAGACAAGGGAGTAAGGGATTTTACAATAAGATATAGTACTCCTGGAATTCACACCTTAGTTGTTAACGAAGTTGGAAATACTAGCCGTAATGGGACCAGCAATCCTACAATAATTAAACGAAGAAATGAATGGTACTCGGACTATAATGTTTATTGGGGAAGCATGCATAGCCATACAGGGATTGGTGGACATGCATTACACACTCCAAACTATGCTTACGAATATGCAAGAGATGTTGAAGGCTTAGATTTCTATGGACTAACAGAACATTGTACTACTGGATCAAACAATCTTTATTTTGATTGGAGTATCTTGAAAAATTATGGCGTTAAATACAATATCCCTAATGAATTTATTGCATTTTCAGGTTATGAATGGACAAGTACTGGTGAAGGGCATAGAAATGTTATTTTAAAAAATGCAGAAAATTGGGATGCGGTTCCTTGCCCATATGATGCAAAGGGAACATATCAAATTACAAAGATAGATAGATTATTAGAGAACATTACTGGGACAGATTCAATATTCATCCCGCATCACTCAGCTAAGACAATGGCAACAATGAATTGGAGTAGTTACAAAGACCACCCAAATCAACCATTGGTTGAAATGTATAGTTGGCATGGAAATTCGGAAGTAAGTGGGACAGAAATTTCTCCTTCAGGAATAGGCGTACAACAATACGGCAATGGATTTTACGTTAGAGAAGTTCTTGCCGCAGGATATAAATTCGGTTTTACAAGCGATAGTGATAATCACTTTGGTCAGGCAGGAAGTAATACTAAAGCCAACGGAGTTAGATATTTTGGAAAGATGGGCATAACAGGAGTTTATGCTAAGGGATACAACAGAAACCAAATTTGGAAAGCACTTCAAGAAAGAAGAACATTTGGCACAACCGGTGGAAGATTACTAGGTTTCTTTGCAATTAACAAACACTTTGTAGGGGATGAATTTACTACAGATCAATTACCTCACATTAAATCTATTTTGATTAGTAATAGTCCTTTTGTAAGTGTTGAAGTTTATAGAAATGGCGAAGAACAAGTTTATTATGCTCAACCTAATGTAACTAAGTTTGAATTTGATTGGATAGATACTAATGTTACAAGTGGTGAAAAATATAGTTATTATGTTAAGGGTATTGATGAAAATGGGGACAGGATTTGGATAAGTCCTATTTGGGTTAACTATACTACTAACTCTATCAGCCAAGGTATGCCTAGTTTTGGTGTTGAAAAATCTCTTAATTTATAGATTCTAGAAAATTTAATTCAATAATCAATTTCTTCAATAGATATAGGTATCAATTTTCTAAAGAGAATAATTGCTGCTGCGAACAGCACTAATATTCCTGCTGAAGCTAAGAATGTTTGGAAGTCTGCAGGTATATCTGAATAAACTAATATTAATGCCAAATAAGCTAGGAAATTAATAGGCAACTTTGAGCTTAATCCATAAGCTAAATCTTCAGGGAGTATGTGTAAAAAGTTAACAAATGTTAGCATTATTGCCATGATTGTAACTGCTAAAGCAATTGCTAATTTTGTAGTCATATTTTCCAACATATTATTGTTGAATAAGTATCTAAAAATGTCTACAGATACAAATAAAAGAACTAATGCATTACCATATGCTGAATTCCAACCTAATTCTTCTTGCTTATACCTTGAGAAATAGATCTCTGTAAGGAATAATGTCAAAACTAGGGGCACTGCTATCCAAAGCATTTCTGCATAATTAATGGGTGCTAATAATAATTCTATGAATCTGTCGGTTAAATTAAATATAGAAAATCCTGTCGACTCTATCACCATAGGTTGAAGTTTGGTTTTTCGGTTAAAAATGTTGCTATTTAAATGAAAGAAAGATTTAAATCCTCTAATTAGGGAAATTGATTATGGTAGGAATTTTAGAGGCCATTTTTTTAGGAATTGTACAGGGATTAACTGAGTGGTTTCCAGTATCTAGTTCTGGACATCTTGCATTATTTCAAAATTTGTTTGGATGGGATGTTCCCGTATTATTTGATATCTATTTACATTTAGGAACATTGTTAGTATTATTTGTATTTTTCTGGGATTTAATTAAAGATATATTTGGGGACTTAGTTAGAATGGATTTTCAAACTGAAAATTCTAAGCTTGCAGGATTTATCTTGATTGGAACAGTTGTAACTGGAGCTATAGGATTAATTTTCCACGATGCATTTAGTTCAATGTTTACTAATATGTTATATGTTGGAATTGCATTTATATTTACAGGAATTATCTTAGTTTTGAGTAATAAAAAAAGAATAGTGAGAAAGAGATTGACTTTGTGGGATTCAATTGTTATTGGGTTCTTCCAAGGATTGGCTTTAATGCCTGGAGTTTCTAGAAGTGGGGCAACAATTGGAGTAGGACTATTCAGAGGATTGGATAAAGTTAAAGTTGCTAAGTTTTCATTCTTAATGTCTATTCCTGCAATAATTGGTGCTACAATAATTGAGAGTTTTGGAGTTAGTGAAATGGCTATGCCATTCCTTATTGAGAATTTTGGAGTGATTTTGACAGGAGTAATCTTCTCTGCAATCACTGGATATGTATGTTTGAAATTATTAATGAAGCTGATTGAAAATGGCAAATTCCACTACTTTGCGTACTATACATTTGCATTAGGAATAGTTACTATACTTCTATCTATAGCGTAATAAAATGATTTCCCGGGGGGTGGTATCCCCGAGATATCGCAAAGACAAACCGAATGAACGGAGGTTTCAAATGCAAGTCGAGAGCTATCTTGACTTACATATTCATTAGATTAATTTCTTTATAAAGATACTTAAATTTTCAATAGTTAAATAGTGAAAAATAGTGAAAAATAGTTAAAATGATGAACTCGCAAGTATCCTACTGCCGTCTCTTGTTGTTTTAAGGACTTTATTTCTCCCTACCTTTGTAACCCTTATCAAACCCAATGAATGGAGTTCTTCTAACTTCTTCTTGGTTGTAGGAGCCGTAATTGAGAATTTGGCACCTATATCTTTGTATGTTGCTGGTTGATTAATAGAATCCTTATCTGATATGAATTTTAGGATGTTTTTCAGCTCATCAGATATAGTTTCAGTAACAGTTTGTTGTGGAGGAGAGTGTATTTCTTTCTCTAAGAGAGATAATTGTTTATTGTTGAATATCTGAGGATCTACAGGTAGCAACATTATTGCATTTTTACCCATGACCTTATCATTTACATTAGTGATGAATTTTAAGAAATTTTCAAAACCATATTTGTTCAGGATGTAATCTGAACGATCCATAAGAATAATTGACTTTTCGTTTTTTGATAAAAACTCAACTATTGTTTTTTGAATCTGATTTAAGTTGGAAGTTGAAACAACTCCTTTCTCTTTTTCATCTGATAATCTAATCATGTTTTTCTTAGGGATGCCATACTTCTGTTCTATGACATTCAGGTTATCTCGAGTAATTAATAATGGAGAATAGTCATCTATTTTTTCCATAAGGATTTCATATGCTTCATCAGAAGTTGGTTCTTTTATTAAATAACTTGTACCTGCTTCTATAATATATTTTTGCATTAATTTTTCTTTTCTCCCTTTCAAATTAATGAACTTCTTTAATCTTGGGCTTTCTTGCAGAATTTTTCTTAAACTAAGGACCATTTGATTGAAAGTGTAAGCTAGCTCAGATATTTCGTCATCTCCATCATCTGACTCTATTTTGATGTCAAATTTCCCTTTACTTAGTTTAGAAGATGCTTCTGAAAGGAGATTAATTCTCTTTGTAATTGTAGTTGTTAATGAAGACCAAACTGTAAAAATAGTAAATATTCCAATTAATGCAATTAAAAGAATCATAGTGATTGCTGTTTTAACTGCTGCATTTGATGCTTCTTTTGCAGATTGTTTGACAATTGAAAGTTCTTCTAATGCTTCTTGTAATGAATCAACTGCATCCACTACATCTCTTTCTAATTGTTTTGCAATACTGAATTGAACTAATATTGAAGACTCCGTGTAAACAATACCATTTGCAACATCTTCTGCTCGCTTGTCCATTAACCTTTTAGATAATTGATAGAAAGTACTATGCTTATTTGTCGCTTGAGAAACCTTATCTTTTACTTCCTTAGATCCTAATGAGTAGACATTTTCAGATTTTCTAGTGAATAGTTCATTGATGTGTTCAAACTCAAATTCAAGATCCCTTAGAGTTTCATAATCTTCTTCAGTGGAATACCTTTGAACAATGTAGTTACTTTTCCAAAGAATACTTACCATATCTTGAACATCTTTTTCTGAAGGATTTACTTCTTCTGTGATTTTGTGTAATTTATTATTGATTCTTAAAGTATAAACTGTGGTTACTATTGCACTGATTATTAAGAATGCTACAATTACTGAAAAACCTAGCAATAATTTCTTTCCTATTTTCATAGGATTTTGGGTATTATGTAGTTTATATTATTTTCTTGGGAAGTTTTAAATAAAAATTAAGATTATATTGATCATGAGAGAATATTTGATTGTGTCAATTAGGTCGTTTTTAGCATTGATTACTGTGTTATTTAGGGACGTTTTTTCTCAAGGAATAGTCTCTTTTTCTGCCTATTTGTCATATTTGTCGTTAACACCTTTTGGTTCTGACTTGAATGGAAGCATTATATCCTTAGGAACTAAGGCGATTAACTATGTTGAGGCCTGTGCGGCAGTAGGAGCTTATGTATTTTTAATATTGCTAATTTTATTGACTAGGGGAATTGAATTGAAAAAAGGAATTAATATGTTTTTAGTGGGATCTTTTTTAATTTTAGTTGCAAATATAATAAGAATCGATATTTTGGCTTATTTGTTAGTTAAGAATAATGTTAATTTGTTCTTGACATTACACATGCTAACATGGAAACTACTATCTGGAATTTATGTTGCATTTGTATGGATATTCCTTGTAAAAAAATACGATGTCAAAGGAATTCCATTAATTAGCGATTTTAAATATTTAAAGAAAAAGTCTTTATTTTGATCCTTGCATAGCAATAAGGTCTTTAGTTGTTAATTTCTTTTTATTTCTTATTTTTTCTTCAACTTCTTTTACCTTTTCTTCTATTAACTTTGCAGTATCTATGAAAGATTCTTTGACATAGTGATCGTTAGATGAATTAGTTCTCTTTTTCTTGATTCTTTTTCTTTTTGGGGGTAATTGTTCTCCAGATTCCTTTAATGCAGTATTCAATTCTGCACTTAGCTTGGCAAATTCTGTCTTAAACTCAATAAATTTCTTGAAAGCTTGCCTTTGTTCTTTCTTTAGACTATTAACTTTCTTTGAATTAATTAAATATTCTTTGAACTTCTTTTTATTTTCATTGAGTAGGACCTTTAATTCTTCATGGTGTTTGTCCGCACCCTCTTTTGCCTCAGTTAGTTTTTTAGAAATTTCACTCATTTGAGATTTGAAATCTGAAACTTCTCCAGCTTCCATAACTGCCTTTCTTAATTCTTTAATTTCCCTCATAAGCTTTTTCTCTTTATCCATAGATATAGCTTCTGTCTCAACAGTATACTCTAATTTGTCTAATCTGCTTTTTAGTGCTGCAGGATTAGAACCTCTTCCAAATTTATTGGTTATAGAATTTCTTTCTTTCACAAGATCTTTTGATAATGTTAGTTGTTCTCTAAATATTTTGTTTAAATCGTCTCTTTTAGACTTTAGTTCGTTTTCTTTTTTCTTTTCAATTTCTATTTCAGGATTTACTGCTTTTAGAATTTTAACTAGTTCAGAAATTTGTTTGTTTAGTTCTTCTTTTTTATTGAACCACTCTTCTTTCTTAGAATTAAGATCTGTTACTTTAGCCTTCAGACTAGCAATATCTTCTTTTGAATGTTCTTTGGATTTTTGTACATTATCCTTAGTTTTTTCTTCTACCATTTTAGTGTTATACACGCAAATTTAGAAACAAAATAAAAAAAGAAAAGGGTGAGGTTCTATCCGAATAGAGCCCCAAGACCAGCAGCTGCTTCATCAGCAGACTTCTTGTCTTCCTTTACTTCTTCTTTCTTTTCTGCTGCTGGTGCTGCGCCTGCAGATGCTGCAGGAGCTGCTGCAACCTGTGCAACAGATGCTTCTTTAATAGCTGTATCTATGTCAACATCACTTAATGCAGCAACTAATGCTTTAGCACGTCCATCATCTGGTGTGCCACCTGCTGCTTGAATGACTTTCTTAACTGTGTCTTCTTCGATTTTTCCGCCTAGTTTGTGTATCAACATTGCGGCATATACGTATTCCATTTTTATGGTTTATTCCTCCAAGTGAATATTAAATCTCTCCTTTGGATTTTTGATCTTTGAGAGTATTAATTAATTTGTTAACGTCTGGTCCATCAGTTAACTCTTTTTTAGCATCTGAATCTCCTTTGATTCCATTGCCAAGGATTTTGTTTGCTACATTTGCAACATCATCCATTTCCTTTTTTACATCTTTTGGTTGCTCTTCTGGAGCCTTCTCTGCCTGTTCTGTTGGCTTTTCTTCAACTGGTTGCTCAACTTTTGGAGCTTCTTCAGCCTTTTCTTCAACTTGTGGTTGTTCCAGGGACTTAGGAGCTTCTTCTTTAGGAGCTTCTTCTTTAGGAGCTTCTTCTTTAGGAGCTTCTGGAACTTTTGAATTTAAGTTTGAAGCTGTTGCTTCAGCCTTTGCTAAAACTTTTCCAACGTTTTCTGAAGTAACAATATTTGCTGAATCTGCTAAAGCTAAAGATTCACTTTGTGCTTTAGTGATTAATGGCTTAACTGTTTCAGAGTTCATAATTCCCAAATGCATAGCAAGTGCGAATGACTCAGAGTGAGCAGCCTTAATGTTTGCAATGTATTCTTCTTCATCAACAGCTAATACTGATTTGTCAAGGATTTCTCCATCTTCATATGTCAATACTAAATTTAGACCGACCTTCATAGGTTCAATGCCTAATTTTGCAAGTAATCCTGCAACTTGTTCAGTGATTTCTTCTCCTTCTTTAACTAAAGTTTTTTCATCCCTGATATGAATTTTACCATTCTTAACTTCTGTTTTCATTCCAAGCATTCCAAGTTCTCCAATCATTGGTCCTGGAGCGAAAGGAGTTTCACCTGCTTCAACACCTAAATCGTTTGGAGCTGTTTGTCCTGGCTTTGCAGCTGCAGAAGCTTTACTCTTTTCTAATTTTTTGTAAAGTATGAATGGGTCTTCGTTTGTGAATAGTAATGCAGGAATTCCTTTTAGTTTTTCTTTAATTTGATCTATGTTTTTTAGATCTTTCATCTCATCAATTGCTTTGCTAATTAATCTCTTCTTTGTAGGTTTTAAGAAAATTGAATCTCCAAGGGAGAACTTTATTCTTTGGAGCATTAATGTCGGTAAGCCTTCTAAATTAACTATACCTGCTACCTTGTACTCTTTGAATAATCTCTTTATTTCAGTAATTTCTTTTGCTTTTACTTCAGAAATATGTGGGTCGTAAGTCATTTCTTAGACCTCGCTTTTTCACCAACTATCACTGGTTTACCCATAGAAGTTTTAACTAGAATATTTTTAATGTTATTTTTTTCTTGAGGTACATGATGTACAACATATTCATAGATTGCTGTTGCATTTGCAGCAAGCTCTTCATCCTTTAATGCTAAACTACCAATACTTGTTTTGATGGTTTGCTCGTTCTTAGTTTCTATTCTTACTAAGTTTTGTAATCTTGCAACTAATGGTTTAAGGTCTGCTGTAGGAGGTACAACACATCCAGCTTTTGGATTAGGCATCATTCCCCTTGGACCTAGAACTCTACCGAAAGTTTGTGCTACCTTTGGCATAATATTAGCTTGAGCAACAAAGTAGTCTGTTCTCTTTGCTAATTTTTTGATTGCTTTCTTGTCTAATTTTTTAAAATCTTCAAGTAACGCATGTTCGTCACAATCAGCTTTTGCTTTTGTAACTAGTGCTTGATCAATTAATGCTGTAACTTTTACTTTCTTTCCTCTTTGGTGAGGTAAAGGTATGAATGCTAGAATTTTTTCATCTTCTTTCTTTAAGTTTAATCCTTTCAGATTAATTACTAAATCTAAAGATTCTGTGAACTTTCTTTCTTTAGCGTTCTCTCTAGCTTCTTTGATTGCTTGAATTATTTCTTTGTTATTCATTTTGAATCTCTACTACTGGATTTTTGATCCGTCCTTTCGGAACACAGACAGTGTCTGAGTAGTTTTTGAGTAGAATTATTTTGAGATTTGGATTTATAAATCTTATGGTGACTAAGTAATGATCTTCAATTTAGCCACATATATCTTTTCGAAGTCGAAAGACTCTTCTGCCAGTATATTGAATGAATAATTCGTCTTAGCTATTTCTTCAGTTTTTCCAGATAATGAAGAGTATAATAGGAGGATCCTTCCATTTTCAGTCAAGTGGGCCTTTGCTTGATTTAGGAACTCTTCAATGATTTCAGAACCTTTCTCTCCGCCAGTTGTAGCTAAAGCTGAATCTTCTGGTTCGTCTGGATCCCTAGGTAAATAGGGTGGATTGAATAATATTAAATCAAACTTTCCTTCAACCTTTGCAAATAAGCTGGATAAAACTGTCTTAATTTTAGGATTGTTTAGTTTTTCAATACATTCAGGATTAACATCTACTGCAGTAACATCATTAGATACTTCTGAAGCGGTTATTGCTTGAATTCCAGAGCCAGTCCCCATATCAAGAACTTTATCTGTAGATTTGACTTCTTGTTTTACAATTTTCTGTAGAAGGAATGAATCTTCTCTAGGTCCATATATCATTTAATAAATTTACAATAATCTTTAACTCTGCTAAGAATTTGCGGCAAGTAATATTTTTTTATTCTTTCCTCAAAAACAATGTCTAAGTTTTCAAATTCTGCAATCCTGTATTCATTCTTTATTTTTTCAATTAATTGTAGATCCTTTAGACGTTTTATTTGTCTTCTTATGTTTGATGAGGCAACCCCATTAACATTAAGTTTGTTTTTCTTCCTAGATGCAATTACTTTCTTTTGAACTTCTTCTGAAGTTATCATTTTCCTTTTTTTACTTGTATCAACTATACTTTGAAGAACGTCAACTACAACATCACGAGAATCACCAGGCTGTAATAAACCTAAAGATAAACAAAGTTTTCTTGTAGCCTCTCTCTTAGGCATTTTGTAAGGTTTTTCATATCTACGAAGAGTTATTTCGCTCAAAGGAATATCTTTTGAAATCTTTTTAGGCATAGCTACATATTTGTTAAAGATGTTTAAAAGTTTTTGTATTTACTTTGAAGTTAAAGGAGATAATTATATTAATACAGGGATTATTGAAACATTATGGATGAAATTATTGATGAAATTTTGAAGTCTAAGAAGTTTTCAAGGCTAGGTAAAAATTATGTTAAATCGGTTGTTAAACAGTTATACGATTCTGAAGAATTAAGTAATAAAAAGGAATTTAAGGCCCTTTTAAAGAAGGTTAAGGATTTTTTACATAAGACATACACAGTTTATCAGATAAGTAATCAAAAGAAAAAGGAATATCTTTTAGGGAAAATACTCAAATCAAAAAGCGATGAAGAATTGGAAGAATTGCATAGTAAAATACTTCATTGCCATTCTTCAACTAGGGAAAGAAAGGAAATCTATTCTGATATGTATGAAGAAATATTTAGAAATATAAAACAACCTAAACACCTTCTTGATTTTGGATGTGGAATCAATGTATTCTCCTTACCTCAAATAGGATTTAAAAATTTTGAATATATCGGCATGGATACGGGTAAGGAAGATGTTAAACAAATCAATGCTTACCTTAAGTTTTCAAAAAAGAAATATGGATTTTCTGGGAAAGGTATTGAAATTAATGCATTCGAAAAATATTATTTTAAACAAATTCCTAAAAATAAATTTGATGTTTGCTTTTTATTAAAAATGGCAGATGTTTTGGACTATGGGAGAAGGGACCATAAAAAAACAGAGGAATTCATTACAAAAGTTAATGCAAAAAATATAGTTGTTAGTTTTCCAACTAGAACTATCTCCAATAGAAAAATGAATAATCCTAGAAGAAATTGGTTCGAATTAATGATTAAAAGATTAAAATATAAAATTAGTTATTTTGAACTTTACAATGAATGTTTCTATATTGTAAATAAAAATTAACTTTGTATGGCCTTGCATTTTGCACAGAATAGCCACATAAAACCTGCAACTAAAACATTATCGCAGGACGGACACCCACATTTATTACACTGTTTAGCAAATTCTAATTTAGTCACTGTGACCCATCCAAATTTTAAGCAATTTATAAGAATATGTAGTTGAAAGCTATCACTTTGATTTAACGTACCCTTTCATTAGAAGTCTCCCTAATGTAGAAATGCCTAATGCTATTTTTCCATTCTTTTCAGTTACATCAATCAAACCCAAGGTTTTCAATCCTTCAGATTTTAAGGTCCCATTAATGTGGTATGAAACTAATGGAGGACTCATCTTTATTTTTTTACTTAATTCTTCTAGAGATTTACAACAAGTTTTGTCTTCATGAAGTACTCTAAGAATATCTAATTTTTTATCAGTTAATATTTTATAATATGAAAATTTCAAAATTGGAAGTAACATTGTTTCGTCACCCATAACTGCAAATGCTTTAAGCCCATTAACAAATGCTGCTGAAGTCATTGCACATTGTAAATTTCTGTCACCCGAAGATGTGTTAATTATTACTTCATCATCTTTTTCTTCTGCAGAAAGTTTAGAAACTTTTTCAAAAATTCCTTCCCATGGATCTCCTTCAATAGTAATGATCTTTACAGGAATTCCAAATTTTTTTAGTTCTTTGCTTGCCTTCTCTGCTTCTTTGATCTCATTATCTGAAGTTAGTAAAACTACTCTACTTGCAGGAAAATCTCTAAGACCCACATACAATGCACCCATATTGTCTCCTACTGGAGCTAGAACTACCTTTTTTTGCATATTTTAATATTAGAAACTTAGTTTATAATTGTTTCTTTGCACGTCCAAACACCTAATTTTTGGAGTCTTGCAATATGTTCCAATTCCTTGAGTTCTTTGTATTTTTTAGTATCGTATGCATATTTGTCATAAACTTTCGCATATCCATTGAGAACTAAAAATTTGTTTATGTCTTGGTCTTTTGTATGGACATATCTCAATAACCTACCATATCTTCCCTTGTTAGTGTAATCTTTTTCAAGATAAATTGACTTGTTGGATACTAGTTCATTTAATTTTTCTTTTGATTCTTGATAATGGCATTCTTTCTTTTCAGGAGTATTTATTCCTGACAAACGAATCTTTTCAAGAGAATCTATCTTTAGTGTGTCTCCATCAATTACGTCGATCACTAAAAAAGGACCATCTAACTCTGAAGAAGGTGTGCATGAAGTTAGAACAAGAAGTAAAAGTAAATAAATTTTCATACAATGCTATTTTATTTTAGATTTAAAAGAAGGATTGTGCATTTTCCGAATAGGTTGGGAAAACTTAAAAAGTATCTTAATAATCTAGGAATCATGACAGAACTAGTTGCATTTTTGAGCACTGGCAAGGGTACTTGGGGTCACGTAAACAGACTTCTTCAAGGCATGAGTGGCGAGAAATGGGAGAAAATATACCTTTTAACAAATGATTTTGGTATTCAAAATTTTAAGGCAGAAGAAGGTGTAGAGTTAATTGAACTAACAACTAAAAATCTAGATGAATTGAGTAATGAAATCCAGACTAAACTAAAAGAAAAAATAACTGGAATGGAAATAGCAGTTAATTTTGTTTCTGGAGATGGAAGGGAACATATGGCATTAGTTAGTGCATTAATAAAAATGGGCCTAGGTTTTAGATTAGTAGGACTGAATAAAGAAGATAATGTTATTGAGTTTTAATTTTCTCAAGTGTTTTTTTAAGATCTCTAGGTAATTCTGTAACAAGACTTAGTGTTTTATTGGTAATTGGATGATTGAATTTTACTTGAGAAGCATGTAAGAATTGTCTTTTTAGATTTCTTGAAACTTTTTTATTTTCTTCCTCATTCCCATAGATCCTATCTCCTAGTACTGGAAACCCTCTTGAAGATAATTGAACTCTTATCTGATGCATTCTTCCAGTTTTTAGAGTTAATTCTAGTAAGGTGTAATTCTTTATATGTTTTACAACTTTATATTCAGTTTCACAATATTTTGCAAGCTCATTGTCTTTGTTTGAAATCTTCATTACTGGCATAAAATTGGTTGTACCCTTTACAAGGTAATCTTTGAATATACCTTCCTTTTCTTTTATTCTTCCGATTGCTAATGCAAAATATTTCTTTTCTATTTTTCTTGATTTAGTTAATTGATATAATAATGGATTAATCTTGGGATTTTTACCAATGATAATTATTCCAGAAGTGTCCTTGTCTAATCTATTGCCTAATGAAATTGTGACCTCTCCAGTTAAATAGTAAGCTACTTGATTTACTAGATTATTTTCGTTAACACCTATTCCTCCTTGGGATGCTAAGAATGGAGGTTTATCTACAACTAACAGATCATCATCTTCATATAAAACATTGAATGAAGTCTTATGTACAATTCCTTTTGTGTGATACCCTTGGATTTGTTCTTGAGATAAAAATATGTGAATAATGTCTTGAGGATTTAGTTTGTATCCGGGTTTTTGCTTTTTCCTATTAACCTTAACTTTGCCAGTCCTTATCCATTTGAAAATTTCAGATAAGGTTGCTGATGGAAATTCCTGCATAAGAAATTTATCTATACGCATACTTTTTCCAATAAAGGTTATTTCTTCCATAGGAGGGGAAAGATATCTACCAATTATAAAGTATCTGGTAAAGAGGGCATAAGATTAATAATGGGAAGATATATTTGTAGACTATGGGGATTTTTGATGATATGTTGAGGGGAGATGAAAGTCTTTTTTTAGATAGCATTGCTCTTGATGTGGATTATATGCCTCCAGTAGTAAAGCACAGAGAGGGTGAACAAGGATATATTGCACAATGTCTTAAGCCATTGTTTAGTAGAAGAAGTGGTAAAAATGTGATATTAAGTGGTTCTCCTGGTGTTGGTAAAACTGTTGCCACTAAACATTTGATAGAAGAATTAAAAGAACAGAGTGGAGACATTAAATCAGTCTATATTAATTGTTGGAAAAAAGATACGCCTTACAAAGTAGTTTTGGAAATGTGTAATCAATTAGGTTTTAGGTTTACTGCTGGAAGAAATACTGATGAATTAATTAAAGAGATTACAAATATATTAAATAAAAGTCCATGTGTAATCATTTTAGATGAAGCTGATAAAATTGATGAGCAACAGATATTTTATACATTGTTTGAAGACATATTCACTAAATCTATAATTTGCATAACTAATGAAAAAAATTGGTTGAGTAAGTTGGACGAAAGAGTTAGAAGTAGGATGCTTGCTGAAGTTGTTGAATTTAAATCATATAACTATGAAGAAATTAAAGATATTTTGCGTGAAAGAGTTAACTATGCTTTTGTTCCAAATGTGCTAGGTGATGACGCCTTTGAAAAAATAGTTGAAAAAACACATGAGATGGGCGATGTTAGGTCAGGATTGTTCTTGTTAAAAAATGCTGGCGAGGAAGCTGAGGGTAAATCTAAAAGAAAAATAGAATTAGCTGATGTTGAAAAGGCAATTGGTAGGTTGGATGAATTCCAAAGAAAGAGTTCTGCACAGTTGGGTGAAGAGGAAGAGTTTATTTTGAAAATTGTTAAAACTAATTCTGGATTAACAAGTAGTAAGATGCATATAGCATATCAAAAGGCTGGTGGAAAGCAGGCGTATACTACATTCCAAAGGAAATTGAAGAATTTGGGAAGTAATGGATTTATTACTCTTAGTGAAATCAACATAGGTAAGGGAAGATCTACCAAAGTTACATTTGGATTAGCAGAAAGTGAAAAGAAATTGGCAGACTTTAGCTAATTTGGAAGCATTTACTGCATTTACTCGTCTTGTTGGTTTTTCTTTTAAAATACAAAATATTTTTAGATATTATTACTGGAGGTGGTCGAAGTGATCATAAAAATAGATTTAAGTCATGAAAATATTGAAAGGTTAACAAGTGAAAGGTTGAGAAATCTTAGAACTGAAAGTTTTGATAATAATTTCTATGATAGGGGTTCCTTAGAAATTTTAGAAGAAAATGATGAAATAAGTTCATTTGAAAGCGGATTTATGAGTGGATATCTTGGTGACTAAACACTGAGAAAGTTATAAAAGGGTGTTCTTTAATCTGCATTGGATGGAAATATTATTTTTCACCGATGTGCACTCTGGAGAAGACTCTAGTGAATATTATGTTGAAGAAGTAGAAGATCTTAGAGAGAAAATAAATTTTATTCTAGACAAAGGTAAGTCTTGTGATGTACTTGTCTGCTGCGGAGACTTAAGTTTCTTTGGTGAAGGTTTGAAGGAATCAATGAACCAATTAAAAGATTCAGGTAAAACAATATTAATTATACCTGGAAATCATGAAGATCTAAATGAATTAGAAAAATTGTGTAATAAAAATGTAATAGTTTTACATAAAAAACATTTGACAATTAAAGATGTTACTTTTGCAGGCTATGGTGGAGGGGGCTTTGATGAAAAAGATAAGAACCTTGAAAAGTGGGCTAATGATTTGAAATCTAAAGTACAAGGAAAATTAGTCCTTTTTACTCATGCACCGCCATACAATACTAAATTGGATAAATTACCCTTATTAGACCATAGGGGCTCTAAGAGTATCAGAAAGGCTATTGAAGAGTTAAAACCGACAATATTTGCATCTGGACACTTTCATGAAACATTCTTAGAGGAAGATGTTATTGGTGAAAGTAGATTGATTAATCCTGGAGATAAAGGAATAATAATAAAAATTTAAAAAAAAGAAAGGAGAGACTTAACGTCTCCTTCTTACAGCTCTTTTTGCTGTTTTTCTTCTAGTAGTTTTTCTTGCAGCAGTCTTTCTAACTGTTTTTCTTGCAGTCTTTCTTCTAGTAGTTTTTCTTGCAGCAGTCTTTCTTCTTACTGCTGTTTTTCTAACTGTTTTTCTTGCAGTCTTTCTTCTAGTAGTTTTTCTTGCAGCAGTCTTTCTAACTGTTTTTCTTGCAGTCTTTCTAACTGTTTTTCTTGCAGTCTTTCTAACTGTTTTTCTTGCAGTCTTTCTAACTGTTTTTCTTGCAGTCTTTCTTCTAGTAGTTTTTCTTGCAGCAGTCTTTCTTCTAGCAGTAGATTTTCTTGCTGTTTTTCTTCTAGCAACCATTTATTCTTCACCTCTTTTTTTTGTTCATTCGGATATGATAAGGACAATGAATTGGGTGTCCTACTGTTTTAAGATATATTTTTCCTTAAATAGTTTTCTGTTTATACATTACAACACCATTTTTGAGTTATCACTAATGCATTAAGAAAAAAATAAGTTTATTTTAAGAAAAAGACTTTTGATAGTTAAGAAAAATATTATTTGTAACTTCTTTTACATCCATATCTTTAATTTCGGCAATTTTTTTAATAGTTTGTTTGACAAAACTAGGTTCAGATCTTTCTTCTCCGACAGGAGATAAAAAAGGTGAATCTGTTTCTGTAAGCAAGTTGTTAATGGAGGTTTGTTTGACAATTCCTTGGAAATGTTCACTTTTGCCTATATTAGCAGGTATTGACATAGTCCAATTGTTTTGCTCTATACGTTTTGCAAGTTTAAAGTTGCCTGAAAAACAATGAAAATTAACTTTTTTTACTTCTAACTCTTCTAAAATTTCTATGCATTGTTTTTCTGCCTTCCTAGAATGAATTACAAATGTTTTGTTAAGAGGTTTTAATTCAGTAATTAATTTCTTAAAAACTTTAATTTGTTTCTCTCTTTGCTCTGGTTCAGTTGTTAATTGAAAATCTAACCCTACTTCTCCAATTCCAACAATATTATCTTTGTGAGATTTAATAAAATCTAATTCTTTATCTAATTCTTCGTCAGATATTTCAAGAGCTTCAGTAGGATACAATCCCAATGTTGCATTAATAATTTTGTATTTTTTTGAAAGTCCTAAAACAGTTACGTTAGAATCATGATCTGTTCCAGCATTAATTATTGAAACTAATCCTACTGACTCTGCTCTTTTGATTACTTCTTCAAAATCTTTTTCAAATTGAGGAAAGTACAAATGGCAATGAACATCAACTAACATAATAAAATTGGTCGTTCTCTATTTAAAAAATTTATTAGAATGAGAAAAAAGGTCTTAAAATGAATAATAGTAATTGCCAGAGATAAGGTGCCAAATTAATTAATATCAATAACACTGAAACTAAACTTACAATTGACCAATATTTCTTAGCTTTTTTCTTATCATGCATAACTGCAGTTAAACCTGTAAGGAGCATTCTTCCCCCATCAACAGGACCCAGAGGCAAAAGGTTGAATAACCCTACTCCCCAGCTTACGACCCATAACCAAAAGAATAACATATGTATCCAGTCAACTGCAGGTGGAACAAATGAACCATATTTTGAAACTATTTCTTCATTGGGAGCCCTATTTAATGCAAAATTAGATACGCCTATGAATCCTTTACTGGAATTTTCGGGGTTTTGTGCAGCAACTATACTGAACTCTCCTTTATTCGTTCCGACTATGGCATTATCTCCTGGTTTTAAGTCAAGAGTTGCATTTGAAAAATCATTAAAATCCTTTATTTCATGATCGTTAAACTGATTGATAATAAAAGGTATTTCTGCATTTGTACTTTGCATAGGATAGTCATCAAGTAAACCATTTACTGTGATCCCATCTGGAACAAAAACTGCTGCTTGAAGAGGTAATGTAATGAAGGTCATTACTGCAATAAATAGGAATCCTGTAAGGATATTCGAAAACGGTCCTGCTGAGAAAACAGCCAATTGTACTTTTTTACTCTTTTTGGATATTTGTTTCTCATCCGGTTCAACAAAAGCTGCAAGAATTGGACCAAATAGTGCAAACCCTGAACTTTTTACTTTTACTTTGTATAGTCTAGCATAAATTCCGTGTGAAAACTCATGAATTACTGCAATTATTAATATTGCCAGTATCCAATGCATAAAGGATAGGACTGGAAGACCAGGCATAACCTTAATTCCAGGTAAAACTGGAGCTACGGCAGGAGCTGCACCTGCAACAAATAATAAATCAAATGTTCCCTTGAATAACCAGTAGAAGATTAGGCCCATTCCTATAAACCCTACAAAAATACTAACATAAGATAATAAGTTTAATAATCTTGGAAACTTCTTTGCAATCTTGTCCATTAACTTTAAACCTAATTTGGTTTTGTATAATGCGAAGATCTTTCCATGAAATTCAAATTTGGATTTATTTCTTAAAATGTATAAAACTAGGAATGCGTAAAAAACTAATGCTAAAGTTAGATCTAAATTCATATTTTACCCCTTAGTTAACTGGACTATTTACCAGACACTTTAATCTTTCTTAATGCCCTAAAGCTTTTTCCGTCACATGATCTACATTTAACTACTTTAAGTACAACTTTCAAAGGAGAAGTTCTTTGTTTTGCCTTACATCTCTTGCAAACAAAAATTCCTTTTATCTTTCTATCGTGAGCTTCTTTAAATTTTGCCATTTTAGTCCTTCTTTATTTGTTTCATTACCCTATCTGCTAAGATAACCCAGTAAATAACATTTACCCCTTCAACTACAGTATCTCTCATATCTGCAGGAATTTTTAAGTCGAATGTTTCGAATGATTTTAAGTCCATAACACTTGCTGTTTCTCCTGTAACAGAGATAACTTGTGCGGTTTCCTTCTCTATAATGGGACTATCCATTCTATCGTGCCCAGTTTTAATGAAAATTTTCTTTTGTCCTTCAATAATACCTACTGCTTCGATTCTTGATTTAGCGTGACCGTGTTTTCCGGGTCTTGAAATTTGAATACTTTTAATTGTACAAGCTATACCGTCAACGACAACATAACTTCCGACCTTTAAACTTCCAACATCAATAGGTTTTGTGCTCATTCTGAAATTGTCTTCAGAGGCATTTATAAGTATTTTGCTTGCCTGAGCCAATAAGTTTATAAAAAAGAGATTATGCTGTCAAAAGATGCAGAATTACTTTAGGTCTTCGGCAAAACTTGCAATTACGGCAGGGCTATTTTTAGGTTATGGGTCTGCGTTTGCATCTGAAAAGATTGAACATGTTTCTTTAAATGAATTGGAAACTTCTTTGGCCAATGAACCATTGAGAGCGCCATCACCATTTCCTTCTAGAGATAAGCCATTTATCAACGTGGAAAATGCTTATGTTGAAAAAGATTCTATGAGGCAATTCCTTAAGGTTTTGGAAACTTCAAAGGTCCTAGATCGACATCATTCCTCAAAAAAGGATCTAAAATCTGGACCACATAGAAATGTAAGATACAATAGAACAATTAGGCAAAAGAATAAGGTTTAAATATTGAGAATTCGAGTTTTATAAAATGATTAAAAAAGGCGACTTTATTGAAATTGATTTTGTAGGTAGGATTAAAGATAGCGGTGCTATTTTTGATTTAACTAAGAAAGATGTTGCTGAAAAAGAAAAAATTGTGAATAAGAGTGCAGACTATTCTCCTAGGATTATTTGTATAGGTAATGGAGACGTTGTTGGAGGACTTGATGATTTTCTTGTTGGCAAGGAAGTTGGAAAAAGTTATGATACTGATTTAGATGTTGAAAATAGCTTTGGGAAAAAAGAAGCTAAACTAATCAAAATGATGCCATTAAGCACATTCAAAAAGCAAAAAATGAAGCCATTCCCAGGTTTACAAGTTAACATTGACGGTACTTATGGTACAATTAGAACTGTTTCTGGTGGAAGAGTTTTGGTAGATTTTAACCATCCTTTGTCTGGTAAAGAATTACATTACGATATAGACATTAAAAAGGAAATAAAAGATGATGCTGTTAAGATTAAGAGTGTTCTTAAATCATTAATTTCTAGAGATGTAGACTGTAAGATTGTAGATGGAACTGCTGAAGTTGATCTTGATCTTCCGGAGCAATTCCAAAAAATGTTGGAAGAGAAAATTTGCGAGCTAGTTAAAGGCGTTAAAAAAATTAATTTTGGAAAGCCTTCTGAGAAAAAAGAGCTTAAAAATAAAAAGTAACTACTCAAAAATAATTAAGTTTATATACCGATTTCTTTACAATTTAGTCAACGTTCTAAACGAAGTGAAACCTCATGGAAAGTATGATTCAAAGCGCAAGATTGGCAGGAGCAAATCCTGAACATTTAGAGCAAACGCGTACTTCATTTGATGAGGAATTAGAAAATCTAGTAAAAAATCAATCTGCTAGGATCAAGGTTATTGGACTTGGTGGAGCAGGAAATAATACTATTAATAGGATCAAGGAGGTAGGGATTGCAGGAACTGAAACAATTGCTGCAAATACTGATGCTCAAGATTTACTTTATACTGCAGCAGATTCTAAAATTTTACTTGGAAGAGAAAGCACTTTGGGCCTTGGGGCTGGTGGAAAACCAATTGTTGGTGAAGAAGCTGCAAGAGAAAGTGAACATGAAATAAAAAATAAATTACAAGGGGCAGATATGGTTTTCATTACATGTGGTCTTGGTGGTGGAACAGGAACTGGAAGTGCACCTGTTGTTGCAGAAGCAGCAAGAAAAATTAGCGCATTAACAATTGCAATTGTAACCATTCCTTTCCAAATGGAAGGGCATAACAGATACCAAAATGCATTAGCAGGTTTAGAAAAATTAGAGAAGAATGTAGACACATTAATTGTTATTCCTAACGATAAATTATTGGAGTTGGCTCCAGATTTACCATTACAAACTGCATTTAGGGTTGCAGATGAAATACTAACAAATTCCGTAAAAGGAATTGCAGAATTAATTACTAAAACAGGATTAGTTAACTTAGACTTTGCAGATATTAAAACTGTAATGGGTCAAGGTGGAGTTGCAATGATTGGTGTAGGTGAAAGTGATTCTGAAAACAGGGCTATTGAAAGTGTTGGAAAGGCATTAACAAATCCATTATTAGATATTGACATTAGTGGTGCAAATGGAGCATTGGTAAATGTTTCTGGAGGACCGGATATGACCTTGGATGAGGCAAAAACTGTAGTTGAATCTGTTTCAAATCAATTAAGTGATGATGCAAAGATTATTTGGGGAGCTCAAGTATCTGACGATCTATCTAAAACAATTAGAACTATGCTTATTGTAACTGGAGTGGATAGTACCCAAATCAGTGGAAGAACCAGTGACGCTTCGAAAAAAGCTAAAAAAGCTATTGAAGAAGAACTAGGTATTGACTTTCTTGACGATATGCAATAGAGAGGCTCTCTGTACTGTATTATCACAAACTTTAAAAAGCGAGATTGGGTGAAAAGCCCGTGGCGTCAAAAGTAAAAACATTCTTCAAGGAAATCATCAGGGTCTTTAAAGTGACCAAGAAACCGTCCTTAGAAGAGTTCAAGGTCATAGTAAAAGTAAGTGGAATAGGAATACTTATAATAGGCATAATTGGATTTTTTATTCAAATTATGTGGCAAATGTTTAGTTAAGGAGAAAAATATGCCGATTTATGCATTAAGAACAACATCAAACAGGGAAGATCAAGTATTTGACTTTGTTAAGGTCAATGTAGATAGAAAAGGTCTTAGAGTTTATAGTGTGATTAAGGCTCATGGATTAAGAGGATATATTTTTCTTGAAGCTGAAAGTAGAGAAGATGCAGAAGAATCTTACCAAAAAGTACCTTATGCAAGAGGACTATTACCTGCACCAATTGATTATAAAGAAATTGAACATATGCTTGAGCAAGTTAAAGTTCAAGTTAACATACTACAAGGAGATATTGTAGAAATTATTAGCGGACCTTTCAAGAGAGAAGAAGCTAAAGTTACAAGAATCGATCATGCTAAAGATGAAGTAGTTGTTGAATTATTGGAAGCAGCAGTTCCAATTCCAATAACTGTAAAAATGGATTCTGTAAAAGTTATCAGAAGGGATGAGGCTGCAGCTGAAGAAATCATGAACAGAGAAAGTGTTCCTGAAGAAAATGTTGAAGTTAAGGAATCTGTTGAAGAAGTTATGAAAGAAGGTGAAGAAACAACCAAGAAAAAGAAGAAGGACAAGAGAGTTGTTGAAGAAGTGGATATGACCATGGATGATGATGACTTTAATATTAACTTATAAAAATGGTAAAAATAAAATTAATGATTGAAGGCGGGAAGGCAAGTACTACTCCTGCTATGGCGCAAACCTTAGGTCCACTAAAAATGGATATGCAAGGAATTATCAAAGATATTAATGATAAGACTGGAACTTACAAAGGTTTGAAAGTACCTATTGAATTAGATGTAAATGAGAAAGATAAGACTTATGAAATTACTGTAAAAAGTCCACCTGCTGCTGAATTGATTAAAAATGAATTGGGTATCAAGAAAGGAAGCGGTGAACCTGAAAAGAAAAAAGCAGGAAACATTTCTATTGAACAACTATTAAATGTTGCAAAGATGAAGTCTGAAAGTTTATTTACTACAGATATTAGAGCAGCAATAAGAGCTATTGCAGGAACTTGTAATAGTCTAGGTGTTTTATGTGAAGGTGAACTTTCACAGGATTTTAACCAAATACTAAAAGAAGGTAAATTTGATGATGTTATTAATTCAGGAACTACTGAATTAGATCCTGAAAAAGCTGAAGTTTTGAAAACACAATTAGAAGAATTCCAAGTAAAGCTAGACAAGGCATTTGCAAAGAAGAAAACTAAAGGTGCTAAGGAATCCAAGGAAAAAGTGGAAGAAACGAAGGAAGAAACTCCTGACGATAGTGATAAAAAGGAAGAAGAAAAGAAATAACTTAATACTCCCAACGAGGCTGTGGGGTAATTTGGTTAGCCTTCCAGGTTTGGGACCTGGGGATCACGGTTCAAATCCGTGCAGCCTCATAAATTAAAAAAATGGCAAATACAAAAGGGCCGGCTGGTAGGTTTGGCGCAAGATATGGAATCAAGATAAGAAGGAAGATCAACAGAGTTGAATCTAGACAGAAGTCTAAACATAAATGTCCTTACTGTGATGAAATTAAAGTAAAAAGAGTTTCATTAGGTATCTATCAATGTAAGAAATGTGAAAGTAAGTTCACCGGAGGGGCATACACACCATGACTTCATACAAATGTTTTAATTGTAGTAAACAAGTTAAACAAGAATATATTAAAAAGAAAATTAGATGTCCTTACTGCGGATACAAAGTTCTATACAAAGAACGAGTAATGACAACTAAAGTAAAGGCAATTTAAAATGACAGCAAATATTGAATCTGAAATTTCTAAACTTCAATTACTTGAGCAAAATCTTAAGGGAATTGAAATGCAGAAACAAAATGTACAATTACAACTATTTGAATCAGAAAATTCTTTGAAAGAATTAGAAGGTTATGAAGGAAAACCTTTCAAAATTATTGGACCTGTTATGATTGAATCAAATAAAGATGATTTGGTTAAGGACTTAAAAGAGAAAATTGATTTATTGAAAGTTAGATCAGAAAGTATGGGAAAGCAAGAAACTAGCCTAAAGAAGGACTTTGAAGAGATTCAGGCTAAGATCATGGAAAATTTAAACCAGAGTCAGAAGAACAATTAATTTTTTAAACTGCTTGCCTGTGAGTTATCACGGAGAAACTAAAATGGCAGATATGGGCAACGTTCTGGAATTATTATCATCTATAAAAGAAGACAATACAGTTCCAAAAAATGTTAGATTTAAGGTGAATGAGACTATTTCTTGTTTAGAAGTTAATAGCGATTCTTCTGTTGAAGTAGGAATTGATAGGGCGATTCAATGCTTGGATGAATTATCTAATGATCCCAATATTCCTATGTTTACACGAACTCAACTATGGAGTGTTATAAGTGCATTGGAAAGTAAGTAGTGGTCAACAGAAATTTTTATATACCACTCCCAACTAGTAATCAATAGAAATTAAATAAAATGGCAATAATCTCAAAATTAAGAAGTAAATTTGGTCTTGGAAGTAAGGCTGATGAATTTGATGACATGTATGGCGAAGACGAATTTGTTGAAATCGACCCTTCAAGACATGTTGGAAAACGTTCTAAAATCATGGTTAAATCCTTTGTAGTTCAAAGCTTTGACGATATCAAGGAAACATTAGATGTTTTAAGAGAAGGATACACTATCGCATTAATTAACATAAGACCTTTGAAAGATAAGGACATTGTAGAGTTAAAGAGAACTATCAATAAGTTGAAGAAAACTTGTGATGCTATTGAAGGAGATATTGCAGGAATATCCGAAGATTGGATTGTTGTAACACCTTCTTTTGCTAGAGTTCACAGAGATAAAGTAACTGAAGAAGTTAAATGATAATCTTTTTAAGCACTAATTATTGATTAATTCTATGGAAGAAATGAAAGGTCAACAGTGTATTTTTTGTGGTAAAAAGACCCTTACACTTATGCAAGATGAGTTAGATATTCCTTATTTTGGAAAAGTTCTTGTGTTTTCTATGAAGTGTGAGAATGTAGATTGCAATTATGTTAAGTCTGATGTTGAAGCTGTTGGAATAAAAGAACCTTGTAAAGTTACCTTTGAAGTTAAAGATAAAAAAGATTTGAATGTGAGAGTAATAAGAAGTTCTACCTCACATATTAAAATTCCTGCAATTAAATTAGATTTAAGACCTGGCCCTGCTGCAGAAGGATATGTTTCTAATATCGAAGGAGTAATCGAGAGATATAAAAAAGTTTTAGAAGGTAGAAGAGACACTACGGATGATTCTTCTGAAAGAAAATCCCTAAAGAATTTACTTAAAAAAATATGGAAAGTTCAATGTGGAGATATTCCCATTAAGATCGTAATTGAAGATCCTACTGGAAATAGTAGTATTATTTCTGAAAGAGCAGTTATTGAAAAATTAAAAGTTAAGAGATAACTACAAAAAACCCCGTTCTAACAAGTCTTCCCAAGTTAAATCTCCTGTAACAACTGCAAACTCTCTTGCTGTTAAAAGTGGTTTTGAGAACAATGCGGCAGCATCTATTGCTATTCTTGGGCATGCTAACTCTACAAACGCATCAATGTCATACAAATTAATTAATTTGTCTTCAGTTATTTCACTCATGGAAATTAGAGCAAACTTCTTATCCATTTTCTTTAACTTATCTTTAATGTGATCAAATGAGCCAAACTTTTGACCAACTTTCATTCCAATAATAATTCCTATTTTATCTGCTCTTTTTGTAACGTCTATTGCGACAGCTCTTTGTTTGATTATTTGTTGTTTGAATTCGTCCATTTTAGAAATCTCTTCATTAAAAGGATCTAGTAAAATTACTGGCTTGTTAATGCTCATTGCTACACCTAAGGAATGGAATTTATTTGCAATGATGAATACTGCATCAACATCTTTTGCAATTAACTTAAATGAATTGTATTCGCAACCCAAAACTTGGCCGTCATAAAATGCATGACCTTTTGCAGCAGGAACTGTAACCTCAATACCTTTTGATTCTAAAAATTCTTTAACAACTGGAACTTGGTGGATATGTTGGACTGAGGTTGCAATTGCAATTTTTTTAAAGTCTTTTAAAGATTCGAATGATTTTTCCAATAAATCAGATATATCTCTTTCGTATCTTGCTTCTAAATATAAAACTGGAAAATCTACTGAAATGAAAGGTGCATGACCATAGATAATAATCATATCACAACCAATTGTTTTTGCTTCACTGATTGCTACATCACAAGCACCCCATAGTGGTTCTCCAGAGATTATTACTTCTGAATTAGTTTGACTAGTGATTAATTCTGATATCCTTAGACCTTCTCTCTTGATACCTTCAGGTAATTGTAATAGAATTCTTTTAGGTTGTTTCTCTTTGATCTCTTCTATTAGCTTCTCTTCTTCGAATTTGTACATTTTAAGCTAATTCTATAAGAAAACATTATAAAGCTTACCAATATGGACTTCTCATGCCTAACAAACCAGTCAAGGTAAATATTGAAAAGAGAGAGAAGTTCTTAGTTGATTTAACGGCATTTATGCAAGGTAAGGGCTTCGTTTGGGGACCTTTTCCTGAAATATATGGTGGCGTGGCAGGATTTTATTCTTATGGGCCTTTGGGTAAATTGTTGAAAGAAAAGGTTGAAAAAAGTGTTAAAAAAACATTCCAAAATAATGGTTTTTGGGAAGTTGAATGTCCTATCGTTTTACCTGATATTGTTTGGAAAGCTTCTGGACACTTAGATACTTTTGAAGATAAAACTGTTCAATGTAGTAAATGTAAATCAGTTTTTAGGGCAGATAAACTAATTGAAGAAGGCCACGATGTTTCTGCAGATGCTTATTCAGACGTTGAGTTGTTAGAGTTCATTAATACTCATAAAATAAGATGTCCTTCTTGTAAGGGAGAATTTAATCAAGAGATTAAAGGTCAAAGTTTAATGATGAAGACAAATGTTGCAGGTATTGAATCTTCATTGAGACCTGAAACTGCAACAGTAACTTATATTCCTTTCAAAAGATATTATGAATTCTTTAGAAGAAGATTGCCCATTGGAATTTTCCAAATAGGAAAAGCATTTAGAAATGAAATTAGTCCAAGACAAAGTTTGTTGAGAAGCAGAGAATTTACACAGGCAGAAGGACAATTGTTTATTGATCCAAGTGAAAAAAATAATTGGGAAAAGTTTGAAGATGTTAAAACTGATAAATTACCTATTTGGGATTACAAATCTCAGAAAGCTGAAAAAGAACATTCGGATTTGAGCGTTAATGATTGTGTTAAGAAGAAACTATTCCAATCTAAGGCCTATGCATGGTGCGTTTGGTTGGCATATAAGCAATTCATTAATTTGGGAGTTCCTAGTGAGAGAATTAGGATAAGACAGCACCACCCTGATGAAAAGGCATTCTATGCAGATGATGCATGGGACATTGAAATTAAATTGAATAGTTTTGGTTGGACAGAAGTTTGTGGAATCCATGATAGAACTGATTATGATTTATTACAACATTCTAAATTTTCAAAGCAGAATTTGACCGCTAAAAATGCTAACAATGAAGATATTACTCCTCATGTATTGGAAATTGCATTTGGAATTGATAGGCCTGTCTTTGCATTGTTAGATATCTTTTATTCCAAGTCTGAAAAAGATGCAGGTAAAACAATGTTCAAATTGCCTTACAATTTAGCACCTGTTGATGTTGCAGTATTCCCTTTAATGAAGAAAGAAGGAATGCCTGAAAAAGCTAAAGAAGTTAAAGTTGAATTGGAAGAAGATTTTATTGTTGAATATGATCAATCTGGAAGTATTGGTAAAAGATATTTACGTGCAGCTGAATCTGGAACTGCATATTGTGTTACTATTGACCATGATACACTGAAAGATAATACTGTTACTCTAAGAGATAGAGATTCTGAAGAACAAAAGAGAGTTGCTATTGATGTTCTTAATAGCACTATAAAAAGCCTTATTAGTGGAAAACTTAGTTTTGAAAAGTTATAGTTTTTTCTTCCCTATTTTTTTAATTAAAGTTATTGGGATTATTGTTACAATTCCTGCAAGCACGATAGTTTTTGAGGGTCCTGCAATGTCAATTAAATATCCCGTTAATGGAGGCACCATAATTCCTGCAAGAGATATGATCATACTTTCTATTGATCCTATTGTGGCCCTTAGCTTATTTGGTACCAACTTGTGGAAAAAAACTCTGCTTACAGGCCATTGGATATCTTGAAAGAATATGACTATCATTAAAATTATGATTAAAGGTATCAAGGATTTAAAGAATATTACCGAAATAGATCCAATGGAAAAAAACATCAGAGACTTTAACATAAATTCTTTTTCCCTATTTTTTCTTAGTAATTTTTTGGAAGTATAAGATGCAATTAATGTAATTAATCCCATAGCAGACCATAAATAACCGAAATATTCAAATTTTAGTCCATGTTCTAATAACAAAGGAGTCCAACTTAAACTACCATTCAACACGAATATTGCAGATATTGCACCTGTTGCAGCTAAAAGAAGTGCTAATGATTTGTTTTTGTGAGAATATTTAATAGATTCTTTGGATTGATGGATTAATTTGGATAAAGATTTTTTTATATGGACTTTTCTTTTTTTGAAAATCTCCTTTGCTGGAATTAATACTATAATTGAAACAAAAAATGATAATGAAGTTGCAATAAAAATTATAGATATCCCAAAATTCTTAACTAAAAATGCTCCTAAAAGACCAGCAAAAAACATTGAAAAACTCATAAACATTGCAGAGTTGGCAAAAAAATCATTAAGTAAACTTTTATTTTCTTTTTTTATTAAATCTGTAGTCCAAGCATCTTTTGCACCAGAAGATAAAGTCATTGCTATCCCTAATAAAGAAGAAATTGCTAAGATGGCATAATAACTAGTAAAGAAATACAAAGACAAAACACAAATTCCTTCTAAAGCATATCCTAAAAGAACTGAAAATTTTCTACCAAATACGTCTGCGATTGCTCCAGTAGGAATTTCGAATATTAAGATTGTTGCAGAAATAGTTGCTAAAACTATACCTACTTTTGTTAAACTAAATCCCAGATTAGTTAAATAAATAATGAAAAAAGGTGCCATAAGTGAAAGAATTCTGGCAAAGAAAAATTCAAAATAAAAAGGCCAAAGTAAATTTAGTTCCCCTTTTTTGAAAAAAACCATAATGTTTTTCTTTCTAGATTGATTAAGAAAGTTTCTATTTTAGAAAGCCCTATAAATTAGATAAAATTTCTTGTTATTAAACGGGCCTGTGGTTAAATCTGGTATAACGCTCGGCTGGCAGCCGAGAGGCTTCGGGTTCAAGTCCCGACAGGTCCAGTTTTCTTCAATCGTAACATTCTTATAACCCTGTTTAGATGTTACTCACATGGGAAGAAAAACTAAGAGTAGAAGAACCTTGCTTTCTGGAAAAAGAAAAATGCTAAAGGTTAGGGGAAAGTTCAGAGAAGCTAAGAAGTATAGTGCTATCACTAAGAAAGTGAAGAAAAAAGAAATTACCAAGAAATATAAATATACTAAGCCTAAGGTGGACAGAACAAAAAAAATAAGTTTGATAAAGAAGTTGAGAGAGTTTGCAAAATCATTGGATAAGGAAGAAGATGAGTGATTGTATATTCTGTAAGATTATTAGTAAAGAAATTCCTTCAGAGATTATTTATGAAGATGAAAACACCTTAGTATTTTTAGACATAAATCCTGCTACAAAGGGACATTGTCTTGTAATTCCAAAAGAACATTATGAAACAATTTTAGATGTACCTGAAGATGTCTTGTGTAAAGTTATTAAAACTGTTAAAAAGATTTCATCTGCATTAAGTAAAACCAATCCTGGTATGAGTGTAGTTCAATCAAATGGAAGGGCGGCTCATCAAGAAGTAGACCATATTCATTTTCACGTTATTCCAAGATCAGAAAATGATGGTCAATTATTAACTTGGAAAGCTGGTTCCTATGCAGAGAATGAGTCTAAAAGCATTGCAAATGAGATAAGATCTAGCATAACACCATAAGTCTTTTAAATTCCCTTAAAGTGGTTTAAAACAAAGCCTCTGTAGCTCAGTTGGTAGAGCGCGGGTCTCATAAGCCCGAGGTCGAGGGTTCAAGTCCCCCTGGAGGCATATTATTTCTTTCTTTTTATCCAACCTATTAGAGATATTGCCCTTGCGTCTAGATGTTTCATAGTTATTAGTCCTCCAAAATCAAGAGCTAAATGAAGTGTCATTCCCAAAAGAGTCATACTAAACATATAATAGAAAAATTCAAGTTTAAGTAAATAAGAACTAACTGTGCATAAGATCATTAGTGCTATGAATTCCCAAGTATGGAATAAGTGAAGTAAATCCTTTTCATAATTCCTCTTTTTATGTCTTCCGAAATGATACTTGTATGCCTTAGGTAATGAAAAACTTTTATTCCTATACATGGACCAAAGATAATGGTCAAAGTCTATTAGATATCCTCCTACAAACGCCCATAAGGAATAGAAACCAACTAAGGGATAGAGAACTAATGTTAAGATAATTGAACTAAAAAAATGATGTTTGATATTCATTTTAATCTTTAATTTTTTGACCGAATCTTTCCATGAATAAGATATGTTCTATACTATCATTCCTTATCTTTTCTATTTTTCTTCTACCCTTTAGAAGACCTCTAATCATAGTGGATGCTTTTTCTCCAGAAACAATGTGAGGAATTATTACATAATCTGCACCTGCATCATATAAGTCCAATGCTTGATGTACATGCTCTGCAACTACAATTATTTTTGCCTTGTACTTATGCTCCTTAAGATAATTAATTAAGTACAAATTGTCTTCTACAATTCTAATTGTTGAAACTACGAATTCAGTATTACTTAGTCCTGCCCCCTTTAGAACCTCTTCATTGGCAATGTCACCATATAGACAGTTAACCTTTATTCTTTCTAAATTTTTAATAGTCATAGGGTTGTGGTCTACAACTAAAACTTTCTTTCTTGCTTTTTTGAAGGCATTCAAGAAAATTGTACCCATCCTATGACATCCGAAAAGTACAATATCTTTTTTCCTAGGAGTTATTTTCTTTTGAACTCTTGTATTTGGAGTGAATTTCGTTACTAAATTAAAGAAACCTGAAAGTGCAGAATAAATCTTATTTTCAAAATCCATAATATAAGTTGTGGCTACAATTGAACCTGCAACTAACAACACTGTTAATGAAAATATTTCTTGTCCTATGAATCCATTTGCCAATGCTACTGCTGCAACAATTAACGAGAACTCACTAACTTGTCCTAATGAAAATCCTGTCAAAGATGCAGATCTCTTTTCGTATCCAAATAAAAGAGCAATTACTGCAATCAATAAAGGTTTTACAAAAATAACTAAAAAGAAAAGTGCGAAGAATATATTTGTTAGTTTTCCTAATGAAGCGAATTGTAGTTGGAGACCTAGTGAAACAAAGAAAATTGTTGCAAAGAAATCCTTTAGAGGTCCGATCATTCCTTGAATATTCAAACTGTACTTTAGTGGAGCAATACTAATTCCTGCAATAAATGCCCCTACTGCTATGGAGAACCCAAAATATGCTGCCATTGTAGAAAATAAGAAACAAATTGTTAGTGCCATTAACAGCGTAAGTTCTTGGAACTTTGCAGCTGCAGTGAATAAACGAGGGAATACTCTTGAAGAAAGAACTAATGCAATTACGAATAATACTATTCCTTTGAAGAAAGATGTTACTAAAACTGAGGCAGTTAATCCTCCAGTATTAGATAATGCTGAAAGTAAAAAGATAACTACTATGTCTTGCATTAGAAGAATTCCTAATGCTAAACGGCCATGTAATGTATCTATCTGATCTTTATCTGAAAATATTTTTACAACAACCGAAGTACTACTAAACGCTACAATAAAACCTAAAATTGTTGCAGTGGTACTATCTATGCCGAATTTTAACCCTATAAACAATGCTAAGAAGAATGTAATTGCAACCTGTATTATCGTTCCCAGCGTTGAAAAGAAACCTACTTCTTTTAGTTTCTTTAAGTCCATTTCTAGACCTACAAAGAATAGTAAGAATGCTATACCTATTTCAGAAAGTGCAAATATTATTTCTTGATTTTGAATTAATTGTAAAAAGTTTGGACCGAGAACAACTCCTGCTAGAATATACCCTAGGATTAAAGGTTGTTTGAACAATCTTACTATAAATGCAATAATTGTAGCGAATACAATGATTACAGCAATATCAAATAGTAAGTTTACTTGTAAATTTGAAAATAATTCTAATGACACACCTTTACCTCTTACATTATGAAGAATATTTTGTGTTTATTAAATGTTCGAAACTAATTTTTGGTAAGCGTTAACTCTATTGTAGAAACTCTTACATCCTTACCTTCTTTATTCTTGAACTCTTCACTATTTACAGAAATATTTTTGATTGTAACTTCACCTTCAAGAAATCTTTTTGTAGCAACTTCTGCTATATCTACTGCCTTACTAATGAACTTGCCCCTTGCCTTGATAACTGATTCTTTTGCAGAATGAGTTGTGAATTGCATTACTACTCCAGTTACATAATTCATAAATGGCTTATCGCCTACGAAAACAACGTGATCATCTTGAGAATCACTTGATCTGCTTTTAGTTTCTGGTGTTTCTTCTACCATCTACAATCGACCTCTAGGATTAGAATTAAAGTTCTTTTTCGTTCTTAACAAGTCTTGTTGCATATCCAGCAATAACATTTCTTAGTTTTTTAGTAGGTGCAGTTAACATATCTTGCACTACCTTTTTGTTTTCATCAAAATTCTTAGTAAAGGATTCCTTATGAGTTGCTAATAGCTTCATTGTGGATCTTTTGATTAATTGTGTTTTGATTCTTCCCATGGTTTAGACCTTAATATTTGCTTATTTAAGCTTTTCTAATATGTATATCTTTCTTTGTATCTTACTTCCCTTTAGAGCATAATCTAGTGGAATCATAGTGTTCTTGAGAGGCTGATATATCTTGAAACGATGATTTCTTAGCATAGTTTGGAATCCAATTTTTATTGATTTTCCATCCCTAGTTTTGTACGATGGGACTATAACTGCCATCTTGGACCCTTGTTTTAACATTCTTGAAGCATTTCTTAAGAAATTTTCATATAACCTTGAAACATCTTTTACTATTTCTCTTGCTTCTAGTTCAGTGGGTAACTTTTTGATGAAAGGCCCTAAATAAGGTTCAGTCGCTATACAATTTGCGAATCTTACCTTCTTTGAAATTTGGGAAATATCTGAAAGTATTATTCTTGGAATTTTCTTTATTTTGAATGTATTTTTTATCCATTGAATGTTGGCATTACATTTTTTTACAGTTAAGGAATTATTATCTGAACCTAATGCATCAATATTCATTAAGGCTGCTTCTTGCAAGATTGTTCCAAGTCCTGCAAAAGGATCCAACAAAATATCTTTTTTCTTTGGCTGCGCTAAATTAATTAGTATTTTTGCTAACCTTACAGAGATTACTTTTAATGGGTCGAAATAAGGTCTCTTTTCATCTCTCTTTGCATAAGATTTTGGATCTGAAGAAGCAATAACTGCATAAACTTTATTTTTGAATAAAGTTAATTCTAAGTCTAAACTCTTTGATTTGGAAGGAGGAATTTCTCTTTCCTTAACATGTTTATGTAATGCTTTGATTTTTTGTTTTTTACAAAATGTTTTAATTAAACTTGTTAATTCTTGTAAACTTTTTTCGGAAGATTCTAATGAATTGATGCCATAATTTATTCTTTTGATAATGAATGAAAATATTTTATTTTCGATTGCAGTTTCTGGATCAGGAAGTTCTAGGGAAATCTTTATAGTTCCACCTAAATTTTTGATTGTTTCGGAATGATCTAACTTTTCTATATCTAGGAGCAGTGCTTTTTTAGTGATTTTCTTTATTTTGTAATCTTTCCCAATTCTTTCTAGGTAGGAAATTACTTCTAAAGTGCTCAATTCGGCATCTCTTCCAAGGTGAAATATGTAATTCATGGACATTATCTTCCCAAAAAGTATATAAATCTATTTTTTGAACCAAAGATATGGCTGAATCTAATGAATACGTGGAGCAGAGGCTTAAGAAACTTGACGAATTAAGAGAATCTGGCGTAGAAGTTTATCCTTATTCATATAACAAGACCCATAATGCTTCTAAAATTTTAGAAAAATACACTGAATTGGACGAAGGTGAAGAGACTAAAGATTCTGTTTCTGTAGCTGGAAGAATTATGACATTGCGTTCAATGGGCAAAGCAGGATTTGCACATGTTCAAGATGAGACAGGTAAAATTCAAATTTATGTAAGGAAGGATGAAATTAGTGAAGAATCATTTAATGTTTTTAGTAAGATAGATTTGGGAGATATAATTGGTATTAAGGGAACCGTTTTTAGAACTAAAAAAGGTGAAGTAAGTATTAGAGTTAAAGAATTTGTTTTATTGAGTAAATGTGTTAGACCATTACCTGAAAAGTGGCATGGATTGAAAGACAAAGAAGTAAGATACAGAAAAAGATATTTAGATTTAATTACTAATCCCGAAGTTAAAAAAACATTTGTAGATAGAACTAAAATTATTAATGCAATTAAAGAATTTTTAGTGGACAAAGGATTTTTAGAAGTTGATACTCCTGTATTGCAACCAATATATGGTGGTGCAAGTGCTAGACCGTTTAAGAGTTTCTTGAATGAATTAAAGATGGATGTTTACATGAGAGTTTCAAATGAATTATATTTGAAGAGATTGATTGTTGGTGGATTTGAAAAGGTATTTGAATTTTCAAAAGACTTTAGGAATGAAGGAATCGATAGAACTCACAATCCAGAATTTATGATGATGGAATGCTACTGGGCATATGCAGATTATCAAAATGTTATGAAACTAACAGAAGATTGCTATGAATTTGTTGCAAAGAAAGTTTTTGGTACAACTGAATTTAATTATCAAGGAAATAAAATTGATGTTAAGGCTCCTTGGGAGAGAATTACCATGAAGGAAGCAATCAAAAAATTCACCAAAATTGATGTTGATGATTTAGATGATGCTGGTTTGAAGAAAGCATTGAAAGAAAATAATGTTGAATTAGCTGGAGATTACAAAAGAGGATATGCAACTATCGCATTATTTGAGGATTTAGTGGAAGATAAATTAGTACAACCTACATTTGTTATTGATCATCCTAAGGAAAGTACACCTTTGTGTAAGGTCAAAAGAGGGGATGAAGAAATGATTGAAAGATTTGAACCTTATATTTGTGGAATGGAAATTGGTAATGCGTATTCTGAATTAAATGATCCAATAAAACAAAAAGAACTACTTGAAGAACAAGCTTTAATGTTGAAGAAGGGAGACGATGAAGCAAATCCTATGGATGAAGACTTTGTAGAATCTATGGAATATGGTATGCCTCCGACAGGTGGACTTGGCCTAGGAATAGATAGAATGGTAATGTTAATGACAGATTCTCCTTCAATAAGGGATGTAATCTTATTCCCTTTCATGAGACCTGAAGAATAAAGCTTATCAAAAGTTTTATAAGAATAACCTAACTTTCTTTTTAAAGAAAGGTGATTTAACTGAAAAAAATATTTATTTTAATGTTCGTATTTCTAAGTAGTTTACTAATTGTAGGTGCTGTTTCTGATTTGGAATTGTTAAAAGAAGATATTCTTTTGGAATGCAAAACTGTTTGGTATGAGGAAGAAGCTAAATGGATTACATTGTGTGGAGAAAAGATTGAACTTATTGCAGAGTACAAACAAAGTAAAAAAATAGCCATAGAAGAAGTAGAGATTAAAGAATCGGTAGAAGATGTTTCTAATAATGTTGAAGTAAAGGGAACCATAGTAACAGAGATATTCGACAAAGTTGAAGAAGGATTTGGAATTGTTCCAAAGGATCAGCAAATTCTTGAAATAGAAATTCCTGTAGGGAAAAACACTCCTAAAACAATACTCCCAAAAATAAATGATAAAACAGTTAGTAAAACATTCGTAGAAATATTTGCAGATAAGCTAGATGTTTTCTTTAGTTCTCCATTCCAAGCATTAGGATTTGGAAAAGAAGTTGAACCTATTGAAGAAGAATTAGAATTTATTGAAAAGGAAACTTTGGGCGATGTTGAATTTGAAATGAATGTTTATGCTGATCAAGTTGTTAAAGATATTCATGGATTAACAAAAGGGTTTGGAGTGGTTACACATGCTTATGTTCCTTTGAAATTTTTAAATGCATATATTCAAGAAGTAGGAGTTGAAGGCGCAACAATAAGGATGCATCACAAGTATGATGTTCTTGGTAGAGACTACCCCCCTACAGATGTACATAGAAAACTTGTAAATAATGGTGCGAAAGTAATGGTTTCTATCAAAGGGATTCCCGCAGAAGAAGGAATTGCTTATTGTTCAGAATATTCTGGTTCAGATTGTATAAAATATGAGGCAAACGGTCCTGCGAAGGATATGCAAGGATGGAAGGATTATGTTTATGATGTAGTAAGCTTCTATAATACCAAAGATATTAATTATTTCATAATTTGGAATGAACCTAATTATCTTTTAGAAAACTGGAAAATGGTATGTAATGCTCCTAACGATTGTTGGATGCCTACCCTTGAAGAATTTGTAGATTTGACAGTTGCAGCAGTTGAATCTGTTTATGAAGTTGATGTTAATAATGAAGTAGGTGTAGATGCAACAAGTAATTTTGTAGGAATTATTGCTGATGCAGAAGGAAATGATGGATATGTTACCCCTTCCGTTTTTGATGCTCTTGAAGCAAAAGGACTTAGTGCAAATCATCACTTCCACCACTATCAACCAGATCCTTATTTTATTACTCCTGGTAGCGATACGGATCAAGTGATGGACTATTTGAATGAAAAGGATGTGTATCTTGGTTCAAATTTAGATGAGTTTAGTGATGGATCTCCTGGACAAGGCGGGATAAATAGAGACGGCATCCATGCATCTTCAAGTGCAATGGCATTGATAGGAAATATGGCTAATCATGATGTAGACAACATGGGTTGGTTCCAATTAAACAGTGATACTCATGAACCTGGAACTCTTGAAGGAAGATTCTTAGAATGGAATGAAAACATGATCGATAAAAGTGGAATATTCAAACCAGTATTTTGGTTATCCAAACTATTGCATGAGGCTCCAGGAACATTGTTAGTTGAAGATGACTTAGATGAAAGTGGAATTGTTCGCGCATTTGTTGTGAAAAATGAAGAAGGAAATTCTTATTGTATGTATGGTGTTAACTTCAATAGGGATGAAGAAAGTGCAACATTAAAATTACATATACAAAACTTACCTGTAGATGTTAAAGAATGGGCATATAAAACTTATAAAATTGGGCATGAAGATGGCAACCCTTACCATGACGATGTGGAATTTGAAATAGAGGCGTTACTTCAACCAATAATTGATGAAATAGAAAATACTCCTGGTGCAACACATAGAGATTATATTGATGAGGCATGGCCAGTAATTTCTAAAATAAACGCTTGGGAAAGTATCAGACCTACTGAAACTGAAAGAGTTATTCCTGGAAATAGGGCAGAAATGTCCACTCAAATAACTCTTGAAGCTCAAGAAGTAAGAGTTCTTTGTATTGAAGCTATATAGGACATAGATAGCATTTTATAGGATTTAGAGTAAATTTGTTTTCATTTTATAATTACGAATAACTCCTAAAACCTTAATAAACAGCAAATAGAGGCTGTATTAACGAAATGTTTAAATACTACTTGAGATTCTTTTTATTGAAAACATGAGATAGAAGGTCTGTAAGGCCTTTTCATGAATATCAAAATAAAAATAATGAGGTGCATTTTAAATGGCAGAAATATTAGTAGTAAGAAGCAAAGTTAAAGAATTTGCAAAAGGAATGAACGTAGCTGGTGATTTCGCAGACAATCTTAGCGAGAAAGTAGGCGCTCTAATTAAGGACGCTTGTAGAAGAGCTAAAGAGAACGGAAGATCCACAATTAAAGCAAGAGACCTTTAAGTCTCTTCTTTTTCTTTTTTTTTATTTTACAAAACTTATTAAACACTTAACATATTTTATTTTTATGAGTGTGATACAGTATAATTCTTTTTTAGCGAGAGGTAACTTATGAATACTCGAACTAAAGGTAGACTACTAGAACTAAGAGCTGAGAAAGAACTTAATCTTGATGATTGGATAACTTATCGTGTTAAAGGAACTACTCGATTCAATAAAAATGTAGATATCTTTGGAGAGTTCGATATTCTTGCAGTAAAAAAAGGGATTCATAAGTATATTCAAATTAAAGCAAATCAAAAACCTGGTCCCAAAGACATAGCAAGATTAAAAGAATTGCATAAAAAATATTTTGGTCCAAAAACTGTATTTGAATGGTGGACTTACTGGAATAGAGGTAAGAGAAAAAGTAAACAAGGTTGGGAAAAAATATTAATTTGATCTTATCGGATAGTTTACAGTTAATTCTTAGTTTAGTTATTTAATTTAATCCTTTGAAGAGTACCTTATGTTAAAGGAAATAGCCGTATGCCTTGTACTCTGCCCATTTCTAGTTAATGCAGAGATAACTGAAATAATGTACAATCCCTCTGGAGGAGACAATAATAGAGAGTATGTGGAATTAATTTTTAATGAAGAGATTTTAATGGATGGTTGGACTGTTAAAGATTCAAGCCATGAAGACATAATTCTTTTAGTAAATGGTACTGGAAATAGTAAAATAAATTTAATTGTTGAGGAAGGTTATTCTGGAGGTTACTTTGAAGGAATTGATTTGCAAATTGTAAGTGTTTATTCGGCAGGAAAAGCTATTGGAAATGGACTTAGCAATATGCAAGACACAGTTTCATTGTATGATTTGCAAATGGAACTAATAGATGAAAAAAGTTATGATGGATCCATTGCAAATGGTGATGGAAATGCTGTTTGTTTTGATGGTGAAGAAGAATATTCTTGCACTCCTAGTCCGGGAGATATTAATGGTGAATCCAATAATGAAACTGAAAATATTGGTGAAAATGAAACAGTTGAAGAAGTCTTAACATTTAATGACGAAGAGGGATATATCAGAATTGAAGGAGTAGATAGTAATTCTAAAAATATTTGTGGAAACATAAAAGTAAGAGTTGATGTTTGGAATGATAGGGATGAGACTGAAATAATTAAGGCTTATTTAATGGATATAAATGTAGTTAGTAGCTTTAGAATTAAAGCCCATGAGGGTCAAGTAATTGAGTTTCCAGTTGCAATCTGTAACAATACGATTTATCCTCAAGAAGGAGAATATGTGTTGGTTGTTGAAGGTCTTAGAGAAAAGGATATGCGATTAGTATGGATCAATGGACAGGAAGTTTTTGAAAAGGAGGGCAGAACTTTGTTGCAGGTTGGAGCAATAGAAAGGGATATAAATGCTGCAAAAGAGGTTAATCTAGACACTAAAATCGCCCCTAAAGGAAGGAAATGGTGGGAAGGTATGATTTTTTACCTACTCTATATCATTGGCGGAATGGGGATTTATTTTGTGTTATTTAGGATGTAAAAATGGAAAAACCTGCTGTAACAATCAAAGCAATCTTGGAGCTTATGGGCTCACCAGAAGAGCATGTAAATAAGACCATGGATATGATTATTGAAAAACTGAATGCTTCTAAAGATTTTGAAGTTATTACTTCTAAAGTTTCAGATACAACCAGTATTGAAGATAGACCTTTTTGGAGTAAATTTGTAGACTTAGAATTAGGATTCAAAAATATGGATGATGTCACTGGTTTCTGTTTCGACTTTATGCCAAGTTCTATTGAAGTGGTTGAACCTGTTAGTTTTAATTTTAAAAAGGATATTCTAGATAATCTTTGGAATGACTTAATTGCAAGAATACATCAATATGATATGTTGTTGAAGAATATGCATGCTGAAAATAAAGTTATGAAGAAAAAGCTAGGCATTAATGATAAACCTAAAGAATAATTATTTCTTTTGACTTTCTGAAACTAATTGTGAAAAAGATTTTTTCTTTGTTGTTTTTTTACCAGATAAAAGGAAAATTATAATTGATATTGCTAGGAATATGACTATTAGATACATGAAAGGACTTGCTGCAACTTTAGCTTCTTCTTCATATCCTTCTGAAAGATTCCAGGGTACAAATAATTCTGCAGGTTCGTTCGATTCTTCGATTGTTTCTTCAACTGGAGATTCAATAACTTCTGTTTCTGTAGAGGGTTCTGTTGTAAGTTCTTCTTCAACAACTATTGTTATCTTTAAGCTTGAGCTGTATTGATCATTCGAAATTATTAGTTCGCCAGAATAAGTGCCTGCTTCTGCATTTTTTGAAGGATTGATACTCATGAATGAAGAGAAATTAGAATTTTGGGAAACTTCGAATGTTGAAGGAGAGATACTAATTATGTCAATTAGATTGCCTGTGAACTCTGAATTAAGACCTTCTAAGGAGATGTTTAAGTTGTTAGACATGTATAGGTTGCCTTCAATAGATTGATCAAAACTGATTGTTTTTGAAAGATGGAAATTATCTACAAAGAAAGTAATTGCTTCTCCCTGTGGACTTTGAGGAGGTTCTTGAGTATCATTTTGTTCTGTTTGGCCTTCTATGAAAATAGGTATCTTGAATTGTTTTGATCCTGTGTTGATTATTAGTTCTGATTTAGTTGCATTTGAAGTGTTATAATCAAAGGTAAATGTTCTTGGTACGTGGGGATTGATTGATTGTTCGGTGATATATGGGTGAGTCATATATTCTGGAGTTAAGAAAAATATGTTCGTAGAAATATCTTTGGATTCTGTAGTAATACTGATTTGTCCCGCATCATTAAGAGGAAGTAAAAAATGCCCTGGAGTAATTGATACTGAAGGTTGTGATTTTGTGATTGTAATGTTTTCTATTCCTTCAAATTCTTCTAAAGCACCATTTACTAAAAAGGATTGATCTTCAATTTTCAGTTGATAAATTCCTTCTTCTGTAGAGAAAGGTATTTCAAAATAAAGGAAATAATAATTTGTATCTAATTGTGATAGAAAAGGGGAAACTGGAATTGGGATTTCATCTAAGGAGTATAATTTAATGTTTATATTTTTTAGTTCCGTTATAGGGTTATTAAGAACTATTTCTGTCTGATAAACTTCCCCAGGAGATAATTCTGTTCTTTGAGGAGTTATTTCAATAAGGTTTAATTGTGCAAAAACTAATGGAATTAATATTAGAAGAAATAAATATTTAATTTTAAAGGTCACCATAACCCTTATTTCCCAAGCAGTCTCTTAGCTTCGCTTAATGATTTTTCCAAGTCCATTTCTGCTTTTGACTTCTTTCCATGAATTGGCCTTGTAGATCTTGGTTGTGCCCTTGGATTGGGTTTTGCCCCTCCAAATCCGCCTACTGAAGGATTGAATACTGGTTTACTTGAGTATGTCTTACTTGGTTTTTTCTTTTTTGCAAAATAATGATTGTATGCAAAGTAAACTGCAAGAATCAAGAATATTACTATTATTAACATAACAATCCATGAAAATCCACCTTCTTCTTTAACTTCTACAGGAGGAGTATACTCTTCTGTGGGGTAAGAATTAGTTTCTGCTGCGCCACAATCAAATTCACAAATACCTGGTTGTTCTGTTGGGTCACAGATTGAATCTCCACAGTAACAATCCGAAGGACAGTTGTTTGAAGTTTCTCCGAAGTCAACTTCACATTTATTATTTTGTACACAAACGTCTTTAGTTAAACAGTCACTAGGACAAGAATTTGAATCTTCGAATTGAGGGTCACAATAATTGTCTCCACATGTAGCTGGAGGAGGTTGTGATCCTGCAGGTGCTGTACTCATAGGAGGAAGTTCGATTGATGCACCAGTAAAAGAAGAGAATAAAACTAATGCAGTTGTAAGTTCGTCTCCATCCCATGAACCATCGGATTTAACTGAACCTTCTAAATAATTTATTGCATTGTTTAATTCATCTGTTGAACCAGAAGCAGTTAGAGAAAGTACGGCAGTTGCAGTTTCTAAATTGTTTTTGTTAAAACTTCCATCTAATCTTTGAAGATCTATTAGTTCTGTTAGGAAAGTATCTTGTCTGTTTGCATCTGAAGTTGTTAAATAAATAAGGGATGTATCGATAGGATCTAATGAATCATGTAATGTAAGTAAATATAATCCTGTATTGATATCTGAATTTTTACTATCTAATATCCAGTTTGCCCATAAAGAAGTATCTTTATCACAAGTTCCTGATCTTGAGTGGCAGGAGTTTTGTACTTGAGTTTGGTACTTTGCTGTTGTAGCTTGTTCTGTTAAGTAAAATGATGATCCAGTGTTGTAAATTATGGAGATTATTGTTCCTTGACCTATTGCAGAACAATCAATTGTAAGTTCTAAAGAAGGATTTGAATTTACTAAATTTGTTTCAATACAAGAGTTTAAATCAAAAAATGTTTCGGGTTGTCCAGCATTACATTCTGGAAATGCTCCTTGATTAACTAATACATCAACTTGTTCTTGAACTCCTTCTTTAGGATAACCTATTGTACAATATTGATCTTGTGCAGTTGTAACAATTTCCAACCACCAGTTGTCTGTTAATCCTACATCTAATTCATTTCGAATATATTCTTCTATTCCTGCAGTATCTTCTCCGTATTCTGATAATGCCCAGTAAGCCATTGCTGTTTCTTTAATATTACATCCACCTACAGGGAAACAGGATTCTGGATCTTTTCTTTCAGCTTGAATATGTCTTATTGCTTGCATTCCGTAAGTATTTCCGTAACCTGAACGCTTCATTGCAACTGAATAAAATGCTGTTGCAGAAAGATCGTCATCACAATTGCCTTCTTCACATTGATCAATCAACCACAAATAACTATCTGTAGGGTCAAAATCGTTTGAAGAAGTGTGATTGTCTGCACTAACTGAAAAAGAGAGTGCTAATAATAGTGTTGCGAATAATAGAACTTTTGTGATTGATTTTAACTTCATTAACTCACCCTCTTTATTCTTAATCTCATGGGAGGAGTATTTAAATAACTTTCTATAGGATGATAGTATAGGCTCTAAAATGGCAGAAAATAAGTCTTTAGGAAAAATTCTTGGTAAGGGTAAGAGGGGAGTAGTTAGACGTGGTAAATTTAAAGGAAATGTATGTGCAGTCAAGGTTCCTAATGCAGAAAGCACTGCAATTAACAGATTAGAGACTGAAAGTTTTTGGTTAAAAGAATTGAATAAGTATAATATAGGTCCAGAATTTTATAATTTTTACGAAGGGTCAATTTCTATGGAATATTTAGATGGTGTTCATTTGAAAGACTACTTGAAAACTTCTTCTGAGATTAAAACAAAATCTGTTTTGAAAAAAATAATGAAACAGTGTAGAGTTATGGATAAATTAAAAGTTAACAAATTTGAAATGCATAGAATAACTACTAATGTAATTGTTGTAAAAAATAATCCGGTGTTAATTGATTTTGAAAGATGTAAAAGAGTTTTGGAACCTAAAAACGTTACACAATTTTCTCAGTTTCTTTTCAAAAAAGGAAAATATGGAAATCAAGAAAAATTAATTAAATTATTGAAAGAATATAAATCTGATTTCAGTGAAAAGTCATACAAAGAATTACTTCTTTACTTTTTTTGATACTTTCTTCTTTGTTGTTTTCTTTGCAACTTTCTTTTTGGCATTTTTCTTATTTAATTTTTCAAGCCAAATCTTCTTAGAAGTATAATTTAATGGATTCTTTATTTTTTGACAAAAGTTGTCTGGTTTGCAGACCCTTAAAGAAGAGTAATATGCGTCATTCTTACAATTCGGAGGCATGTTGCCTGAACCCCTCATTAAGGAATTTAATTGAGATATTACATACCCTTCTCTTAGTGGTTCATAGTTCTTTTTGTTCCAATCACCGATCTTTTCTTTGATTGCTGCTTGAGAATAATTAAGTCCTTTGAAAAAATTCATCAAAATAAATAGGGACCTCTTTCTTCCATCTTCCGAAGATCCGTCTAATAATAATTTTATGCAGGGAGGGTAATATTCTTCCTTCACCAAAGAATTGTCTATGTCTTCAACTTTGAATTCTTTTTTAGTATTTTCTTCACTAAAAGGATCTTTTCCTTCAACTACAATTGTGGATTTCTTTTCTGCAATAAACTTTTCTCTTGATTGATCAAATGCTGCAATTACTAATGATCTTGCTTCTTCAGTTTTTGGAATTTTGAAAAAAGGAACATCTGTTTTAACATTTTGAATTTTTGCATCTCTTAATTTAAATTCGTTTAATTTTTCAGGATCAATTGGAATACTTACTAACCAAGATTTTTCATTTATTGAATAAACTGAACGGAATAGATGTCTTGAAGAGATTAATATTGTATCTATATCTACTACTGAAAATGGGTTGAAATTGCCTTGTGAGTCAGTTAACTCTTCCATGGGTTTTTTTGTTAGTTTGCAAATTTCTTCAATTTTTTGATCTTTTAGAATCATTTCCGAAAGCTTTGAATAAATTTTTTCTCCTAAAAAATCGGCAATCATTCTTGGTCCTTCGGGGAACATTGTTTCAATTGGTTTTCTTCCAACTTCTTTTGGAAATGCTTCAAATGGAATAATAATATGGAAACCCTTTCTTCCTGAAAACTTAAGTCCGAAACATTTTACACCATATAATTTTAATGCTTCAACCAATAAGTAGGAAGTTATTTGAGAATATTCGATGTAAGGTGAATCAATATCTAAAACACAATCCCATCCACACCTAAGTTGGTCAAGTTCCTTTCTAGTCATACCCGTTCTAATTTGTAAGGGGTTGGACCATCTTTCTTCCGAAACATGAAAAGATGTGACTCCTTTTCTTGCTAATTCAAAAATGTCTGAAGGATATTGTAGAATATCTGGGCGTCTCCCAAATGATTTCATGTTATATGATCCAGTAACTTCCCTGTCTTTTGCAAGCTCGATCATTGCTTCTTGAATGTCTTTTCTTGCATAGTGCTTTAATAGTGCTTCAAAGTCCTGGGCCATGGAGATATGACTCTAAGGCTGTTTAAATAGATTATGCGTTTAGAAGTGAAATGCAATTAGTGTTTGCAATCTGGACCGTGTTCGTGGTCTTTTTGAGATAGTTTAGCTAATTCGGCACTAAGAGCATTACCTTTTTCTAAGCCCTTGCCTATCTCTGATTCTAGTTTAATTAAAATTCCTCTTAATTCAGTCATTTGTTTTTCAACTAGTTCTTTTGAATCATCAACAGTACGTTCGATTGCAATATTAGATCCAATGTTAACCAATACGTTTTTTGAATCTTTTAATTCAGATTTAATGAACACTCCTGAACCTAATGGAGAAAACATTGGACTGTTATCTTTAGAATTTTTTAAACTGTCTAAACTTTCTTGAAGAGAAACAAATTCATTCATTTGATTTTCGATAGAAGCTTTCTTTTGATTTAAATGTGCTAGCGATTGTTCTAGCATTTGGAATTCCATATACTTTTCTTTTAATTTAGTTTCTTCTGACATGTTAGAACTACTTTGCTGTTTTAGCAACTTTTTTTACTACCTTTTTAGCAACTTTCTTTACTTCTTTTGTTGCTTTAGGTTTAACTTCTTTTGTTGATTTTAAATCTGATTTTCTTACTTTTCTTAACCTTGGTTTAGCTGTTTTAGGTTTGGTTTCTACTAAGATGATATTTAATTTTTTGAATTCAGCTGCAACTTCTTTATGAGCTGCGCCTTTCTTTAATGTTAACATAACTTCTGTAGGTTCTAAATGTGAGATAGAACATTTTCTTCTTCTAGTTTGTCCATCAATTAATACAAAATTACTGTCTATGTTTTCAACTACAACTGCCTTTTTACCAGCATCTCTACCTGCAAGTTTAATACATAATCTTCCTACTTCAAGCATTTTCTTCCCTCGCCCTTTTAATGAACATTGCTCTTGTTGCCTTTGTACTTAAAACTCCACCAAATGGTCTACTTGGAGCTCTTTTTGATTTTGCAATTCTGCTCATTCCAGTACTAGTAACTCTAGGTACCCCTCTAAGGACTTTACCTGTTGTTGGGCATTTAATTTTAGAACTCATTTTCTTAGAAGTTACGATCTTTAATCTTCCACCAGGCATTCTCCTGACGTTTCTTCTTACAGATTTTGAGTTTATTGATTTTCCTGCCATTGTAGAGCTTATTTCTTGATTTTAATTTAAAAGGTTTTTGGGTAGTAGAAAACAGCGTTTTAGTGTATTTTCATGATCTTTCTGGTGATTATGCTGAAAAATATTGCTGAAAAGAAGTAAACTCCTAACCATCCTAATCCTGTACCGAATAACGGAACATTTGGAGCCCAAGTTACTATGTCTCCTGCTTCTTGGAATCTAGATCTCATCCATCCAAATATAATTATTAAAGGTAAAAATGTTATTAATGTTGGCTTCATACTATGCTTCATGTAAATTAAATTTTTAGACATAGCTTCTTTTTGAACTTTCAAAAATCTTTCAGGATTGTCCTTTAAAGTTTTCATTTCTTTTTGTAAAACCTTTAGTTCTTTCTTTAGTTCTTTCATTAATTCTTGATCAGTAAATAATTTGTAAAAAATGTTAATGAATAGTGTTAGTAATAATGAAATAAGGATTATTCCCCATGCATCTCCGAATGCTAACAAAGGTGCAAATAACCAATCGAATAAACTTTCTAATACCATCTTACTTTTCCATCATCTTCCTTAATGAGGGATGCATATCCATCATGTGTTGTTGTGCAATCTCTTCATATAATTTGTAGATGATCATAACTGCTAATAAAATACCTGTACCATTTGCAAGTGCACCCATTAAGTCTGCCGATGCGGCCAGCACTCCAATGGCAATACCACCTAAAATTGTTAGTGAAGGAATGTACCTGTTTAATATTGCTTCAAGTACTCTTGGATCTCTTCTAAATCCTGGAATTTGTAATCCTGATGACATCATTTGTTTTGCTTGTGCTGCAGCATCCATTCCTGAAGTTTGAACCCAGAATATGGAGAATAAAACTGCTCCACCTATCATTAATAACATGTAAACTCCTGCATGTGCAAAGTCTAAACCACTCACTGTCCCAGTAATTAAACCTTGTACAATGTTTGGTGGGAAAACCCACAGAACGAATCCTGAAGCTGGAGTGTTACCAATAAATGTACCTAATATAGGCTTACCCCAGTTTTCTAACAATCTCGCCCATAATTGGATATTTGCTAATAATGCTGCTGTTAAAATAACTGGAATATTTGAAGTGTATAAAAATTTCAATGGCCAACGGATTCCGTGTCCCCTAACTCGTCCAAATGATAAAGGTATTTCTATCTTCATTGCTTGTGCGTAAACCGAAAATGCAAATACGAATACTGTTGCTAAGATTGCTGCTAATGCAATTCCTGCACCTAGAGGATTTCTATTCATTAATGATTGGAAGAATACCCAAACTTGTCCAATTGGTGCTTGACCTGAACCGAATGCCCAACTACCTACACTGTTAAGTGGGGAGAAAGCTCTAACGAAAATTGAACTGGATACTCCTGCTGCGATGAATAGTGATACTCCGGAACCAAATCCGTACTTATTGATAACTTGATCCATGTAAAGAACCATCATTCCACCCAAGATTAATTGGAATACTAACATTAATTGCATAATTGGATATGCTGAAGTTCCTAGTAAGTCTGCAGCCGGTGCTAAACCACCTAAGAATACGTAAATAAAAGCTTCAAATACAATGAAAAAAACAGTCATTACTTTTTGTAAACCTTGAAAAAAGGATTTACCTTCTGGTGTAGAAGTATTAATTTTTAGAATACCTGATCCAGTTAATAATTGAAGTACGATGGATGCTGTTACAATAGGTCCAATACCTAAAGACATAATGGAACCAAAACTAGCTCCTAAAATAAGAGATAGTGATTCAAATTGTGATAATGCGTTTTGACCTAAACCATATAATGGAATAACTGAAAGAACAAAGAATGCTACTAAAATTAGAAGTGTCCACTTAAGTTTTGTCTTGAATCCGAGTCTCTTTTCAGAAGGACCTCTAACTTCAGGAAAAATGTTTGCTACTTTTTCAAAAAAACCCATAGTAATTCACTAATTATTTTATTTTTAAGATGTGCTATTGCTCTTTAGGCTCTTCTACTGGAGATAAAACGTTAATCTTTCCTCCACTTTTTTCGATTTTAGCCTTAGCTTTTTCTGAGCAAGTATCAACAGTGATTTCGTATTTAATTTTAGGAGTCCCTTTTCCTAAAAGCTTGTTATATCCTAATTCTGCTAGATTTAATTTGGATGTTTCTGGAAGATCACAAATGTTAATTGCACAGGTCTTCACTGCATTTTTGTGATGGAATCCAACTTTACCTAAGTAAGATAGTCCGAATTTCTTTAAAATTGTGAATTTTCTGTGGTCTGCACGCTTACCTGTACCTGCATTACCATATCCTCCACGGTTTCCTGAACCACGTCTCTTCTTGTGTGATCCACCACCATGAGTATTACTGCCCCTACATTTTCTGTCTTTCTTTGTTCTAGTTGCAGTCATTATAGCATCCTCATTAATAGATCATTAATTCTGTTCATTCTGTATCCTAGAACTCCGCCTTGAGCGAAAGGAACCTTGATACCTTTTCTTTCAAACCCTTTTCTTGGAGGATTTAATCTGAAGAAGTTCTTCAAACCAGGAACATCTTTTAGATCTTTTTTGAATGTCATAAAATCTTTTGAAAAACCAGCAATGTCTGATTTGTTTTTTTCTTTTAAGTAATCGTCAGTTAATGGTTTGTTTCCTGGAAGTTTTCCTCTTTTGGAAAGTAATTCTGCACAGGTTGACTCATCTAGTTCTCCCCAAGTTGCATCATTTTTTATTTTTTCTAACATACCAATGAATGAAGGAGTGTTAGGAATAATTACACAAGTGTTCTTATTGTAAAGCCTAAGCTTTTCAAAAGTAGACTTAACATCATGCTTCATTCCAGGTTTACCCTTAATCCTGATTACTGCAATTCTTTTTGTGTCTACCATCTTAAAGTTTTGAGCCTCCAACAATACCTAGTTGTGCTTTATGTTTTTCTTGAATCTTAACTTTGGATAATTCTTTCAGTGCATCGAAACATGCCCTTAAGAGATTAACCTTTGTACCAGTATGTCCACTTGTTTTGGAATAAACATCTTGAATTCCTGCAAGAGATAATATTCTGCTACATTCTTTTTCTATAACTAATCCTTTTCCTTGAGGTGCAGGTAATATTTTCATTTTAACTGACCCGCATTTACCTTCTACTGCGAAAGGAATTGAATTTTGTTTAGGTTCTGCAGTTTCCCATGAACCTGCTCCCCTTCTGATCTTGATTAAATTTAATTTAGCTTGTCTTGTTGCTTTTTCTCTTGCCGGAACTGTTTCTCTTGCTTTACCCATTCCTATTCCAACGTAACCATCTCCGTTACCTACAACTGCTAATGCTGAAAAACTAGGCTTATTACCCTCTCTAGTTTTTTTCTGAGTTTGTCTCCAAATACTCTTCTTTCCACCGCCAAATTTACCTTTGGATTGACCAACTGAAAGTAAGTCTGATCTTAATGTTGGAAGTAATGCGTCAACAATTTCAGCTTCTAAAATTGTTTCTCCTTTATCTAAAATTTCGTCAATGTTTGTGATTTTCCCTGCTTTTACTAACTTACCAAGTCTTGTAACAGGCGTCCAACTATCAACGTCGAAAGACCTTTCTCTTGAAACTCCTCTAGGCATATTAGATTCTCTCTTACTAACTTTAGGTGCCTGTACTGGGGCTTCATCATTTTTTGCTACGGGTTTGGTTTCAGTCATTTTGTAATCTTATTTTTTATTCCCTCATAATCGTTTTTGATTTTAACGTGATCGCCTTTGATTCTTTCTTCTGAAGGGAAAACAGATTTTTTGTCTGAATCTTCTTTATGAGGAATATTAATTCCTGAATCAATTAATCCTTTCAGTGCTGCGAAAACTGCTCCACCTGTGTGAGGTTTTCTGATTCCTAAATCCGGAATAGCTGCAGCGATTTTTAATTTAACTGCTTTTTTTCCAGCAAGTAATCCTGTTAAGTATGAAACTGGAATATTTTTTAATGAACCTTTAATTCCATAGTCTTTTACAAGTTCTTTTGAAGATGTTGAACAAAGTACTTTGTCCCCATCTGGATGGAACTCTACGAATTGAATAACTATATTTTTTAGAGATCTTCTTACAACAATTCTAGGTTTACCTGACTTTAGTAAACTAAGTCTTGCTAAGTAATCTGTTTTACCTTCAATTTTTCTTCTATACGGAAGTCCTCTCTTAGTAAGATTTTTCATTTTTTAGCTAAATTATGCTCCTCAATATATAACTTGATATGTCTTCTACTTCTGAAGTATCCGCCTTTTGCTTTTCTGTAAAGTAATCTATATGAACTTCTTTCAATTACTTCTTTAGTTCTAAGCGTTTTTAGTAAGTCTCTAAGAGCCCTTATCTTGTTCATCCATTCTTCTTTCTTTGGAGATCTTGCGTTATGAGTTCCGCTCTTTCTTCCTGGACCAGATCTTCTACCCTTTCTCTTTTGTTTAAGGGTTTGTCTTGCTCTTGAACGTGAAATACCTACATCAGGTTTTTTGCTAATTATTTTATCTTTCACTAATGCACGAACATCTGATTTTGTGATTGCTTCTTTGATGGATTCCAAACTAGTAATGTCAAACTTTACTTTGTTTACGCCACACTTCATTACTTGTGATGCAATTCTTTTCTTATTTGATAAGTTCATTTTTTACTAATCCTTTTTCTCCAATATTTTTTTCTTACTCTCTTCTAATTTCTTTTTTTCTTCGTCTACATTAACTTCTTTCTTTTTATCTTTTGAATCTTTAGCTTCTTTTTCTTTCTTTTTTTCTTCTTCTTTTTTAGCCCTTTTATCAAGTCTTTTTTTGATGGACTCTTTCTTTTCTTTCATTGCATCTTCAATGTTTTTTACATAAGCGTTAGCGTCTTTGATGTTGGAAACTTCAATCTTATTTTCCTTACATTTGTTTATAATTTCAACTCTTTTTCTTTTACCCACATTGCTTCCAATAACAATAGGAGTTTTTACACCCTCAAGTTCGGATACTGTATTGATAACTATTAATTTGAAACCTTCTCTAGTTAGGCCCCTTACAGCTGCAGGAGATGAAAATCCCATTGAAGGCTGTCTTCTATAACTTCTAAGCTTCTTTCTAATCTTAGAGTGTTGACCTTTAGGCTGTCTCCACTGTTCACTTAACTTTGCTAAACGGTGAGCATCCTGTTTAAGGAACGTTGGCTTCTTTGCCTTTGCAATTCTTCTAATTTTTAGTAAATCTTTCATTTTTGCTGTGGTTTAGATGTGATATAACATCCATCTTGGAAAACACGCCTATCTCTTTTCTTAATGAACGTTGCACGTTCAAGATTGGCTGCAGTTTGACCTGCATCTTCGATGTTTGGCGAGTTAACGATTATGATGTCTCCTTTGATGTCTAATTTTACACCTTCAACAATTGTTGATCTTCTAGGTATTTTTTCTCCAAGGAAATTTGAAATAACAACTTCGTTGCCTTCTTTCTTAACAGTCATTGGGAAGTGCCCTGAACATATTTTTAGTTCGTATGTGAATCCTTCTTTTGCACCTTCAATCATATTTTTTATGTGTGCGATTGTTGTGAAAAACATTCTTGTGTATTTTCTTTTTGAAACGGGGATTGACACTGTTACTTCATTGTTTTTTAATTCTGTTTTTACTAATGGACTCAAAAAGTCTCTGGATGTTTCTCCATTTGCACCTTTGAATGTCAAGATAGTTCCATCTAGAGTTCCTGTAACTCCTTCGGAGATGGTAACAGTTATACTCTTTCCATTATCTTGTTTAGTTTCCATCTTAGTATACGAATGCTAGGAGCTTTCCTCCTAATTTTTTCTCTTTAGCTTCATTGTGAGTCATTATACCTTCTGAGGTTGAAACAATGATGAATCCGAAATCCTTAGCTGGAAGATATCTCTTCTCAAACTTTTCGAAATCATTTAATTTAACTGGGAAACGTGGTTTGATTACCCCACATTTGTTTAATGCTCCGATTAAATTAATTTTAATTGATCCGCCTCTTCCGTCTTCTTTAACTTCAAAGCTTCCAATGTAATTATTATTTTGTAGTATTTGTAATACAGTTGTAATCATTTTTGATACAGGTCTTACTATACAATCTTGCTTACCAACGTAGGTAGCCATGTTCATATCATTCAATATATTTGCTAGTGGGTCGTTTAACATTTTATTTCCTCAACTGTACTTTTTGAATCCTATAGATTTTGCAATATCTCTGAAACACTTTCTACAAAGTTTTAGTCCGTATTTCTGAATATGTCCTGCTGTTGATCCACAACGTCTACACTTCTTCAAGTTTTGTCCACATGAACGTAACTTTGGAGAGTTGTGCTTCTTATACTTAGCCAGCTTAGCCGGTTTAGTTTTCAACTGTTTGAACATTTTTGTGAAACTGCTTTTTGTCATCTTAAATCATCTCAGCTCCATAGTTATTTTTCATAAAGTTCATCGCATCTTCCTTACTAATTTTGTGTTGTGCAGGAATGCTTCTTTTTCTAAGAGATCTTCTCCTTATTCTGAAACCTTTTCTTGCGAGTGTAACTGCTAATTCGAAACCAATAATTCCGATATCTGCATCGTATTCGATTGAAGGAATGTCTAAGTATTCGTGAATTCCGAATCCAAAGTTTCCATTATTATCGAAACATGATGCCTTTAATTTATTCTTTTTAGCACTTAAACATAATTTTAATAGCTCTTCTGCTTTTTTCCCACGAGTAGTAACTCTACAACCTAATTCAAGACCAGGACGAACACCCCATGTAGGAATTCTTGTGTTTGGGCCTGCTTTTGTACTAACTGGCTTCATATCTGATAATTTAGCTAAGAGTTTTAGAGATTTTTCTAATTTATCTCCAGGTCCACCTGTACCACAATTAAGGGTAAGCTTCTCTATGAAGATCTCTCTCATTTTATTTTCTTTAGCTTTTTCAGACATTATAATTCTCCATCCATAACGTATGCACATTCTTTGGATGTTTCGAATGTACCATTTTTAGTTTTGATTATTATTTTCTTTGATTGTGACCATGATTCGGTCTTCTTTATTTCTTCAATAACCCCATTGTAACCAATGTGTTTACCTGAAATTAGGAATACTTTTGCACCTTTTTCAAATTTTAGATGTTTTGTAACTTTTTCTTTGTCCACAACAACACTGTCTCCAACAGAATAATCTGCCTTTTTGTCTAAAATGATATTTTTTCCAGTGAATAGGTTAAGCTGAATTTTTCCTTTTGCTAATGTTTTTTTACCAATGATTTTCATAGCCCTTGTTAGCTTGTTTTCTTGTTTTCTTACTTCTAATTTTCCAAGAGTATTGTATACCATTGTGTAAGTATCTTTTGAGCTTGTAAATGTGATTTCATCTAGGAAACCTACAGATAATCTGTGGTCTTTCTTTGCAACACCATTAACTAAAACCATTTCTGAATGAAGTGCTTTTTTAGCTTCTCGAGTAGTATCTACTACACCCAAGATGTCTCTCATTACAACATTTAGTGCCATAGACTCTCCTTTTTTATGTGTTCCAGGAGACTGACAAGTAAGGAATGTTGTTCCTTTTCTTTCCAATGATGTTCTTTTTGATGAACTTATTCTTTTTAGGTGACTCATTTTTTGTTTTCCGTTTCCTTAATTT
>JABHVN010000008.1 GCA_018658265.1 Candidatus Woesearchaeota archaeon | reverse complement strand
GGTTTCTTCATAGTTGGTTTTGGAAAAGTAGAAATTGAAAAGGATGGACTTAAAATTAAAACCAATAAAGGGACTTTAGAGATGAGAATAACTTCTTATTTAGTTAGGGATGAAGGAGATAAAATCAAATCGTCCATTGGAGAAGCAGGAAGAAACTTCTATGAAAAATTTATCATTAAACAAAAACTAGAAGATTATGAAGGTCAATTATATGAAGAGCTTCACATGTTCTTCGATGAAGTTAAGAGCTTCTTAAGTATGCACAAGTTTTAGAATGACTATTTCAAAAAAACAAGGATATATTTTAGCAGGAATAATTTTAATTTTAGATCAATTATCCAAATTAATAGCAATTAACAACAACACTTACATAACTAATACTGGCTCTGCATGGGGCTTATTCCAAGGATCTAGATTTTTACTATTAGTCATATCTTTCATTGCAATATTTTATATTAACAGATATTTTTCATCGCACCCATTAGGTCTATCATTACTTCTTGGAGGAGTTTTAGGCAATTTATGCGATAGATTATTCAGAGGGCACGTAATTGATTTTATAGACATTAAATTATTTAACTATCCTTTATTCAACATTGCAGATATAGCAATTGTAATTGCAATAGTATTAATTATTTTCAAAAAAGAATAATTACCAAAGATTTTTCTCTCTTCTATTCCCTTCAGAAAGTTCCAATCTTCTACTCAAATTATCAAGTCTACTACTAATTAAATCCAACTTACTCATTATTAGCTGAATGTCTTTTGGAGAAACACTTCCAGAATATCTTTCACCACTAACAACTGGATTCATATCTCTGTTTTGGTTCATGTCAGGAGTATCATATTGTCTCATCTCATCTGCTCTTGAAGTCCAGTTTTGTTGCAGATTAGGATTAGATTCAACATTAGCATTGGGATTTCCCCAAGTACCTTGTTCAGGAGACCACGGGTCCTCATTAGGTAACTCTGGTAGCTCAGTTTCAAAATTATCCGAACTTTTATTAAACAATTTACCAAATATACCCATATAAACACCTCTTTACGACAACATTTATAAATTTCAGTATATAAAAGATTTTTGTAACAACCTCATAAGGATTATTTTTATGGCAGAACAAAAAAAAGAGAGTAAAGGTGAAGTATTTTTTGAAGAACTTGCAGGTGGCAAGTTTGGTGGAAAAGCTAAATATCGATTACTAATTGACTCCGGTCAAGCAGGTGTTGAAGCTAAATATTTTTCAGTATTGAGAGCATTAACAGATCGTGAACCTTTTGGCAGAGAACTAATTGAGGACAAAGGTTACATTTTGAAAACTAAAGACATTTACACTTCAGGAGAAACTTCATCTTATTGGGGTGCAGTTGAACAAAGAAAAGGTGCACAAATTGATAAGTTCCAACAACTAATGCAAAATGTTGGCGGAATGATTAAAGCAATGTTCCAATTGTTGAGAGACTTAAGAATTTTGGAAGAAAGATTAGAATTTTATGAAGAAGCAAATAAGGGAAGTTCAAGTGCAGAAGTTCATTTGAAATCAGTTTGGATAGATCAAGTTGAAGGCGGAATGAAAAACCCTACCTCCGTTATGGGACTTACTTCAGAAGTGGGCTTTGCAGCGCTTGCAGACTTATTCTTTACAATTCATCCTAAAACAGATGCTAGTATTGAGAAAGAAGTAAACAAACTAAAAGAGTCACACGGAATTAACAAAAAAGTAAGAGAAGTTCTTGGAAGAAAATTAAAACAATATATTGTTTGGAGAAAAAACACTTACAAAGAATTAATGGTTGGACAGAGATTTAAACTAGGTTATTTGAAACAACATTATGGTGTAATAAGATTATATCTTAATTGGTTAAGGCCTTATTTAAAAAATATTAAACGTCTTCAAATGAAAACAGATGGAATCTCCAAAGAGGCAGACATCATTGCCGCATTCGAAACTTCAAAAATTGAATTAGAATTTTTAGGAATCAGAAAACAATATGAAAAAGATACTCCTCGTGGAAAAGTAACTAAAGAATTCAAAGGATACTTTCCAGTAACAAGAGTTAGGGTAAACTTTGTTGCAATGCCTGACATGTCATTCAATTCAGACTACCAAAAAGGTCCGATTCACAGAGGACAAACAGAAATTTTTATTGAAGGTGCAGCAATGACACAAAAACAAATAGATGCATATCAAAAAAGTTTAACAGAAGATGACTTTGATTTACTGGCAGTTGTAGATTCCTCCATAGAAGCTCTAAAAGATGATTTAACTTACTATTTAGAAAAGGCAGGCGGTGCTTTTGAAATACAAAAAAAAGAAGTAAAAACAGAAGAAAAAAAGAGAATGGATTTAAAAAAAGGATTTTTAGAACCGTTTGTAGCATTAGGAGATTTTTTCAAAGACATTTCAGGAGTAGATTTAAACTTTAAATCAGAAAAGTCTGGTTCTTCAGATAAAAAGATGGCAGAAATCCTTGCAAAAGTTGATTCATATTTAGCATATTACATATTCAAAAAACAAAATAGACTAATTACAGAATGAAGTTTGACACAGACTATTGGAGTTCATTAAACCGAAAGGAAAGAGAAACAGTAAAACTCAATCCTGCAGAACTAGGTTACTCTCTAGGCGGAGACCCATTAAAAAATCTAAAAGCTGGAATTTTCATGGGAACGAACAACATGGAGTTAACATTTTTTAATGCTCCAGGTAAAAGTCAAAAGTCTCAAGGCGGTTCACCAGAAGCTTGGACAAAAACAGAAAGACAAGAAATGAAAGAGCTTGCACGTGTTAATGAGGTAGATGTTACAATTCACGCAACACCTAACATGGGCGGAGGGGGAGCCTCTTTTTCAGGGTTTACAGGTCAAGGTTTTTCGGATGAAGCTAGAGCAAAAGCAGTTGAAGAAATGGAAAGAACTGCAGAATTTGCAGCAGATGTTGCTGGAGGAGGCCCAGTAGTTTGCCATATAGATGGTTTCCAAAGGCCAGTTTACAATGCGGGAGGAGAAGATAATCAATTTGAGTCTTACAAAGAAGAGAAAGAAAAAGCACCGCTAATTTTTGTAGATCAAAAAACTGGAAGACTTCAACAAATAAGCAGGGAAGATAAAGTTTTCTTACCAGTATCTATAAAAGATAGCCAAGGAAACAGAACAGACGAATACGAAATAGATCAAGATACTGGGTATTTCAAGGTAGAAGAAAAAAACATAGATGATATGCAAGAAGTGTATAACCAATTAAGTGAGCAAGATCAAAGAAAATTTAAGAATCCTTTAAATCTATTTTTTAATGAGATTAGAAAATCTCAAACTGAAGAATCAATAGCAAGAAGACATGAATATATGACTAGTGTAAACAACATAACTAAAGAATCAGATAAATACAAAAGATTACTTCATGAATATCAACAAACAAAAGGAAAAGAGCACTCAGAAAAATTAGCAAGAGATTTATTAACACAAGAACTTATTCCCAAAAATCCACAAACACAAGAACCAGATTTTGAAGAATTAAAGAAACTAAGGGAAAGTCCTGAAGCATTTCTCAATGAAAGAATAGAAAATCTAGAGCAAAATAAAAAAATATTCCAAACTGGAGTAATAGGATATTCTAAGCAACTAGAGCAACAAGAGCAAGAAACTGCATCATTTGTAGAAGTTAGCAAATATGGTGTTAAAAAAGAAGCACAAACTATTGCAGAATCAGCAATGCGTGCTTACGAAATTGAAAAAAAAAGAAAACTAAAAAAATCTTTGTGGATCGCACCAGAAAATTGGGCGGTTGAGCATTACGGTTCTCATCCTGAAGAATATAGAAAGATAATTACTGAATCAAGAGAACAAATGGCAGATTCTCTAAAAAAACAAAATGCAAGTTTAAGTAACAATAAAGCTAAAGAAATTGCAGAAGACCACATTAGGGGAACATTTGATATTGGTCATCTAAACATGTGGAAAAAATTCTACAAGGCTAAACCTGGAGAAGACAAAGATAAGGGTTTTGCAAAATGGATGGATAAAAATGTTAGAGGTTTGGTTAAAGACAAGATCATTGGTCATGTACATCTAGCAGATAACTTTGGTTACCACGATGAACATATAGAGTTAGGTGAAGGTAATGCGCCCATTCAAGAATTTTTCAAAATATTAAAAGAAGAAAATTACAAAGGAAAAACAATTGCAGAACCTGGCGGACAAAGGGACGGTCAATTGCATAGAGTTTGGAGATCTGCAATGATGGCTGGAGGATCACCGATTTATAGAATAGATGCAGCATCTAAATCTTGGACAGATGTTTCAGGTTCATATTTTGGAAGAACACAGTCTCCTAATTTTGTAGTTGGTGGTTACGCACCTTCAAAAGATGATTGGACTATGTGGTCCGAAGTTCCAATGGAATAATTAAATAAATCCTTTTTTATTTCCAAAGATTGTTTCCCAAGTTTCTTTTAATCTTCTAGTTCTTCTTACAGTCCAATTTGTAATTTTTCTATCTAACTCAATAATCCACCTAAATCTTCTCCTAAATTTATTCTGTTTTATCAAAATATCGTGTTTAACAGATCTAATTTTCTCTTCTTTAATTTCTTCTTTTTTCTCCAAATATTTTTCAGCCGATTCAGAAGGGGGTACTAATGATCTTAAAATTTTAAAGAATACAATTACAATTAAAAAAATAAACAATGAAGCAAATACGGTTGTCCAGTCAAAAGTGATATCGCTATAAACTAGCACTACACCTATAAAAGAAATTACATTGATGAATATTGAACTACTCATTAAAAATGAAAATCTTTCGTCTATTGAATGGAAATAATCAATAAACATTAGACTCAAAGCGACCAATCCTAATATTAAAACAAATAATGTTTTGTAATAGGCAGTACTTCCAAACATATAGAGTGCACCAGAACCATATTTTTCATAAACATAAGTTCCTAAGTGAGCAATAACAAAAAGCAATACAATACAATTAGCATAAGCAGTATTCCATCCTATTTGTTCATCCTTGTTTCTTCCAAAGTAGAGTTGAACTAAAAAGAGAGTAATCATCAAAGGAATCAATATTTCCAAGGTTTCTTTCTTCTGTATAGTTACAAAAACCATTTCTAAGAAACGAGGGAAAATACTATCTACAAAGAAATTCTTCAAAAATATCAAATAGTCTATTAATGTCATGTACACACCTCTATAATCATAAAATTCATAATTATTTATAAACATTTTTGTTTAAGGTTAGTTTTAAATAGCAAAACAGATAAAATATACTAAATGAATCAAAAAAAGTTAGGTGCTACAATCTTAGTGTTATCTATTGTAATGGGGTTAGTTATAATCAATTTTATTGCGGATACTAAAGATTCAAGTAATTCTGCAGGATGTTTTCAAACTGAAGAATGTTCAACAGCATCTTTTGTGCTAAGTACTTCCCATTTAGGAATTGGAATTATATTTGCATTGTTCTCATTAGCATTATACTTAATTGTCTTTAGTAAAAGTGAAGAGTTCTGGTTAAAAAAATTAGAACAACAAAAACAAGACCTTTCAAGTGATGAAAAATGGAAAATAGTTGAACTAATGCTTGACGAAAATGAACTAAGAGTTATCAAAGCAGTTAAGGATCAACCAGGCATAACTCAGTTTACATTAAGACTTAGAACAGATTTATCAAAATCCAAACTTAGTGAAATACTTTCAAGGTTTGAAAAAAAAGGAATTGTTGAAAGAAAAGCTAAGGGAAAAACACTTTCAGTATATCTAAAAAGCGCAATTTAATCTCCAAGAACGGAAAGGAACTTAAATTAACCTTTATTCTACAAAACAAACCCACTTACACTAACAGTTTTAACACATAAGTATTAATAAACAAATTCTTACAAATTCCATATTAATCTCATAAAGAGATAGGAGAAAAAAAACATGAAAAAAAACAGAGGTAATAAAGTCAAAATTGAGTTTGATGAAATCACCTTATGGAAATTAGGTACAATAATTTTCGGTATTCTTTTTGTTTTAAGTCACTTTAGCGGTAATGGAGGATCTGTATCCGATGATTCAGGAGCAGTAATTCCCTCAGCACCACAAGCAGCTCCACAAGCGCCATCTCCAGTAGATGTTGATATCGGCGATGCTTATGTGAAAGGAAACAAGAATGCAAAAGTTACAATAATTGAATATTCGGATTTCGAATGCCCTTTCTGTGCTAGATTCTATACGCAGACATTAGGTCAATTAGAAAAAGAATATATCGACACAGGAAAAGTTAAGTTAGCATTTAAGCACTTACCTCTGCCTTTCCATGCAAACGCACAAAAAGCTTCAGAAGCTACTGAATGCGCAGGAGAGATTGAAGGAACAGATGCATTCTGGGATATGCACGACGCAATATTCGAGAACCAAGCAATTGGAATTGCAATACCTGACTTAAAGAGAATGGCTGGAGATATAGGAATTGATCAATCTAAGTTTGACTCATGTCTAGACAATGGGGACTTTGAAAGCAAAGTTAAGGCTCATGCAGCAGAAGCAGCTAAACTTGGTGCAAGCGGAACTCCATCGTTCTTCATTAACGGTGTTAAAGTTGTTGGAGCACAACCATTTAGTGTTTTCAAAACAACAATTGATGCAGCACTAAACTAAGGGGTAAATCCCCTTCTTTATTTTTTTATGAAACAAATAAAAACAGCTTGGAATTCAGTAAAGAAAGTACTTTCTAAGAAAAAGTATTTAATAATTTCATTAGCAATAGCATTTATATTTTTCTCAATTAGTATTTTATCGAAAAACTTCAAATTAATAATTAATTTAATAACAAAATTAAATCCCTTAGAATTTCTAAATTTATTATTTGGATTATATTATGAAGGGATAGCAAGAAATGAGGTTCATTCTTCAATCATTTTGATTACGATAAGCGTTCTTCTAGGAATAACTGGTTCAATTATGATATTTAAAATCCATTCCAATGGAAAAATTAAGGGGAACATAAGTAAAACTGGTACGTTTGGAGCAATTATGGGGATTGCAGTTCCTGTATGCGTCCCATGCGGCATAGGCATATTGTCAATCCTTGGATTTGGAAGTGTTGTAGCATTTTTACCTTTCCAAGGCACAGAATTAGGAATTTTAAGCATAATTTTACTTGGTTACGCAATAATTACATTAGGATCTAGCATTAATGAATGTCCGATGTGTCAAGTTAATTTGGCCAAGAAAGATAAGTAGTGTGACTAAACACAATACTTATATAAATGGATTTCAATTAAAATTTAAGAGGTGTGGTATGTCTATTAAAGTTACATTAACAAAAGGTACAATAAGTTCAATTAAGAGTGGAGACCTATTTCTTTTAATTTCGGAAGAACAATTCAATTCAATTCAAAAATCTCCTAAAACAGATTATGAAAAAGAAATCGCATCAAAAATAGTTAAATCTCAATTTTCAGGAAAGTCTAATCAAAAGATAAGTTTACCTCTTAAAAAAGTAAGATTACATTTATTCGGTTTGGGAAAAGAAAAAGAAATTACTTCTGAAGTAATAAGAAAAGCAGCAGGTTCAGTTGCTAATTATTCCTTAGCCATTAAAATTACAGATCCGATAGTTTGTGCAGATATTTCAAAACTAAGTGCATCTCAAACATGTGAAGCTATAACTGATGGAATTCATTTAGGTGCATACAGATTTGATAAATACAAGTCTAAAGATAAAGATTCTATAAAATTAAAGAGTTTAAGTTTGTTAACAAATTCAAAAGATAAAGGACTTAGTTCATCAATTAAATATTCTAATATTACTTGCGATTCTGCAAATTATGTAAGAGATTTACAAATGGAGAATGCAGATGTAGCAACTCCATTATACCTTGAAAAAAGGGCAAGAGAGCTAGCAAAGAAGCACAAACTAAAGATTAAGGTTCTTGGAGAAAAAGAGCTAACTAAACTAGGTGCAGGGTTAATCTTAGCAGTTGCACGTGGTAGTAAGTATCCTCCTAGAATGATTTTCTTAGAGTATAATGGAAATCCAAAGTCAAAAGATAAAACTGCAATTCTTGGAAAAGGAATTACATTCGATTCAGGTGGACTAAATCTCAAACCTACAAAATACATTGAGACAATGAGGGAAGATATGTCTGGAGCAGCAGTTGTACTAGGTACAATTAAGGCAGCAGCAGAATTAAAATTAAAGAAAAATGTTATCGCAGTTGTTTCTTCAGCAGAAAACGCAATTGGAACTGAGGCATATAAACCTGGCGATGTTTTCAAATCTTTCTCGGGTAAAACGGTTGAAATTGGAAATACTGATGCAGAAGGAAGATTAGTTCTTGCAGATGCTTTAGCTTATACTGAAAAAAACTACAAACCTTCTAGAATGATTGACGTTGCAACACTAACTGGTTCAGTAATAGTGGCATTGGGAGATTATGTTGCAGGAATGTACGGGACAGATGATAAAACAATGACTTCTTTATTCAATTCAGGTGAAAAAACACACGAAAGAGTTTGGAAACTTCCACTTTACAAAGAATACATTGATGAAGTAAAAAGTAATATTGCAGATTATAATAATATGAATTATGGAAGAAATGCAGGATCTATAATGGGTGCAGCGTTCCTTTCAAAATTCGTAGATAAGACTCCTTGGACACACATAGACATAGCAGGGACTTCTTGGATAGAATCAGGAAGAAAATATTATGCTCCTGGGGCAACAGGATTCGGAGTAAGATTACTAATCAATTATCTAAAAAACAACTAAAATGAAAATTCCAATTAAAAGAAAAGAAAATAAAAATCTTTCAAAATATTTGAATGAGGATTTACAAATTGCAAGAAAGTTTGCTAAATCAATGCATCAAGAATTTGGAAAATTTATTTCTTCAATGGTATTATTTGGTTCAGCAGCAAAACATGTATCTAACCCTAAAAGAGACATTGATATTTTAATAATTTTAGACGATACAAGAATTCAATTTACACAAGAATTAATACAAACATATAGAATTTTATTAGAAAAAATAATTGCAAAAACAGATCCAAAAAGATTGCACATTCAATCAATGAAGTTAACTTCTTTCTGGGAGTATGTGCGTGCAGGAGATCCAGTTGCAATCAATGTTCTTAGATCTGGAGTTGCATTAATTGATACAAATGTATTCGATCCATTACAAGCACTTTTAGATCAAGGAAGAATAAGGCCAACACAAGAATCAATTTGGACTTATTACACTTTAGCACCTGCATCCTTAGACAGGGCCAAACAACATTTACTTTCAGCTTCAATAGATTTATACTGGTGTGCTGTTGATTCAGCGCATGCAGCATTAATGTCAGTAGGGGCAATACCTCCTTCTCCAGATCATGTTGCAGAAATGTTACAAGAAAAATTAAATGCCCCTCATCATGTATCTAGAAGGTCTCTAAAGACAATGAGAGAATTATATGCTTTGTTCAAAGGAATAGTTCATAGAGATATTAAATCCGTTTCAGGAAAAGATTTTGATATTTACAAAAAGAAAGCAGAAGATTTCCTAAAAGAAATGAAAGATTTTATAGAAGACCAACATAAGCATGGTCATAAAATTTAAAAAAATGAGAAATTGAAGTAAGTTTTACTCACTTCATCCACCATACATTGAATGTGTTAACAGTCCCATATATGCTGCTTTTTTCTTATCTTTAGTCTGGTTTTTTAATGCTTTTTGAACTTCACTAGAAAGTTCAATACCATTTTCTGCAACCAAAGTTTCTAATCCATTATGAAGAACCCTTGCACCCACACCTTGAACTGCCCCTAAAAATTCAGTTCTTGCTTTTCCAAGTCCTTCAATGTCTTGTAAATGCAGAGGCAAATCTTCATTTTCACCTAGAATTGTACTAAGTCTATCTGCTTTAGCATAAATGCTTCCTACAACTGCATCAACCGAAGAATTAAATAAAATTGTATCTCCTTCGTTACCTGTGTCTAAAGTTTCCATGCTTGAACTATACAATTTTTTTATTGCACCTTCCATAGAACTAGCATTCATTTCGCCGCTTGCAACTTTTTCAGCAACAGCCCCAAGTCTACCTTGAAATTTTTTTATTCTGTCAGTTATTGGTGTTTCAGTCATTTTGTTATTACCTCATGTGATTATTATACATTTTACATAGTTTACTCATATTTAAACCTTTCTATATGCTGTCACTGAACAGTAACAATTATAAAGTATAATCTCTTCAAAAAGTTGAATAAAAATGACTATTAGAAAAAAATTAGGAAAAAGTTTAGCAGTTCTCACAACAGGATTATTGGCTAATTGTGCCACAAATGATCCTGAAGTAGTTAATGGGTTGTACAATTCAGGAATGGATTTGTATAAACATGCACCAATGGTTAATGGGATCATAATTGCCGCAATTGGAGCAGGAACCCTTGGGACTCTAAGGTATGGCATTGAGTCCATTTTCAAGGGTAAGGATTATAAACAATAGTCCTTCCAAACAAATAGAGGGCTAATCGCAAGAAAAACACCCCTCCAAAAAAATGAAACCTGAATATTTTGTAGTACACTATAATGAAATAGCAATAAAAGGTAAGAACAGACCTTTATTCGAAAGAACTCTAATCGACAATATTATCCAATCTATCAAAGGTCTAAAAGCAAATGGTGTAAAAAGAAGATATGGTAGAGTTATTGTTAACTTAAAAGAAGATTCTCAAATAGAAAAAATCCAAGAGAAGCTAGGGAAAATTCCAGGAATTTCTTCATATTCTCCTGCATTAAAAAGTACGCATGAAACTAAAGACATGGCAGAAAAAGCCTTGAAATTATTAAACGAACCTAAATCATTCTACATTAAAGTAAAAAGATCTTTCAAAAAGCATCCATTAAAATCAATGGATATTGCAAGAGAAGTTGGAACTGAAATTTTTAATAAAACAAAACTTCCTGCAGATTTTGTTGATCCAGATATAACTGTCTTTTTAGAAGTTGTAGAAAATGGAACTTACATTTATACTGAAAAATTCAAAGGAATAGGGGGACTTCCAGTAAGTGTATCTGGAAAAGTAATGGTTCTTCTTTCAGGAGGAATAGATTCTCCTGTTGCATCTTTCTTAACGTTAAAACGTGGATGTAAAAACATGTATATTCACTTTCATTCAGAACCTTACACTAAAGAATCTTCAAGAAAGAAAGTAGAAAAGTTAGCAAGTTTAATCGCAGAGTATCAAGGACAAACAAAAATATTTATGGTTCCTTTAATTGACATTCAAAAAGAAATTATGCTCAAGACAGATAAAAAATATAGAATAATTTTGTACAGGAGATTCATGTTTAGGTTAGCAGAAAAATTAGCAAGAAGAAACAAAGCAAAAGCATTAGTTACTGGTGAAAATCTTGGACAAGTTGCATCACAAACAATTGAAAATATTCACACTATTCAAGCAACAGTAAATATCCCTATAATCCAACCATTAATTACTTACGATAAGCAAGAAATTATTGATTTAGCAGAAAAAATTGGAACTTTTGAAACATCTATAGAACCGCACGACGACTGCTGTTCCCTATTTTTACCAAAACATCCTTCTACAAAATCTGACTTAAAGACAGTAGAGTTTGAAGAAAGTAAATTAGATGTTGAAGCTCTAATAAAAGATGCATTAAAGAGAACTGAAAAAGTAACAATTAACCAAGATTTATAAATAATCATTTCTATACAATTTGCATGAAAAAAAGTGATGTGATTTCTCTGAAGAATGTATGGAAAACATACACTATGGGTGAATCTAAATTAGATGCAGCAAAGAATATTAATTTAGATATAAAAAAAGGAGAGTTTGTAGTAATTATTGGACCGAGCGGTGCAGGTAAAAGTACAATTATGAACTTAGTTGGTTGTTTAGATGTTCCGTCCAAAGGGCATATTTTTTTAGATGGAAGAGATGTTTCTAAAATGCACGAATCAGAATTAAGTAAAATTCGTGGACAGAAAATAGGTTTTATCTTCCAACAATTTAATTTAATTCCCACATTAACTGCGGCAGAAAATGTTTTCCTTCCAATGTCATTTCAGGATGTTGAAAGAAAAGATGGAATGATCAAAGCAGAAAAACTTCTGAACATGGTAGGTTTACAAAAAAGATCTCACCACAAACCTTCGGAATTATCTGGTGGAGAAAGACAAAGAGTTGCAATTGCAAGATCTTTAGCAAACACGCCAAGTGTAATTTTAGCAGATGAACCTACTGGAAATTTAGACTCCAAAACAGGAAAAGAAGTTATGGCTATGTTAAGTAAAATACATCAAGAAGGCGCAACAGTGGTTTTGATTACTCATGATCTAAACTTAGTAAAACATGCCGAAAGAACAATCTTTTTAAAAGATGGAATGATAGAAAAGATTACGAACGGTCGTAAAAAGAAGGTGATGAAAAATAAAAAAAATTAGTATAATTTTATTAACAATATTATTCTTAGTGCCTTTAGTTTCAGCACAAAGTTTACAAATTGGTTTAATCAATCAAGACCCAGATCCAGTTACTGCAGGTGACGTAGTTAAAGTTAGATTCAAAGTTGAAAACTTATGGGAAACAACAACAGAACCAG
>JABHVN010000007.1 GCA_018658265.1 Candidatus Woesearchaeota archaeon | reverse complement strand
TTTATTGATGTCTTCCTTTTTTACAATAACTAATTCTGGATGCTCTGGATCCTTGAATTTTGAATTAGGTGAATATTCTATTGAAGCTTCTTCTGAAACTTTAACTAAGTAAGAAGGAATGCTTGTTTTATTATTGTTAATTGTAATGTGTCCATGTGAAATCATTTGTCTAGCTTGTCTACTGCTTCTTGCTAATCCTTTAGTCATAGCCATTGATTGAAGCCTTCTAGCCATTAATTGACCAACATTGATTTCTAGAATATTATCTAATGTAGAACCTTCTTTTAGAATGCCTAAGTTGGATAATTTTTCAAGAAGTGATGCTTCTTCCTTTCTTGCCTGTTCACTTCTGTCTGCGATTAAATTTTTAGCTTGAGTTTTGATTCCTTTTAATTTTGAAGCAATCTTCCAGATTTCTTTTTTATTTTTTAATCCGTATTCTTTTTTTAGCTGTCTTTCTTCTTCTAATCTTTCAGCTTCCCAAGGGTGTGATGGACCTTCGTACTTTTTCCTTAATCTTTTTACAGTTCCCATTTTACTTCTTCTTTCTAACTACTCCAACAATACTTCCTTTTCTGAAGTTTCCTTTTGTTTTTTGACCTCTTACAGGTAATTGGAACATATGTCTAAATCCTTTGTAAGATTTAATTTTCTTCATACGTCTAATATCAAATTCTTTTGTTAATTTTAATTTTGGACCTGTTAAATGTAAGTCTACGCCAGTATCATAATCTTTCTTTCTGTTTAACATCCAAGTTGGAATTCCTTCTAAATTTTTAATTTTGCCTTCAATTGATTCTTTTGTTTTTTCATCAATTGCACCAATTTTATCAGTTTTGTTAATATTAAGTGTCTCACAGATTGCGTTAGAAAAACTTAAGCCTACACCTTTGATTTTTGTAAGGCCATGTAGAATAGACTTCTGGCCAATAATATCTGTGTCAGCTACCCTTATCAGGTTTTTAATCTCTTGAGTCATTTTATTTGTGAATTGGGATGAAGACTGTTTAAAAGCATTTTGGTCTTAGTTGCCTATGAAAAGCCTGTGCTTGTCTTCTTCGTTTAGTTCTAATAATATTCTCTTAATTATTGCCTTTTCTGGATTAGGCATTAATTTTACTCTCTCCTTTAGGTCTTGGAAACTTTCAAATGGTTTTTCTTCACGCTGTTCTAAGATCTCCCACATATGTTTCTTACCTATTCCTGGAATTAATTCTAATACATGTCTTCTTGCATTTATTGGTCCAGCTTTATTGAAAAATTCCATGTATTTTTCTTGTGAAGCTAAAACTAATTTTTTTAGAAGATCTTCTAGATTCATTTTTGCTGTCTGAGTTAATCTTAGGAAATTTATTCTTCCAGAAATGTGATGTACTTCTTCTCTCTTACCTTCGCCCATGTAAACTTCTTGTTCAAATTTTAAATGAATTCCCTTTTTTGGAACGATTTCTAATAGAATTAAATGATTAGCACCTATAGCTTGAGCTACAGCTGTCTTCAAATGTGCAGGTCTTGTATCCGATGGATACCCGTTCGGAAGAAAATCTAAGATTATAGCTTTTTCTTCTCTTACTACTTTGTTCATCATTGGTTATTATTTGCATTCTCATTTCTTTATGCAATCAACAATCTTTTTCACATCTTCTTGTTTCAAAGTTATGTTGTCGTTTGCGAGTATTATTTTTACACTATCTTCGTCTTCAGGCATTAAGTTCGCAAGATTGATTATTTGTTTTTCCTTGATTCTTGACATTTCAAGTCCAGCAAGTTTTTTTTGCAGTTCTTCTATTTTTTTCAGACTGTCTTTTCCAACAGTTTCTAAAAATTCTTCTGCTTTTTTTGCTCTGAATCCTAATTCTTCATCCTTAATCTTGTGTTTTTTCACAATCTCAAGCTTTTTTGCAACTTCTGCATAGGATAGTGGTGTTTGACTTTTTATTTCAATTTCTGCCATTTTATACCTTCTTTAGATGCACAGGATGTGCAATAACTATTTTTGTTTTATTTCCATCTTTGAATCTAACTTTGTAGCATGAACCATCTTTCTCTACTACTTCTCCAGTCTTTCCATGGAATCTTGGGAAATACATTCCTTTCTGAACTGCTGGTTCTGCTTTGAAGCATACTTTATTTCCAGCTTCCAGTTTTTGGAAGTACTTTCTAATACTAATCTTTCCTTTTTCCTTTGGACTTTTTCGAAGTTTACTTCTTGTTTTTCTTCTAAATCCACCAACTCTTGTTGCCATTGTGTAAAACTCCCTAAATCTTATGTTTAAGTATTTGGAATGGGTAATTTGCTTTTATAAATGTTTTCTTCGGTGGAAAACCTATTTTTGAGGTTTAGAGTTAATGCCTTCTAAGGCTCTGCTGAGTGCAAAGAAGATATTTGCTCCGTCTGCTTCAGAAGCAATATTTCCAGATTTTTTGGAGAAATTGGCATTAATATTGAATGTTTTGTCTTCAGGTTGATTTAATTCAAGAAGTAATTCATCAAAATCAGGATGATTAGTGGATAATCTCTTAGTATAGTTGCCAACTATTTTTTTTACAACTATTAGGGTTGCTGCATCGAGTTCAGTAAACCCTTTAAGTTTAATATTTCCGCCGAGTTCTATCATCTTGGAGTGTTATTGCTATGGTTAAAATGCTATAAATAGCTTTCTAAATCATTTTTACAAACATTTATAAGTATTTTTGATATGTGTTTTGTATTAAAGGGGTTAGTTTTAATGAGAAAAGAGCATCATATATTATTTCCAGCGTTTTTGGTTATTTTTGCTTCATTTTTAGCATTTAATATTGATGATTTAAGTGCACCTTCAGTTTCAGATATTATAGATTCTGGAACGATTACAGGTTTTTCAGTTGAAGGAAGTACTGCTGGAGCTTGTGGAGATTATGATGTTTTAGGTTTATTTTCAGAAAGTAACTCTCATATTTCTACAATAGGTTCTGGAGAAAGTGTCGATTATTGTGCAGAGTTGTCTACAGATTTAGGAATGGATACTCCGACCCGTAATTGCTATGCAGATAATTCTAATGTTGTTGCTTATATTTCAAATGGATTAAAAATTTCTTCTACATTTAATTGGCCAATCGGAATTGAAACTGTTGTTGATGCAAATAGTTTTACAACTGCTTATGTAACTGATACTGGAAACGATTGTATTAGGAAAGTTAGCGGTAATGGGTTAGCTACACATTTCAGCGGAATATGTGGAACTGCAGGATACGTCTCTGGATCGGCTAATACTGCCAAATTTAGTGGTCCTTCAGGAATTGTTTTAGTTGGAGATTATTTTTATGTAACTGACAGAGATAATCATTGCATTAGAAGAGTTTCAATGTTGGATGGAAATGTTGCAGACTTTGCAGGAACTTGCGGAGGTAGTGGTACTGAAGATGGTGCTCCTGGCGTCGGTAAATTTAACAAACCTGTAGGAATTACAATTGGACCTTCAGGATTTTTAGCAGTTGCCGATAAAGATAATCACTGTATTAGAAAAGTTGCATTAACTGATGGAAATGTTGAAACTATTGCAGGTGAATGTGGGAATTCTGGAGATGTTGTTGGAGTTGTTGAAGCAGATGCAAGATTTGAAATGCCTACTGGAATTGCTTACAGTTCTTCAAACGATATGTATTATGTTACTGATATGAAAAATGATAAAATCAAAAGTATTGAAATTAATGCAGGAGTTTTAACTTTGGCGAGTAATCTTGGTGAACCTTATAGTGTAGTTTACGAAGGTTCTTCGAATGTATTATATGTTGCAGATAGTTTGAATCAAAAGATTAAGAAATTTGATTTAGGCTCTTCGAGTATGAGTGATTATGTTGGGGACGGATCTCCTGGATTTTTGGATGGTTCTGCTTTAAATTCTAAATTAAATTCTCCTAGAGGTTTGGATTTGGATGGATTTGGAAATTTATTTATTACAGATACTCAAAATAGTGCTATTCGTGTTTTGAGCAGTAATGGATTCTATACTCTTGCAGGAATAAATGATTCAATAGGATTTGATCAGGGTACTTTAGTTGGTGGCGGCCATATTTATGCTCCCGAATCTGCTTCAAATGAACTTCCCGAATTAGGTTATTATCAAAGAGTTTGTTATGATAAAGTTCAATGTTCAACTTATGCAGGTGCAGTAGGTAATCAAGAATGTGGTGGAAATTATTGCTTGCTTTCTTTTGGTGAAGGAACATATAATGCGCATGCTGCAGATTGTAGTTCTTATGCAAATAAACTATGTTGTGAAGTTTTAGTTCCTCAAAGTCCCGGAACTTGCGGAAATGGAATTGTAGAACTTGGAGAAACTTGTGATGATGGAAATACTGTTGGTGGTGATGGATGTGATGAGTTCTGTCAAAATGAACCTTTCGTAGATACTGATAGTGATGGAATTGAAGATGCTGAAGATAATTGTCCTGTAAATCCAAATAGTAATGTTCTTGGAACATGTATTGATGTAAGTTTATTGTCCAATCATGAAGGAAATATTTCAAGTTTTACTTGTGTTGACGATACAGATTGTTCAGGTAAAACAATAAATGTTAATGGTGTAGATTATGCTGTTGAACATTGTGAAAATTCTCAGGCTAATGAAGATGGAGATTCCGGCTCAACTTCTGGAGATGGTTGTGGTAATGCTTGTGATATTGATTCTAACGATAGGAATACTTGTTTAGAAACTGGAGATCAAGGGGGAGGATCTACTTCCGAATGTAATCTGGCATTACAAGGCGCTAGCTTCTTGTGGAGTGCTACTAGTGTTGAGAGAGGGGATGAAGTAATTTTAACTTTAGATCTTGCAAGTGACGATAGATGTGATAGCATTGCATTTGATGTTGATGTGATTAACGAAGATACTCAAGAATTTTCAGTAATCAAACCTAATCCGATTACAGTGGTTGGAAGTTCTGGAACTACTACTTGGTTTGCTGAAAACAATAATCCCGGTCCAGATGCTGATGATGCAAAATGGAAAGCTAAAGGATATAATTTTGGCGGAGGAGTTGCACCACCTAGCGATGTTTTAACTGTAACTGCCACAAATAGTTATTGTGGAGATAATAACGTTAATGCTGGAGAACAATGTGATGATGGAAATACTGTTAGTGGTGATGGATGTAGTGATACTTGTTTGAATGAAGGAATTAGTGGCCCTGGAAGTGGCGATGGATGTTCATCTTATTGTGTTAGAGGGACTGCAGTTTGTACTGCTGACGGAGTTGCTTTCTGTGGAGACTATGATGGTGACGGATGTAATGAACTAAGTAATGAAGTTTCTTGTGCAGCAGGAGAAGTTTGTAATGCAGACTTTGGAAATTGTGTTGCAAGCGGATGTAATGTAAAAAATTATCCTGATCAAGCAAACCCTAGTTGTCCTTCATCCGGAGATTATGCTTGGGCTTGTGGTTCTTGGACAGATTGTAATAATGGGGAAAGAACTAGGATTTGTTCTCCTTGTAATTCTGGAAATTGTGCTTCTGAGCCTTTAACCACAGTGGATTGTAGCTTAGAGCCTTCTGTGAAAGGTCCTGTATTCGATATGTTTAGTTGGATTTTAGCAGTTTTAATTTTGAGTGTATTCTATATGTCTAGAACTGGAAAAATGAAATTAACAGTAACTTCATAATTTCTTAGAAACATAAGGTCCGTCTTGTTTGTAACTTAGAACATTTTTGTAATACTCTCTTACGCCCATGCCAGAAATAACTACCATTTTGTTGGAATCATAATCTTCTTTTGCAATTTTTTCTGCTTCTAACATTAATTCTTTTCCATAGCCCCTATGCTGAGCTTCGGAACTAACTTTTGGTTTGTTTTTTAGATCTAATGCAGTACCAAAAACATGGAGTTCTCTTATGCCTGCAGATTTGTCTGTAATTTCTTTTCTGAATGGTTTGTAAGGGATTCTTAATCTTGCGTAACCTAATAAAATATCATTTTTTATATCTTCTTTAGAAATAAATAATTCTGTTCCTCCTGAAGATTTATATTTTTTTATTTTTGTTTTAATATGGTCTAAACTTACTTCTTGGTTTTTTGGTTCTCTACATCTAATACATCTACATTGCTTTTTTGCCTTGTGAAGCTTTTCCAAAATTAATTGCCTTAAGTTAGTTTTATCTACACCTGCTTCAGTCATGTAAGTAGGAATATCTCTTTGAATTCTCATTATTCTACAATATTCTGGAATGTGTTTTTTGATTTCAATTATTCTTTCTGTTGCTTCTTCTGTGTCTACGGGTTTGAATTTTCCTTTCTTGAAGTCTTCATAAAGAGGCGTTCCAGCCATTACAAGGCAGGGATAGATTTTCAATGAATCTGGTTGGAAATCTGGATTTGAAAATAATTCTTTGTATGCATCAATATCTGATTTTCTATCTGTTAATGGGAGACCTAACATCATATGGTAAGTTATCTTCATTAAAGAATCTTTTAGAAGTTGGGTTGCTTTTATTGTTTCGTCTACGGAATGTCCCCGTTTAATTTCTTTTAGAACATCATCTCTTAGGCTTTGAATTCCCAGTTCTACTCTGGTTGTTCCGATTCTTAACATTTCATTAATTTCTGATTCCATTGAACAATCTGGTCTTGTTTCAATTACTAATGCAATACATCTTATTTTTTTAATTTCATTTTTTATTTGTTCTTTTTCAACAGTTGTTTCTTTGTTATTTTCCTTTAATTTTGTAATTCTCTTTTGTAATTCTAGCTCTCTTTCTTTAGAATCTATATCTCCTGGAAGTAAAAAGAATTCTTTGAATTTTTTCTCTTTAAATTCTCCTTTAGGAGTATAAAATTCATCTGAGAAATCATTCATTGCTTTGATTGCGAATTTTATGAAGTCATCCCTGTAAGGTTTTGGAAAATTTGGGAAAGTTCCACCCATGATGATTAGTTCTACTTTGGAAGGGACATGTTTTAGAAGTAAATATTGTTCAAGTCTGTTAAACACTTGTAAATAGGGATCATACTTGTTTCTGATTGCCCTTTTTACTGCAGGTGCGCCGTCTGTATAACTTTTAGGAGTATTTCCAAAGATTGATCCTGGTCCGCCCGGACAATATGTACATTGTGCTTGGGGAGGACAGGCAATTGGGGCAGCCATGATTGCTACAGGTGCAACTCCTGAGATTGTTCTAACTGGCTTAGATAGTAGGATGTTTTCAATTTTCTCTCTCTTTTTGGGAGATAATGTTGAAAGAATCTCTGCGTTTTTTGGAACTTCTGGTAACTTGAATTTCCTAGCTAATTGATGTTTAACCTTGTTAAACTCTTCTTGAGATTTAAAATTCTCTTGTTTAGCCAATTCTTCCATGAATTCTTTTTTTTGCATTTTTTGAAGTAGTGTAACTGTTTTAATAATTTTTGGAATAACCATAATCTTAAATATTCTTTTTCTTTAGTTTTTTTGCAGGCTAGGCCGGGGCAGTAGTCGTGCCTTGTTACCACAAATCGGCTTTAGGGTGGGGCTGAGGCAGTTGAGAGGATTGGACTCTTGGTATTGGTCTCAAATCGTACTAAGAAACTTTGTCCTGATTGGTCGTTAGTCTTGAGAACCAGGTCAGACCCTGACGGGAGCAGCCTTAATCATTGTTATCGACGCTTTTAGGGTAACGAAGTGGAGGAAAGTTTGGGGTTCACCAGTATTGGTGTTTGATTCCATCTTCTGCGGCCTGCTTTTTTTAGTTAATTTTTTAAAGGGATTTTTTGTTGAATGGCTATGAAATTAAATGAGTTTACACCCGAGGTTGCCAAAGGAGTTCTATCTATATGGGAACAATATTTGGGCTTTGGTAGAGATGGTAAAATTTATAGGGATATTCCCAGTGTACTGTCTGCAGAACTTCTAGATGAAAGTAACTGGCAAAGATGGGATTTTTGGGAAACTAGAATGGGTTCTAGGTGGGGAGAAGATTCTAAATTGACTATGCTGTTATTTGATGGTGAACTGACAATTGCTTCTCAAGTTCAATATGGTGGAAACTTTTTAGATAAAGATCAAAAGGAACTTGCATTGTTTGCAGAAGAATCATTTAATAACGATGTTGCAGATTATCTTACTAGCTTGACTAGATCTTCATTAAAGTGTTAGCTTCAGTAGAAATTTCTTTTAGATTTAGAATTATTAATTCGTACATTCTTTTTACAATTAGTTCGTAAAGAGATTCTTTTAATGGGCCTGTACAATATTGCATTACGTTTTCCATATCTAAAATATCTAATTTCCTCATTTCAGCTTTAGGAATAGTACAGGTCATTGATTTCCCTTCTAGTAATGTTACATGTTCTGCAGGGGTTCCCTCTTGTGCACGATCAAATTTAATAAGAACTTCACATTGATTTCCCATTGTAGGATTTATTTGATAATAGTAAATGTTGTTAGTTCTAGATGTGTAAACTTCTGCAGGTTTACATTCAAAAGATTTTTCAGAAAAACAAGTTTTATCAGTTCCACAATATTCTCTTGTGAATCCTGAATAGTATGCTCCTAAAAATATAGCACTCAATGCTATAAAAAGAATAATGAAGCGTGACCAATTCCTGAATTTTTTATTATTAGAGTATTCCAAATACTTGCACCTCTAAAATAATAATTCAAGCCACGCTTAAATATGTTTTGTTCATTGCTGAAGGTCCTTTATTGTTAGAACCTTCACTCTTGAACGTACTTCTTTCAAAAGGGATTTTGTCCCTATTAAATATTTGATTCTTGCAGTTTCTGCAGATTCAAGAATATCTTTTGTAAGAGATCCATCAACTAGGATGGTGTTTGCAGATCTTCCTAGATCTTGCATTGTAGAACCTACTTCTTTTGTAGGAACCTTACCTAATACATTGGAGTCTCTATCCAAGAGATATGCTTCCTTAGAACCTTTTAGCTCGTCCATTAATTTTGTGAACTTTTCTCTTTGAGCTACAGGAATTCTAACTGGCCTTTCTTCAAAAGTTCTTGGTTTGAAATCTCTGTCTCTTGAAAACCTTGGATTAGGCTTATCTCTTGAGAATCTAGGATTCGGTCTGTCATTTGAAAACCTTGGATTAGGCTTATCTCTTGAGAATCTAGGATTCGGTCTGTCTCTTGAGAATCTAGGATTCGGTTTTTCACCAGTACCTAAATTTTCAATTGCAGTTTCAAATTTAATTTTGTTTCTAAGTGCTTGATGAATTTCTTTATGAGTTATTTCCTCAACTTCTTTTCCATCTGGTGCCCTTGCAACAAATTTAATTTTTGCAACTTCTTTAAGTTCTCTTAAAATTAAGTCTCCGCCACGATCTCCATCTAAGAATACAGTTATATCCTTTTTCTTAGATAAATCAATTATTGTTTTAGGAACAGAGGTTCCGTTCATAGCAATTGAATTTTTTATGTCGTATTTTAGTAAGTTAACTACATCTGCTCTACCTTCTACAAGGATTATTTCTTTTGAATCCTTTACATCTGGTCCTGCAGATAATTTATCTTTACCAATTGTTACAATGTCTGCAATTTTTACACTTTCTGAAACTTCTTCTTTGATTTCTCTTGTATCTGGAAGAGTTCCATGAGTTAGTTTGCTAAGAAGTGCCTTTGCTCTATCTATTACTAACCCTCTCTTTGCAGCCCTAACATCTTCAAGCATTGTTACGTTAACCTTTGCATTACAAGGTCCAATTCTTTCAATTGTTTCTATTGCTGCAGCGATAAGTGCTGTTTCTGTCTTGTCTAAAGAACTTGGAATATTAATTGTTCCGCTAGTCTTTCCTTCTTTGTTTTCTATTTCTACTTCGATCCTACCTATTCTTCCTGAACTTTGAAGTTCACGTAATTCTAAGTCTGAACCTAATAGTCCTTCTGTTTGTCCAAAAACTGAACCAATAACGTCAGGTCTGTCGACCATACCTTCTACATTTATTGAGGCATGAATTATGTATTTTGCTGATACTAAACTTATTTTTCCCATTTTATGCGCCTCCATATGCGCTTTTTATTAATCCTCATCAAATTGTCAAGAAATCTATTGGAACCATTTAGGTTCATTCGAGTTTTGCAGTTGTCAACTACTCTCTAGATATGGGTCAATTGACCACAATGATCATGATTGCCGTTAGGCATTTCTTATTTCTTGATTTTATACGATTTTATCGATTTGTGAGTATGATATATGTTTTAGCCCACGACTAACTCCCAAGGTTCATTGCTTGATTTCATCGTCGCTCAATTGAGTGATTCTGCGGTGGGCAGTATTGTGGAGTATATATTCCCCCTTATATACTTTACTTTTTGAGCTTAGGGGCGTTAAAGAAGTCTTTTATGGTGTTGTTAAGGTTTTTTATGTCCTTTTTACACTCACCACAGTCTGCGTCAAATTGATTATGTGCTATGAATTTATCGAAGAATTCTCTCATAAATCTCATGAAGAATTTTCTGCTCCATACATCATCATAGTCTCTTTTTATGTATGAATCTGTAGTAATTGAAATGCTGCCTTCCTGAATTACCTTATTTTTTACTTTTTTATTCTTAATTCCTTCGGCACTAATTGTTAATTCTAATCCTAATTTAGCATAATCACTTGCTTTTTTTACTAATTCTAAAATAATTATTAGTGTTTCTTCACCACTATCTCTATCACATTTGTATGCTTTTTCATCTACATGATATCTATTTTTCTTTGCCCACTTACAAATCTCTTTGTAAACATCGTTTAATATGAATTGGCCGTTAAATTCTACTTTGTTTCCTTTTTCAATATAGTCTGTGTATGCCATGTTATAATAATCTCTTTCTTATTGCATCTAATAGATCTTTTCCGTGATCAAATAGTACATCTTCTCTATCACTCAGTTCTTCTTGGATAATAAACTTTTCGTAAAAGTTTTTCAGAATATTTCCCAATGTACTTTTTTTGAATACTGATGTTTTGTGATACCCTGAATGATTCTTACTCATTTTGGACATAACTCTGAATTCCAAGTTTCCTTTTTGAACTCTTTTTTTGTTTACCATTACGTCAATTTGACCCATTATGATAATAGTTATTTCCATTTCGAATTTAACATATTCTGTTACTTCTTTGGACCCTTGTAAGACAATTTTCATGTCCTTTCCACTAGAACTTATTTTTTCATCATGTTGTTTGTCGTAAATATCATATTTTTCACTTTCTAATTTAGACTTAGAATCTTTTAGAATGCCTTTAAAATCGTATAATCCTGCGTATCTAATGAAACTGTAGCCTCTCTTGCTTCCATGTTGGTATATTGGATCTTTGTGCTCTTTACCCATATTACTTCTTCGTTCCTTCTTTTGTGAGAATTATTATATTTCCTCTTCCTTTCTTTATCTTTTTAACAAGTCCTTTTGATTCTAATTCTGTAATCATTAAAGAAATTTTAGCTTCAGATGATGGGAACTTTTTCCTTATGTCTTTTTGTGTTGCTCTTCCACCAAAGTTTTTTAGAAATTTAAGAACTCTTTCTAGTTCTTCTTCGTTTTCACTTTTTAATTCAGATTCATCTACTTCCCTTATGAAATGACTTTTAGATAAATGGAAGTATAATATTATTAGCATTATTGCAATTAAAGTTATGATCATCCCCCAATTAATTCCCCTTTCTTCTTCTAATGTAAAGTCTGTGTTTAATTCTTCAAATTCATTATTGTCTTCTCCAAGAATTTCTTGATCTAAGTTAGGAGTTAAAATTAAATCAATTCTAAAGTTTCCTTCTTTTTTTATTTTAATTTCTTCTTCAGCTTCATATGTTGTGTCTTCTCCATAGAAAACTGCGTTAATGGTATATGTTCCAGGAGACAATTCAAAAGAATAAACTCCTCCCCTCGAAACAGATGTTTGCTGAGGTTCAGTGTCTATTGTAATTACTGCTTTATCTAATTCATCTAAGAATATATCAAAAACCGAACCTTGTACTGTTGCAGCATTTGCAATTGGAGCAAGAGCTCCCAGGATAATGATTGAGAAAATAAATACTAGTACACTCTTTTTAATTTCCATATCTAAATTTCTTGTAGAGAAATATAAAAGCTTTACCTTTGATGTTTTTCTGTTAAATTTGTTCAAATAAAGTTTTTTTAAGTGTCTTCTAAAGGGTTTCTAAAGCATCTTTATAAATAAAGTTGAGATTTGTAGTTTATTCATTTATGGAGGAACAAATGAAAATGAAAAAATTATATTCAGTAATCATGATATCAATGTTCATAATTGGAATGCTACCGGCAGCATTTGCACAAGAATTAATTGAAATTGGTAGTGATAGAGTTGGAGTGCAAGCAAGAGATTCTACAGGAATTCAAGCAGCGCCTTCACCTAGAGCAGTAGGCGGCCCTATTGTATTAAGACCCTTAAGTGGATCTGTTGCAGGCGGACCTTCAAGAGGAATTGGAAGAGTAGATTCTGATTCAGTTAGAATAGAAAGAATAGACGATGTTGAAAAAACTAGAAGAACTAGGGACTACAAATCTTTAGTTAATAGGAACAAAGGTAAAATTAAGAATATCTTCAACAGTTTAAAGAATAACTACGAAGAAGAGAAAGCAATTAAATTTGTAACCTTTGCAGCACGTGTTAATGAAAATTCTATAGACATTATAGAAAGAATGATGGATCGAGCAGAAAACTCACCTAAATTCTTAGAGAATCATCCAGATGCATTAAACAGAATGGAAGAAGTTAGAGGAGAATTATATGAATCCTATGATATCTTTTATGGTGCAGTAAGCGATGGCGAAATGTCTGAAGAAGAATATATGGCATTAACTGATGAATTAAGAACTTTTGGAAAAAAGTTACAAAACTTTTCACAAAATGATAAAGTTAGAGCTTTTGCAAAAGAGCATAGGGAAGAAATTACCAAAAAACTAAGAAATAGATATGGTAACAACCCTAAAGTTTTACCTCATATTGAAAGACTTGAAAGATCAGAAAGCTCTGAAGAAAGACAAGAAGCTATGGAAGAAGTTAGATCTTCAATTGTTGAAGTTTCCGACATAGAAGTTGAACTTTTAGAAGAAATAGATTCCGAAGATGAAGAAGATTCCGAAGATGAAGATGACGACGAAGAAGGCGACTCTGAAGATGAAGAAGATTCCGAAGACGAGGAAGAATAATTAAGGCATAAATGAGGGGTTAAAACCCTCTTATCTTATTTAGAAATGTTTAAATAGGATGATAAACTAAATTGATATATTAAAACAGGTAGGTGTTATTATGAAAAAAATAGGATTAATCATTGCTTCTTTAGTACTCTTAATTTTCCTAGTTGGATGCTCTTCAGGAGAACCAAAAGGAACCGAGGATACTGAGACATCTGCTCCAGCAGCTCCCGAAAGCGGCGAGGATTTGGGCGGATTAGAAGGCGACTTAGAAGGTCTAGATGATCTTGAAGGCGACCTAGGACTTGATGATTTAGAGGATTTGGGTAACGAATTCAGTTTATAATCATTTTAGTTTAAATGGCTTTAAACGGCCATTACTTATTTTTTTACCACTGTGGGATGAATAATAACCCAAAGTTTTTTAAAGGCAGCTTTTCTATAATATCTTACTCAATTGAAGGTATTTAGATGATAGTAAAAGATGAATTATTGAAAAAGTTAAGGGCATCATTTGATCTTAATATTTATGAAGTAAAAATCTGGACTAGTTTGTTGTGCAGGGGAGTAGCTACTGCAGGTGAATTAAGTGATAGTTCTCAAATTCCAAGAAGTAGAAGTTACGATGTTTTAGATTCTTTAGAGAAAAAAGGTTTTGTAATGATGAAATTAGGTAAACCGATTAAGTATATTGCAATAGAACCTAATTATATTATTAGAAGAATTAAAGATCAAGTTAAAGAAAAGAGTAAGGCTAGACTTGAAGAGTTAGGAAACATTAAAGACGAGCCATTATTTACAGATCTTAATTTATTATATACTCAAGGTATTCAAAAAGTTGATTCTACAAATTTAACAGGTTCCGTTCAAGGAAGAGATGCAATTTATTCTCAATTGAAAGGGATGTTAGAGGGTGCTGAGAAAGAAGTTGTAATTGCAACTACTGAAGAAGGCGCTTTGAGAAAGATGAAAAAGTTCAAGAGCGTATTTACAAAATTAAAAAACAAGGGTGTTGAAATTAAAGTTGCTGCACCTGTAGAGAACTTAGATGGCTTTTCTAAAGAAGTTAAGGAATCTGTTGCTTTTAAGAAAGTTGAAGGTTTAGATGCAAGATTCTGTGTAGTCGATAAGAACCAAGTATTATTTATGGTATCTGACGACGAGAGTGTTCATGAAACCTATGATTCAGCAGTAATAGTTAATGCTCCTTATTTTTCCAAATCATTTAGTATAATGTTTGATACTATGTGGAATAAAGGTAATTCTTTGAATTAGTTAAAATGTCTATTTCTAACTTGGATACAAGTTATGTTACTTTTCCTTGCACTAATGAGTCCTTAGATGCAATCGTTCATAGTTTAGATATTTCTCCGGAAGATAATGTTCTTGCAATTGGTGGCTCTGGAGATCCAGCCTTTGCACTATTAGAATATGCTAATTCTGTTGCAGTTTTAGATATTGATCCGGTTCAAAGAGACTTTATTGGAAATAGGTTGGATTTGTTAAAGCAGGGCGATGTATCTTCTTTTGTTTGGCCGTTAAATAATGAACTTGATGAGCAAGAGAAATTTGAATTATTAAGAAGAAAATATGGTGTAAATAAAAATTGTGGAAGAAGAAATTCTAGAAATGATTATTTTTTTGAAGAAGGTAGGTTCGAAAGAATTAGAGAAAAAGCAGAACAATTTGAACTGTTACCACCTTTAGATTTTTCAGAGATTATAGGTAATGTTTCTGAAGAAGGATTAATTTTTAATGGCCTTAATATGAATAAAGTTTATCTATCTAATGCACTATTCTTTTCAAAAACTGATACTTCTAAAGAGGAAGGTTTTCGTAATGGTCTTGTTAATGGGTTAGTTAATGCATTGCCTAATGGAAGTTTAATTTATGTTGCAGACGATGTTCATTTTATTAATGGTGCATATAATTGGGTTGAAGGATTAACTATTGATGAAATACTTACCCAGGAGTCTTCAGACATTCAAAGAAGAGATAAGGGTTATAGAAATTGGACTTTGACTGTTTTGAGAATTAAAAAATAATTAAAAAAATATTGGGCCTGTATTTCAGACCCGTTAGCTAGAAGATTATTTTCTTCTAACAGTTCTTCTTTTTGTAGCCTTTCTAGCTGTCTTTCGTACTGCCTTTCTAACAGTCTTTCTTGTAGATTTCCTTGCGGATCTCTTTACAGCTCTCTTTCTTGTAGTCTTTTTCGCTGTTTTCTTTGCAGTTGTCTTTCTTGCTTTAGTTTTTCTAGCAACTTTTCTTACTGCCTTTCTAACAGTTCTTTTTCTTGTAGCTCTCTTAGCTGTTTTCCTTACTGCTTTTCTTGCAGTCTTTCTTACAGCTTTCTTTGCTGTTCTTTTTCTCGCAGTTGTCTTTCTTGCAACAGATTTCCTTGCGGTTTTCCTTGCAACTTTTCTTACTGCTTTTCGAACAGTTCTTTTTGTTGTTTTTTTCATTTGTTCCTCCGTTCATAAATTAATATGAACTTAGTTTATTGCAGTTACAAAATATGTAATATATTGTGTAATTACTATTTTGTAACATATACTTCTGTATTTAAACTTATTGTTTTTGTTTTTTGTAAAAATTAGAAGTAAAAAAAGAAAAAGCGTGAACTTAATCACGCAGTTTCTAAATTTATGCAGTTAGTATTCTGTATTCGTTTACAGCACTTGCATGAATTCTTTTTGTTTCCGGGATTGCTTTATTTTTAATAAAGTCGTTTACGTTCTTTGAAAGAGCGTAAGCATCTTGGTAGTTTTGAATGTTTGACCAACCGTTTTGTAGTCTGTCATATTCAGCTTCTAATTTAGCTTGATCAGCTTCCATTTCACTG